>CAYZQH010000329.1:0-3283 GCA_964480055.1 uncultured Cellvibrionaceae bacterium
TAATCCTCTAGATCGCCATCAAACGTTTGTACTTTACCGTGATCTACCAACCAGAATTGATCTACCGTATTTTTAATCAAATGGCGGTCATGAGAGATCATTACCACGGCACCTTCAAAAGCTTGCAGCGCCACAGTCAGTGCATGGCGAACCTCTAAGTCCAAGTGGTTAGTAGGCTCATCCAGCAGCAGTAAATTCGGTTTTTGCCACGCTAAAATGGCCAATGCCAAGCGCGCCTTTTCGCCACCAGAAAAGTGCTCTATGGGCTCAAAAACTCTGTCGCCATGAAAATCATAGCCGCCTAAAAAATTTCTTACTGCTTGCTCTGTAGCGTTTGGGGTCATTCTTTGTAGATGTAAAAAACAGGATGCCTGTAAATCTAAAGCTTCAAGTTGATGCTGGGCAAAATAGCCAACCCGCAGATGCATGCCTTCTGCGCGTTCACCACTGACTAATGGCGCAACACCTGCCAGTGATTTTATAAAGGTTGTTTTACCAGCGCCATTGGCCCCAAGTAACGCAACGCGCGTACTGCCTAAAACACTTAAATTCAAACTGCTTAATAGCGCTTTGCCGTCATAGCCTACATCCGCTTGCGTGATGTTGATCATTTGTTCTGGCAATTTTTCTGGCTTAATAAAGCGAAAATTAAACGGCGAATCCACATGGGCTGGCGCTATTTTTTCCATGCGCTCGAGCTCTTTTAATCGGCTTTGTGCCTGCTTGGCTTTTGTCGCCTTTGCTCTAAAGCGGCGCACAAAATTTTCTATTTCAGCAATGCGCTCTTGCTGTTTACCAAACGCTGCTTCTTGTTCGGCCAATCGCGCCGCCTTTTGGCGCTCGTAGTCAGAGTAACCGCCGGTGTATATCGCCAATTTCTTTTGTTCAAAACTGATAATTTGGCCAACCACGTTGTCTAAAAAATCCCGGTCATGGGAGATGATCACCAGTGTACCTGCATACGACTGAAGCCATCGCTCTAACCACATACAGGCATCAAGGTCTAAATGGTTGGTCGGCTCATCCAGTAACAATAAGTCCGACCGGCACATTAAGGCCCGCGCCAAATTTAGGCGTATTCGCCAGCCACCAGAAAAATCATCAACGGCTTTTAATTCATCGCCTGGCTTAAACCCAAGGCCATTTAATAGCTGTTGCGCCCTGGCGTCTGCGCTGTATCCGTCAATGGCCTCTAATTGCTCATAGAGCTTAGCCAACGCTTCACCTTCAACCGTATCTTGCTCCAACGCGTGGCGCACCTCAACCAGCTCTTGATCCCCGCTAAGCACATAACCTAACGCAGTGGTGGCAGCGGCATTGACCTCTTGTGCCATATGCGAGATAGCCCAATGCTTAGGGATAGCAAAATTACCGGAGTCCACATGCAACTCCCCCAAAAGCACCTTAAATAGGCTGGACTTACCGCTGCCATTAGAGCCAATAACCCCTAATTTATGCCCTGCGTGAATGGTAAGGCTTGCGTCTTCAAGTAAAACTTTTGTACCCAGTTGCAACGTTGCTGCAGACAGTTGAATCATAAATTTTTAACCACATATTTGAGGTGGGCATCTCTAAAAATGCACTTTTTACTCGATTGCTGCGTCAGTTCCGTCCTCGATTCCTCACAAATTGAAGGATCAATTTGCACAGTATACTGCCCGTAGGGTGAAGCGCATGGATGCGTGGAGTGATTTACTGTACGTAAACTGCGGCTCTCCGGGCGGTACTTTCTTGCACTCAAACAAAAATTACTATTTTTAGAGGTGCCCAGGTATAAAAAAAGCGGCCTTTGGCCGCTTTTTAGGTAACGCATAAAACTTACCAACCGGTAACTTCTTTTAATGCACTACCAATATCTGCCAAGCTGCGAACAGTCTTAACACCAGCATCTTGTAACGCGGCAAATTTCTCGTCTGCGGTACCTTTACCGCCAGAGATGATAGCGCCGGCATGGCCCATACGCTTACCAGGAGGCGCGGTAACACCTGCAATGTAAGAAACCACAGGCTTAGTGACGTTTTCTTTGATGTAGGCTGCCGCTTCTTCTTCTGCAGTACCACCAATTTCACCAATCATAACAATGGCTTCAGTTTTATCATCATTTTGGAACAACGCCAAAATATCAATAAAGTTAGACCCAGGAATTGGATCGCCGCCAATGCCTACGCAAGTAGACTGACCAAAACCGAAATCAGTAGTTTGCTTAACCGCTTCATAGGTTAAGGTACCAGAGCGAGACACAATACCTACTTTACCAGGCAAATGAATATGGCCAGGCATAATGCCAATTTTACACTCGCCCGGCGTAATAACACCTGGGCAGTTAGGGCCAACTAAACGTACCCCTAACTCATCACATTTTACTTTACACTCAAGCATATCCAACGTTGGGATGCCTTCAGTAATACAAACTACCAACTTAACGCCACTATGAGCGGCCTCTAAGATAGAGTCTTTACAAAATGGCGCAGGCACGTAAATAACAGAGGCATCAGCACCAGTGGTTTCTACCGCCTCGGCCATGGTGTTAAATACCGGTAAATCTAAATGAGTTTGACCGCCCTTACCCGGAGTAACGCCACCGACCATCTTGGTACCATAGGCAATGGCTTGCTCTGAATGGAATGTACCTTGTGAGCCAGTAAAACCTTGACACAATACTTTGGTATCTTTATTAATTAAAACGCTCATTATTGACCCTCCGCCGCTTTAACCACAGATTGTGCCGCACCGGTTAATGTGTCGGCCGGGATAATATTAAGGCCGCTATCAGCCAGAACCTTAGTGCCCAATTCGGCATTGTTACCTTCTAGGCGAACAACCACAGGGATCTTAACCCCTACTTCATTCACCGCGCCGATAACGCCCTCTGCAATTAAGTCACAGCGTACAATACCACCAAAAATGTTAATCAATACGGCTTTAACGTTTTCATCAGAAAGAATAATTTTAAACGCTTCTACAACACGCTCTTTAGTGGCGCCACCACCTACATCTAAGAAGTTTGCTGGTTGGCCACCGTGTAGCTTAACAATATCCATGGTGCCCATGGCAAGGCCTGCACCATTGACCATACAACCGATATTACCGTCCAACGCAACGTAGTTAAGCTCCCACTTAGCGGCGTGCGCTTCGCGCTCGTCTTCTTGGCTAGGATCATGCATTTCTTTAATTTTTGGCTGGCGGTATAAAGCGTTGCCATCAATATTAATTTTGCCATCCAAGCAGTGAAGGTTACCTTCTTCAGTAATCACTAAGGGGTTAATTTCTAGCAAAGCAAAAT
>CAYZQH010000330.1:0-3245 GCA_964480055.1 uncultured Cellvibrionaceae bacterium
ACAATTCAGAAGAGGCCAAAAGGTTTCTATGGCGGTGTCAAGTATATGGATGTCCCCTTTTCTCCTTGTAAAGCAAATTGTTGTCGATTAGAGGTGTTCTTGATAACCGATACAGGGGTGCCGGAGCATTTTATTGAGTATGACACTTGGGGTGGAATGACTATGGCGCGCTTAGAGCATGGCTGGTGTGCGGCATTAGATAGAGCAACCATGCTTTGTACTATTTACGATAAACGCCTACTCATTTGTCGTGAGTTTGAAATGGGCGGAGACGAATGCCTTGAGGAGCGTACTTAACTGTTTAGTGATGGCGCTTGAGTTGATGGCTTGGAGGCTAATGGTTTACGAGGTGATTTTTAGCCGGTTGTAGCCCTTTAATTAAAAGCCAACAGGCAAATGTAAATTCAAATAATGCGCCAGGGTACATAAATAGCTTAAGTGTACTCGGTGGGGTGGCAAAAACAATTTTTATAAAGCCGTATAACATCATGGATAAATAAGTGAACATTCCCCAGCTGGATAACCAAATTGGAATGTATCGCGCCTTATAGAACAAGTACATGAATAAAAATGTACCAATACCCATTAATACAAAAAGAATATGCCACATAGTATTACTGAGCTTTATAAATAAATCCGCTAATGTCTGTAATTGATCAACATTAAATGCAGGCCATGTTCGATGAGCTTCCAATAAAATAAGTGGCATTAATACAACCATTGTCGCCACGCAACCTAATAACCCTTCACCAAAGCGGAACAGCAATGCTAATAAAGCGGTGTCTTTATGTATGTGTTTTGTGGCTAAGTACGCTGCCCAGGCAGCGGCTATTGTGAAGCAGAACATCAGTACATCCACGCCTTGAGCAAGCCGAAATTGCTCTGCGGTATTTGCGAATGTATCCGTACTGTGGGTGCCTGGCTTCAGTAAAAAACTATTGATTAACCCTAATATCGTGTAAGTAAGATAGCTTATACCTAAATACAGGGAATAAGTTCGTAACTTTGACTGTGTCAATTTGGCTTCCATATTTTCTCCTAGGGGTTACACCTTGTCTTCTGATTCGTCTAGTGGTGTGGGCTCGTACTCCAATAAATCACCCGGTTGGCAATTAAGTTCTCGGCAGATGGCCTCTAGTGTGGCTATGCGTAAAGCTTTTGCCTTGCCAGTTTTAAGTATGGATAAATTGGTATTGGTTAGCTGTACGCGTTTTGCCAGCTCGTTTAATGACATTTTTCTATCCGCCATTACGCGGTCTAATCTAAAAATAATACTCATAGGTAATCCCTAGACTGTGTAGTTGTGCTCTTCTTGTAGGGCCGTACCGTTTTTAAATATTTCGCACAGCACCAAAAGAATTAAACTGGTGAATAGGGTGCTAAGGCTAAAGGTAATAACAGCATAAAGAGCTGTTAATTTTGCGATACTTGAAATGCAGGTAACGTTATTTTGCTCAAATACAATATTGTTTTTGAAATTGGTAAATAACTGACGTGCCTTCTTTAAAATGGTCAGTAGGAGAAAAAAATTAACGCAGATATAAGCGGTAATAAATATAAGTTGCCATGTACTCATTGCCTGCAGTTTTTCTAGTGGTTTGCTAAGCACGGCAATATCGGGTGTAAAGCTTGGCTGAAAAATGCTTAGGCCAATTGCAAGCACAAAAAGGCTGGCCACTAAAATTAAACAATACCAAAGACCCCCAAACAATTTACTCAGCACGGTAGATGCTGACTTCTCGCCTAAGTACTTCATTCGCTTACCCCAGTTGGTGAGTGTTAAATCAATATAGCCCTATAAATAATTCAAAGCAATGATTATTTATCGTAATTCGATAAATAATATCTGTTTTATATTTGTGCTGGTGTTTTGAAGCGCTCTGAATCAGCATAGAATAAAATGCAACCATTTAGTTGCCTAATGGCTGAGGCTGTGCTTTACTGGTTGCGGTTATCCATTTTCTAATGATTCATGTATAGGAGGACGTCATGCAAGACACCATCGAACGTACCATCTCCATTAATGCCCCTAAGGAGCGAATATACCAAGCCATAGCAGACCCAGCGCAGGTGATTTGTTGGTTTCCAGATGCAATAGAAGGGGATTACGAGGTAGGTGCAAGCCCCGTTTTCAGTTTTGGCGAGCACGGCAAAAACCAAGTACTCATAGTGGGGGCTAAACCTTACGAATACTTTGCTTATCGTTGGGTGCCTGGTGGTAATCACTTTTTAGGGGATTTAAACAGTGTGGCAAATACCCTGGTAGAGTTTAATATTGAAGAAGAAAATGGCGCATGCACAGTTACCTTAAAGGAATCTGGTTTTACCGGTTTACCTGCTGAAATTATAGAGCAATCTTTTGCGCAAAACTCCGGTGGCTGGGATTATATGCTGGGGCGCTTGGCGGCGTATTTTGATGCGTCTTTATCTGAAAATATACCGAAGACAACATGTCAGTAGCTCAAATATTTAAAGCCTTAGGTGACCCGGCGCGCTTAGAAATTGTGCGCCGGCTTGCAAATGGCTCCACTTATACTGTTGGTGCGCTCTCTAAAGATTTAGGCATGAGCCGGCAAGGCGCACGCAAGCAAATGCAAGTATTGGTAGAGGCCAAGGTTATTCAGTTAAAACCTCATGGACGTGAAACAGAAGTTGTTTTGGATGCAACATCGTTAATGGCCGCAAAAACTTTTATTAGTGCTATAGAAAGCCAGTGGGATAACCGCTTGGCGGCATTAAAGGCGTTTACAGAATCGAACGAGGGTTGATTGGGTTATCTGTTGAGTAGCTTTGCTTATGGGTGTCGTACTTCGTATAAAGTGTGACGTAGGTAGGGTGTCTCGGCTTTTATCCGTTAGTGATTTTAGTGTATTCGCGTTGCTAATCTTATATTTTGGCATCTAAATCTGTGTTTTTGTCATAAAACAGACTCAAGTAATGTGTAGTTTACAATTTTGTTTTAATTCCAGGTTCAGGTTGTTATCTCCAAATTTTTCTTCTAAATATTCGACCCCTTGATTTACCTTTAACGCTCTCTTCGTTGTTTGCCATTCGGGCAATGGTTTCGTTTACACAACGCATGAACCAACTGATGTCGTGTAGGCGCTTACGCCAGACCTCTATAATCGCCAACACTGTTTCATACTCGATCTCACCTATCGTATCCGGTGAGTCCAGCCACCTTTGTATTAAAATTGGAGCTTTATAAAGCTGAGTCCACCGCCATTCTCCTTTTAATTTCCTTC
>CAYZQH010000331.1:0-3244 GCA_964480055.1 uncultured Cellvibrionaceae bacterium
GCCAATGCTTGGTTTTTAAGTATCCTTTTATTAGGAGGGTTAATTGCAATCGGGTTATTTTTAACCCTGGCATCCTACGAACAAACCAAACAACGGGAGTTACTTAGCGAACAAGCAGCACGAATTGGTGGGGACCTAGAGCTGGGGTTTAAGCAGCGCAATATTCAAGTGGCCTCAATTGCACATTACTTTAGCACCTCCGAATGGGTCACCTATGAGGAGTTTGTGGCATTTAGTAATTTAGTGTTTAACAATGACCCACCCGACAACAGAATCATGAGCTGGATTGTTCGGGCAAATTCTGAGCAATGGCCCACTGTAGAGCGTAACATCCGTAACAATCCGCACCCTACATTTAAAAATTTTTATTTTTTTGATTACAACTATACAACGCTCACACCCATGGCCCTGGCTCAAGCCACCACCGTGATCAATGCCGTCGGATATACTTACCCATTAAGTTCCGTACCAAATTTTTATGGTCGTAATGTTGGCCGCCACCGTTCTGTCTACAAAAATATTGACTGGGTTTACAACCACAAAACCCCGCATGCTAGCGCCATCTCCAATGCTATCCCAGCAGTAACGGATATTCATTTTTTTATTACTCACCCCATTACGCATCACAGTGGGGATCACCATAATATTACTGGGTATTTGGTATCGGGTAACAAGCTAAAAAACGTGTTCTTACAATCTTTGTCAGAATTTAACCGCAGTCACTTTAGGTACTGCTTAACGGATGATTTAGGTATTTATTACGCTTACCCAGAAAACAAAGTCAAGCCGCAGTGCACCAAAAATAACGTCATTAAGCATACTCACGAATTTTCGTTACTTAATCAGCGGTGGACATTAACCATTGTGCCATTAAGGCCTATAGAACCCTACAAAAACCCGCTTTTAATAGTGCTAGCCATTGCAACACTTTTAATCTCAGTACTCGTAGCCTTTTCTGTACGCACCACCCTGCTCAAGTCAGTGCAATTATCTGCATTAGTCGATCAAAAAACCAAAGACCTCACAACTCAAAACGAATCTTTAGAAAGCGCAGTTGCGCATGCCCTGTCGGCGGAAAAGGCCAAATCCCAATTTTTGGCAAACATGAGCCACGAAATTCGCACCCCGATGAACGGCGTTATTGGTATGACCGGGCTTCTGGCTAAAACTGCTCTGACCGATAAACAAAATAAATTTGTCAGAACTATTCAGAGTAGTGCTGACCACCTAATGGCCATCATCAATGATATTTTAGATTTTTCTAAGGTGGACGCAGGCGAGCTACAACTGGAAAACAGCCCCATATCAATATACGCAATTGCAGACCAACTTGAACACGCGTTAAAGCCGGCATTCGAAGAAAAAGACATACAATTTAGTGTTGAAATATCACCAAAAATTTGCGCGCATTTATCTGGTGATTCAGTGCGAATTAATCAAATTCTACTTAACCTTTGTTCTAACGCCATAAAGTTTACTGAAGACAAAGGCTTGGTTAAACTAAAAATATACCAAAAGCCATCGGGTCGCCCGCAGCATGAACAATTTATACGCCTATGCTTTGATGTAATAGATACTGGCATTGGCATCGACCTAGCTCAACAATCTAATTTATTTGAAGCATTCACCCAGGTAGACGCCTCTACCACACGTCACTATGGTGGAACGGGGTTAGGTTTGGCAATTTGTAAAAAATTATGTGAGGCTATGAACGGCCGCTTAAGTGTCAAAAGCACATTGGGCGAGGGCAGTTGTTTTACTGCAGAAATAGAAATTAGCCGCAATGATCAGATTGTTTCCCCCGCCCCTTCCATCAATTAAAACTTGCAATGTGTTGTTGGTAGTTAACAACCTATACGCGCATCTTTTTACCCCTATATTCCCTGGCCTACCCACAACAAACCTTTAAAAGCACCAGCCGGTTCACACCCCGCATGTGACCTGCCCCCCGCCATTGGGCCACCAACCTGATTACACTGGGGCGGTAGATTATCGCGTGGCCTGTGGCTTGAAGGAGTACATGCTCAATACCCAAGCGAAAAAACCAGTGGCAAAACAATATAACGGCTTACCTATGCCCCGCTTAACCTCATGCGTTTTATTTTGGCTCTTACTAACTACCCTACATGGCTGTGGAAAGCCCTCGAGTAGCGCCCCCGCTGAGACTACCAATACTGCAACACAGCACGAGCAACCCTCATCAGAGCCCAAAACGAATAGCCAGGCACAGTTACCCGCAGAACAACCCACACAGCAAGCGCCCGCCTCAACCCTCGCCCCTGCGGTCACTTTTTTTATCACCGGCCAGCACCCTCAACCCAATGACACACGCATAGCATTGGTGACCCGAATAGAGGCTGGTTTTAATCGCCCCATCATCGGTGGTATCAGCAACCCCGATATTATTTCCTTGTGGCGTGGCAATACACGCGTTGCAGGCTCCGTCCTGCTCAACGGTTCGTCCCTATCTTTAACCCCAAAGAGTCTATTAACACCGAGCACTCAATACACCGTTAAAGTGGCCAAAGGGTTAATGTCCGATGAAGGGGAGTTATATGCAGGGGGCGAGTGGTCGTTTCATACCGCCAAAGATGTTTATACAACGTCTCAGACGGTGTTAGACCAGTGCATGTCCGACCGAGATATTGCTATGCTCGCGGCAGTCAATAACGCGCGTTCGTCCGCACGAGTTTGCATAGACGATGGACAGCTCTTACCCGCAGTGATTAAGCTTGCCTGGAATTGCACCCTACAAACCGTTGCAGCCACCCACAATAACGACATGGTCACCAACAACTTTTTTGCCCACGAAGGCTCTGACCAAAGTGACGCATCCCAACGGGCCACCCGGGCCGGTTATATTTGGGGCGCAATAGGAGAAAATTTAGCCGCCGGCTACCCAACCGCCCAAGAAGCCGTAGATGGGTTACTTAAAAGCCCGGGGCACTGTGAAAACATCATGTCCGACAACTACACCGAGTTTGGTTCTGCGTATGGCTATAATAAGGATACCTACTACCGATATTATTGGACTCAAATGTTTGGTACACCGCGCAACTGGTAGCACTTTTAAGCTGACTCCAATTGTGTGATGTGCCATTGCTCACCTGCTGGCCCGTACACATAAAACACTTTACCCCAACGCTCTTGCGATATGTCAGAGTGTTTTACCTCCACGTGCTCTATTGCCTTAACCGCCGCCATAGCAGCGTCTACATCTTCAACGACCAATTGCATCATTAAA
>CAYZQH010000332.1:0-3220 GCA_964480055.1 uncultured Cellvibrionaceae bacterium
AACCACGGTCCCTGAGGGTTGATAGCCGGTGAGCAGGTCGTAACTCTTACTTTCCTCCAATATAGCGTGGTAATCATGTAGCAACGTAGGACTTTGTCGCCCGTCTACCATACGACCAATGCGTATTAAACTACTGCCGTCTTCAAAATCCAGAGGTGCAAAGCGAAGCGTATTGACTACAGAGATAATATAAATAGAAATACCCAAGCCAACGGCCATTACAGCAATGGTTATGGCCGTAAAGCCAGGGGTATTGAATAACTTACGTAGGGTGTATTGAATATCAAATAAGGCGTTCATAAGCCAGGTTCCAAAAAAGGGCACGTTAAAAAACTGCGCTTAACGTGCCGCAGGCTAAAAGGGTTTGTGTTTTATTATTCGTAATGCAAGGCGGTGGCCGGTTGTAACCGTAATGCGCGTTTGCCCGGTATAATCGTTGCAAAAAACACAATGGCGGCTATGACACAGGGTACAACTATATAGGTAAGAGCATACAGTGAGGAGCTAGCCCCAAGAATGCTCACAAATTGTTTACTCATAAGCCACCCCAGTGGCATGCCCACTAAAAAGCCAGCGGCTAAGTGCAGTACATTCTGTTTTAACAGCATGGCAAAAATGTTTTTCTTGTTGGCGCCCAGTGCGCGCCGAATGCCTAGCTCTTGGGTGCGCTTTTCTATTTGGTTAGACGTTACCGCATAGATCCCGGTGGCAGCCATAATTAAAGCAACTACAGAGAATATTTCAAAAATACGCTTAATGAATACAAAAAAGGTATCACTCTCTCGCACCAAAAAGTTCATGGTGTAAGTGCGATAAATTGGCGTGAGTGAATCCACTCTTGCCGCGGCCGCCCTTAATGCATCAATATATTCATGGGGATCGTCCGGTGTTTTGAGCAAAATATCCATAGTGCCGCCGGGCGACTGATTGGCTGGAATATACAATTTGGGTTGTGGGTCGCTGGTTAATAAATTGCCGTGTGAAACTTCTGGCACCACGCCAACCACGGTACGCCAAGCTTTGGCATCGCCTGATTGATTGTCTATTCTGCGTATGCGTTTACCAACAGCAGATTCATTTGGCCATAGTTGCTTTGCGAACGCTTCAGATACAATGGCCACGGCTTGGCTGCCAAATTTATCGTGTGTGTTAAAACTGCGCCCTTCCAAAACGGGTATGCCCAACACGTCTAACGTCTTTGGGAATACTTTATAAAAAAAAGCTGTGGGAAATTTAAAATCTGGGAATTCCTGGCCCTCAGGCGCAAAGCCCGAAGAATGTGCTTGATTATCAGCGGGTGATCGGGAAATTAGCGTGGCTGATTTTATCCCAGGAATGGTTTTGATGGATTGATTCAGTTGATTGAAGTAAGTGACCAAATCTATTTCTTTGGGATAAAATTCGTTTTGTGGGCTAACGCGCGCCACCAAATAATTATTGGTATCAATGCCATAGCCTTTGTTCAAAGCTTGCCCAATGAGTACGAATAACACCCCAGTAACAATTAATATAGTGCAAGAAAGCGCAACCTCTAGCGTGACTAAGACTTTGCTGAATTTCCCTGCAGAGCGCCCCAAAGACGTCTTTGAAGAGTCTTTCAATACATCATTAAAATTACCCTGAGTGCTTCTAAAGGCGGGGATTAAGCCAGTTAATATAATGGCAAGGAAGACGGAGGCAATGATCAGTAGAATATGGTGTGCGCTTAAGTAAAGCTCTACCCAAATGGGCATATTGCGAATTCGACTGGTAAAAAATGCCTCTACCATCTCTAGGCTAAAACCTGCCAGCAAGGTGGCTAGAATACCCCCGGCCACACAAATAACGACACTTTCTAAGAGTATTTCTCTAATCAATCGTGCTTTGGTTGCGCCCAATGCAAGCCGCACAGCTATCTCCTTAGAGCGCGATATAGACCGAGCTAACAGTAAATTACCCACATTAATACAGCACAATGCCAGTACAAATAACCCAGCCATCAAAAGCATATAAAACATATTGGCGGCATTGTGCATAAAAAATAATTTGTAGGTATTGACGTAAAACTCCAGCTCTTGCTTTGAGTTGGTTTTTAACTCTGGGTTATTGGATACGATTGTGTTGAGCTCTACTTGAGCCTGCTCAACACTGATACCAGGTTTCAGGCGTGCCACGAGGTGAACGCCTTTTGAATCTTCAATACTTAGCTTGTTGATGTTGGTTTGAATGGGCACCCACAAAGGGTTAGAAAATGGAAACAAATAATTTTTGGGCATTACGCCAATCACTTCCATCTGCCTGCGGTTAACGGTTATAACTTGGCCCACAACGTTGGCATCGCCTGCAAAAAAGTCTTGCCAAAGTTTATGGCTAAGTACCATAACGGGTTGCGCTCCTTCTTGATGGTCCTCGGCAGTAAAAGTTCTACCTATTAAAGGTTCTACTTTTGTGTAATCAAAAAAACCTTCGCTGCCATTAATGCCTTGTAGGCGCATAGATTGGGTGCCATCGTGTACAACAAAGGTTGACGAATAAAATGCACTGACCAAACTGAAACTGGTGTTTTGTTCGGATATAGTCTGAAAGTCGTGTAGCAATGGGTTAAAAAATTTTTTATCCGCAATGCGTCCAATTTTTACCATGGCCTCACTATTTTGGTACGGCAGTGGTTTATAAAGGTTAATATGCACAAAGGATAAAATAAAAATAGAAACGCCAAGCCCTAGGGTCATAACCGCAATGGTCAGTGCGGTAAACCCTGGGGTGTTAAAGAGTTTGCGAAAGGTATATTTAAGTTCAAATAAAATATTCATGCGCTAGCACTTAATTCTGATGTGTGGTTGGCGGTATTGTTTTGGTCTGTAACAATTTTGCCGTCGGATATCTGAATGGTTCTTTGCGCGCGTTCGGCAGAGCGTGGGTCATGGGTTACCATACAGATAGTGGCGCCATTGGCATGCAGCTCATCCAAAATATTCATAACATCTTGTGCGTTTTGTGAATCTAGGTTACCTGTTGGTTCATCGGCCAATATTAATGACCCATTACCGGCAATGGCTCTGGCAATGGCCACCCGCTGCTGTTGCCCACCGGATAGTTGCGCCGGGTAGTGCTTTAAACGGTGCTGCATGTTGACACGGGCCAACGCCAAATTGACCATTTCGGCAATTTGTTTTTGGTTTAAGTCTTTTCTGTAGGTCAGGGGCAATGCAACATTCTCAAAAACCGTCATATCACTGAT
>CAYZQH010000333.1:0-3156 GCA_964480055.1 uncultured Cellvibrionaceae bacterium
AATTCTCTGCCATGCGGCTGGATAACAGCGTATTTTCATGGACCAGATCTTCACTGGTATTGGTTTGACTCATCAAGCTGAACGGCGGCTGAACATAAGGCGAGCGCACCCAGACATCTTTACTTGTTCCACCACGTTGCATGGTCACGACGCGACTATCCTGTGTACTCGCTACGCGCGCTAATCCACCTGGCATAATCGCATAACCATTAGGAGTAGCAAACGCATACACGCGCAAACTCACGGCCCGTGACTGTACGCTGGCGGCTGGTTGCTGCACCCCTTCTTGCGGAATTAAAGTAGGTGCTTGTGAAATCGCCACCTGTTCTTGCGCGATATACTGCTGCGGATTTGCTTGCAACATTTTGATTAAATCAGCCTTTTCTGCAGCGTTTAAGTCTTCGCCAAAAATGGGCCGACTTTGTGTTTGCGCGTAGGCAGGTTTAATTACTAAATGCTCAAGATTCTCGCTAACATAGCTCATCGCTGTAGGCTCACCACACCACCACGTTGCGACAGAGGGCATTCGCAATGTTTCATTTAACATCGACTCACACAATTTAGGCAAAAAGCCCATCAAAGCGCCAGATTGTAATAGGTTAGCACCTAAAGCATTGGCTACCACCACATTGCCTCGCCGTGCAGACTCTGCTAATCCTGCAACTCCCAACAATGAAGCTGCATTAAATTCCAACGGGTCACAGTAATCATCATCAATACGCCGCAAAATTACATGTACAGGTTTTAACCCTTCAATGGTTTTAAGCCAAACAACACCGTTCCGTACCGTTAAATCATTCCCCTGTACCAATGGATAGCCTAAATAGCCAGCTAAAAATGATTGCTCATGATAAGTTTCATTGTAAGGACCTGGTGTGAGAATCACGACAAGCGGCGATTCACCATCACTCAACGGGGTGATATTAGGCACAGATGCTAACTGGGTTTGTGCAACACGTCGACCCCAGTGCGTCAAACTATCGCGCATACTAGCAAAAAAGCCACTCAACCGTTCAACATTCAATTCACGAAATAGTCTTGGAAAAGCACTAGCAACAATGGTGCGATTTTCCAGTGCATAACCAGCACCAGTAGGCGCCTGGGTCCGATCAGAAAGCACCCACCATTGTCCATTAGGCGCGCGTGCAATATCTACTGCAAAGCTATGTAGCGCAACATTGTCATAATGCGACATTCCAACACAGTCGCGTAAAAAGCCATCATGCCCATAGACCAACGCTGATGGCAGCTGGCCTGTTTTGAGTAACTGCTGCTCGCCATAGATATCTAGCAAAACCTGATTCAGTAAAGTCGCACGCTGCGCGACAGAGGCCGCAATATGCTGCCACTCATCCTGCGGCAGCATTAATGGCAACACATCTAGATCCCACGGGCGCTGTAAACCATGCGTATCTGCATACACATTATAAGTGACCCCATTATCCTGCACTTGCCGTTGAACAGACTCCATCCGTTTACGGAGTTGTTCAGGACTTAACGCCAAAAGACTCTGGATAAAAGGTTGCCAGTGCGCGCGTGGCTGGCCTGTTTCATCCAGCAGTTCATGGTAATGATCACCCAGCGCCAGCTGATTAAGCATTGATTGCAACATGGAATTTATCGAATTAACTAATTGGGCTTAGTTTAATTGACCTGCCACCTCAGGTCTAGCGTAAACGGATAACATGGATTGCGCGGTTCATTTTCAACCTTCACTTTTCCTGGTGTATGCCCATGGTCCCAGAACCGAGCAAACCGCCTCGCTTCTGCCTCATTTGCATTCACTGGAAATGTACTATAGTTCCGCCCACCGGGATGTGACACATGATAGGTACATCCACCCAATGATTTATTCGACCAAGTGTCAACAAGATCAAATACTAGTGGTGCTTGCTCGTCGATAGTTGGGTGTAAGGCAGACCAAGGACTCCATGCTCTAAAGCGAACCCCCGCAACATACTCCCCAGTGGTGCCAGTTGACTGCAGTGGCAACTGACGCCCGTTACAAGTCACTGCATGACGCCCTTCTGTTAGGCCTCTTACCCGCAATTGCATACGCTCAACCGACGAATCCACATAGCGTGCAGTGCCGCTGCCTGCCATCTCCTCACCCAGCACATGCCAAGGCTCAATCGCTTGACGTAGCTCAAGTTCAACACCCTGATATGCAACGGTACCGAACCGTGGAAAACGAAACTCTACAAATGGATCAAACCACGCTTTCTCAAAGGCATAACCAGCACTACGCAAATCATCTACAACATCGGCAATATCCTGTGCCACAAATTGTGGCAACATCCAACGGTCATGGAGCTCTGTACCCCAGTGCACCAACTTACCTTGATAAGGCGTTTCCCAAAAACGCGCGACCAACGCGCGCACCAATAAACTCTGCAACAGGCTCATTTGCGCATGCGGCGGCATTTCAAACGCCCGAAACTCGACTAATCCTAACCGCCCTGTTGGCCCGTCTGGTGAATACAGCTTATCAATTGAAAACTCAGCGCGATGTGTATTCCCAGTCAAATCAACTAATAGATTTCGAAGCAAGCGGTCTACCAACCACGGTTGTTTACTTTCTTTACCTAATGGTAATTCTTTCGCCATTTGCTGAAAGGCAATTGATAGTTCATACAAATTATCATCACGCGCTTCATCTACGCGTGGCGCTTGGCTAGTTGGGCCAATAAATGCTCCTGAGAATAAATATGATAGGGATGGGTGATTTTGCCAGTAAGTGATTAAGCTGCGCAGCACATCGGGCCGCCTCAACATTGGACTATCCGCAGCTGTTTCACCCCCTAAGGTTAAGTGGTTACCACCACCTGTGCCTGTATGACGCCCGTCAAGCATAAATTTTTCCGTACCTAAGCGGCATAGCCTTGCGGTCTCATACAAAACATTCACATTCTCAACGAGCGTTTTCCAAGTTTTTGCCGGCTGTACATTCACTTCAATCACACCTGGGTCAGGTGTCACACTGAGTAACGTCAAACGATGGTCACGCGGTGGGTTATAGCCTTCAATACGCACCTTGAGTGCCAAGTCATCCGCAGTTTTTTCTATTACACTTAATAAATCCAGATAATCTTCTAAGCGCTTCACTGGCGGCATAAAAATAGTTAAGCGCCCTTCACGCACTTCTACACATAAAGC
>CAYZQH010000334.1:0-3126 GCA_964480055.1 uncultured Cellvibrionaceae bacterium
TATTTGCGCGCACGGTAATGTATGTGAATTTGGCCTCAGACCCTGTAGTTGAGCGTTTAATGGTGCCAGATATGTGCTTAGCCGTTGCAGAAAAATTTGCCGTGGAAGAGGGCAAAAGAGTTTTGGTGCTGCTAACGGATATGACCGCTTATGCCGATGCCATGAAAGAAGTCGGTATCGCCATGGAGAATATCCCTTCAAACCGCGGTTACATGGGGGATTTATATTCTCAGCTAGCGCGCCGTTATGAAAAGGCGGCGGATTATCAAAAAGGCGGGTCGGTTACCATTTTAACGGTAACAACAATGCCAGGGGACGATGTAACTCACCCGGTGCCAGATAACACAGGTTACATTACGGAAGGTCAATTTTATCTGCACAATGGTGTACTCGACCCTTTTGGGTCACTTTCACGGTTAAAGCAACACGTAATAGGAAAGTTAACCCGTGACGACCACAGCCAAATAATGAACACCATGATTCGTTTTTATGCTTCTGCCAAAGATGCAGCACAAAAACAGGCCATGGCCTTTGAATTGTCTGAGTTTGATCAGCGAGTTTTAAAATTTGGAGCCCTATTTAAACAACACTTTATGGATATTAATGCAGATATTGGTTTAGAAGCAGCATTAGATTTATCTTGGCAGACCTTGGCCGAGTGTTTCAAGCCCGAAGAGCTTTTAATGAAGCAAGAGTTAATTGATAAGTATTACCCCAATGACGCAGTTAACGCTTAGTAAATCTACATATTTAAAGGAACAAAAAAAACTCGATAACTATGAGCGATACCTGCCGTCTCTAGAGCTTAAACGTAAGCAGTTGATTGTTGAAAAAAACAAAGCCGACCAAAAATTGCAAAAGCTACAGAATACGTATGACCTTCATATGCACCAAAGTGGCGAAACTTTACAGATGTTGAGTAATGACGAGATTGCCCTAGAGCGAATGGTATCGGTTAAAGCATCAAGCATAGTGAGTGAAAATATAGTGGGTGTGGCACTGCCAAAAGTTGATAGTATTGACATTGAGGTTAAGCCATACGGGTATTTAACCAAACCCCACTGGGTGGATGTGTATGTTGAAAGGCTAAAACAAGCGTGCGAGCTACATATTACTTTACAAATTCAAAAACAACGTTGTGATATTTTGCACCAAGCTGCTAGAAAGGCCGCCCAGCGAGTCAATTTAGTAGGGGAGGTCTTGATTCCTGAAGTAAAAGCCAATATGAGGAAAATAAGCATTTTTCTTGGTGACAACGAACGGGCAGCGGTGGTTCGATCAAAGCTTGCCAAACGTAAAAAAGTGGTAATGAGCGAATGAGCATTCAAGCGCTTAAGAAAGTCTCGTTGATTGGCGAGCGATCACAAAAAACTAAAATTCTTGAAGAGCTTCAGTCTATTGGTAAAATACACCTAATGGATGTTGCCGTTCCAAAGGAAGGCCTTAATCAAGCCGAAAGTGCACGGCAACACAGTGCGCATTCATTAAGTGGCCAATTAAAAAAAGCCATCAATTATCTTGAGCAAAGTCCCTTCAAACGAAAACAAATCAAAACCTTGGGTGAACTGGATCTAAAAACTCTGATAGACCAAATTCTAAAAAATCAGAAGCGCAAACGGGATTTATTGGACAAGCGCGACCGCTTGAATGATCGTATTCAATCGCTTACGCCTTGGGGTAATTTTCATTTGCCGCCAGGCAGTACATTGGCCGGTTTCAAATTGTGGTTTTATATTCTGCCCCGTAGACAAAAAAAAGCCTTAGCGGAATTAAAATTGCCCTGGCATATTGTTCACAGTGATTCACACCAGCATTGGGTGGTAGTGATTGCACCCGAGGAGCCACACGAACACCTATTGCCGGTGGCTCGTATTCATACCGGCTCAAAATCTTTGGAGGCTGTTAAAAAGGCACTTTTTGAAACCGAAATTGCCCTAGAGGATGTAGAGGTAGATCGGCAAGGCCTAACCCGGTATTTAGATCAGTTAAATCGGTACAAACACCAAGCTGCCGATACCAGTGCACTCAAGGTTGCCGAGTCACTCAGCTTAGACATAACAAAAGTTTTTGTCATTTGTGGATGGTACCCAGAGAAACATATCCAAGCACTCACGCAATATTGTGACGCCAATGTGATAGCGCTTGTTGTTGACGAGGTTGTAGCGCAAGACCAACCGCCAACCTTAATGGATAACCCAAGTGCCATTAAAGGCGGAGAACTGTTGGTTGGGTTTTATCAAACGCCGTCTTACGGCAGTTGGGATCCTTCTTTGATGGTGTTTCTGTCCTTCTCATTATTTTTTGCCATGATTTTATCTGACGCCGGTTATGCGTTGATTTTAATCGGATTTTTATCCTGTTTCTGGTTAAAAATGGGCAAAAGTCAAACAGGAAAGTTACTGCGCCCTTTATTGGCTACAGTCTCGGGTGTGTCGTTGATATGGGGTGTGTTGGTGGGGTCTTATTTTGGCGTGGCGCCAAATCAAACCAGCATTCTGGCCTACGGGCACCTGCTTGATGTGAATGATTTTAACAGCATGATGACGTTGTCTATGGCTTGTGGTGTGCTTCATTTGTTCATAGCTAACGTGGTTCAAATTAAATTAGCGTGGGGGTCTACTCGGGCGCTACTGCATTTGGGTTGGGTGATTGTGTTGGCGGGTGCATCGCTATTAGGCCTATCTGCGGGTGATTCTACTCTGGGCCTTAGTCTATTGATAGTGGGTTTGCTTGTGGTATTTGCCGGTGGCAGTAATCAAAAAATAGATTCTGCCAAAGCCTTGTTGTTTCGATTTTTAGGTGGGCTTCAAGCATTAACCAATATCACCAATATGTTTGGCGACGTGTTGTCTTACTTAAGACTGTTCGCGTTGGGGCTTGCTTCGGCTTCTTTAGCGCTGACGTTCAATGGTTTGGCCAAAGATGCGTTTAGCTCAGACAGCGGCTTTGGATTGCTATTTGGCATACTGATTTTAGTGGTTGGGCATTGTTTGAATTTACTTTTAGGTATTGTCAGTGGCGTAGTTCATGGATTACGCCTGAACTATATAGAGTTTTACAAATGGGCGCTTTATGGGGAAGGTTACCCCTTTAAGGCCTTTAAAAAATCGGGAGCTTAAGAATGGG
>CAYZQH010000335.1:0-3115 GCA_964480055.1 uncultured Cellvibrionaceae bacterium
TATCTAAAGCTTGTGCCTGCCTGGTTTATTCGGTCTAATGCCTGCCATGATCCAGTCTGTACCCATCTTAATTGGCTTGCGTTATATCCGCGCAAAGCGCCGCAACTCGTTTATCTCCTTTGTTAGCATTTTTGCGTTTGCAGGTATGGCGTTAGGTGTGTTGGCACTGGTGGTGGTACTTTCTGTGATGAATGGCTTTGATCAAGAGCTTAAGGCGCGCATTCTTCGCGTTGTACCCCATGGCCACGTGACAGGGCTTACCCCCATTAAGGATTGGCAAGCCCTTCAGAATCAAATAGCCCAAGTACCGGAGTTACTCGGTGCTGCGCCAGTGGTCAGTGGGCACGGCTTAATGACCTTCAGCGAGCGCGTAAAAGGTGTTCAAGTGGAGGGGATAGACCCAACAACTGAAGTGAATGTGTCGGATGTTCACCAGTTTATGCTATTTGGGCAGATGGATACGGCATTGCAACCGGGTCAATATAACGTGGTGCTAGGCAGTTTATTGGCTCGCTACCTAAGAGTTACCGTGGGCGACAAGGTTAGCCTAACGTTGCCTTCCTTAAGTGTGACTCCGGCGGGGGTTTTCCCGCGGTCCAAGCGCTTTACTGTTGCAGGCGTATTTGAAGTGGGCGCGCAAGTGGATCAAGCGCTCGCGCTTATTCATATCAAAGATGCGCAAACTTTATTTAGGCGCGGCAGCGCAGTGGATGGCCTGCGTTTGCGGTTTAAAGATATGTACGCGGCACCAAAGGATATACAAAAGGTGGCGTTGCAATTAAACGGCCCCGCAACCGTAACAGCCCCACCCCGCTCAGTGCCTAAGTATGATGTAAAAGATTGGAGTCAAACACAGGGTACGCTGTTTCAAGCCATAAAAATGGAAAAAACCATGGTAGGCGTCATGCTGGGGATCATCATTGCCGTGGCCGCATTTAACATCATTACCAGCTTGATTATGATGATTGCAGAAAAACGCTCTGACATTGCAGTCTTGCGTACTATGGGGCTGCCGGCCAATGGCATTGTTAAGGTGTTTATGGTGCAAGGCGTTACTATTGGTGTGGTGGGGGTTTTTATCGGCGCGTTGCTTGGCGTGCTTATCGCCGTGAATCTACCATATTTAGTGGCGTGGGTTGAGCAGGTATTGGCGGCGCAAATATTTGACCCTACAGTCTATTTTGTAAGCATTATGCCCAGTCGATTGCTTTGGTCAGACGTATTTTGGGTATGCACAGGGGCATTAACGGTCAGTGTGCTTGCAACCAGTTATCCCGCCTACAAGGCATCACAAATCACGCCAGCCGAAGCGCTGCGTTACAACGTCTAGCGGCAGGTGATCACAGTCGGTTGACGTTCGTTGTGATTGTTTTCTTGGGGTAAGCCCTATCAGGACTTTTAAATGACCATCGTATTACAGTGTGAAAATATTACTAAGAGTTACCGGCAAGGGCCGCACAAGTTAGAAGTTTTAAACAACTTAAACCTGAACGTAAAAGCCGGGCAACATATTGCCATTGTTGGCGCCTCAGGCTCTGGTAAGTCTACGTTGTTGAATGTGCTTGGAGGCTTGGACAAACCCGATAGCGGTGAAGTACAAATTGTGGGTAAACAGTTTTCAAAATTGAGTGACAATCAACGCGGCAAGATTCGTAACTCGCATTTAGGGTTTGTGTACCAATTTCATCATTTGTTAGGCGAGTTTTCAGCAGTAGAGAACGTTGCCATGCCTTTATTAATAGCCAAAAACCCAAAGCAAGCCGCATTAGAAAAGGCCAGTAATTTATTAGCGCGTGTAGGTTTGCAAGAGCGGTTGTCCCATAAACCCTCTGAGCTATCTGGTGGCGAGCGTCAGCGGGTGGCCATTGCGCGTGCACTGGCAAATAACCCAGATTGCGTTTTAATGGATGAGCCCACGGGTAATCTAGATGGTAAAAACGCCATGGCCATTCAAAATTTAATGGCAGAGCTCAGTCAAAGCATGGATACCGCTTTTGTGGTGGTAACGCACGACGAACATTTTGCCGCGCAAATGGATGCAATTTATGAGTTGAGCCAGGGTGATTTACACCTTCGTATGCCAGAGGCAGCCATTAGCGAATGAAACTGCCAGTACTAATAGGGCTTAGGTATACCGGTACGCGTGCGCGCACGCAATTGGTGGCGTTTTTGTCGCGCGTATCAATATTAGGGTTGATAGTGGGTGTTGGGCTGCTGTTGGCCGTGCTGTCCATTATGAATGGCTTTGATAAAGAACTAAGAGAAAAAATATTATCTCTGGTGCCTCAAGCTGCAATTTATAAGCACCAGGGTATTACCGATTGGCCCGCTCTTCAAAAACAATTAGAGCAACAAGATGAAATAGTAGCTGCAGTACCGTTTGTCCAGCTCAATGGGTTGGTGTCCAAAACCAATATTGCCGAGCCAGTGGCGGTATTTGGTATTAACGTACAGCAAGAGCTACGTGTTTCTCGGTTATTAGAGTTTGTACCGCAAGCGAAGTTAGATTCCTTGCGGCAAGGCAATGACGCCATTTTACTGGGAGCGGGTATTGCTAAAAAGTTAAAGGTGGCGCCCGGGCAATCAGTATTATTGTTGATTCCCAGTGTGAGCGGCGGCGCGCCTCGCGCCCAATATTTTAATGTAGTAGACCTAATCAGTACCCAAACAGAGCTAGATCAAACTTTGGCGTTGATGAATATCAATCAAGCGGCCAATTTAAGCGGCATGCCGGATTCGGTCAGTGGGCTTCGCTTGAAGTTAGCCAACTTATTTGATGCGCGTGAGGTGGTGTGGCAAAACTTATTACAGCTAGGTGGTGACTATTACGGCTCCAGCTGGATCAATACCCACGGCAATTTATATCATGCCATTCATCTGTCTAAAAAGCTGGTGGCGTTATTGATGCTTTTAATGGTGGCAATAGCTGCATTTAACGTTGTCTCTACTTTAATTATGGTGGTTGTCGAAAAAGAATCTGATATCGCCATTTTAAGAACTCAAGGGGCCTCAACAAAGACCATTATGGCCATTTTTATGGTTCAGGGCACGGCCATCGGTGTGATTGGCACTGGCCTAGGTGTGCTTTTTGGTATCAGCCTTTCTTTTGTGATTG
>CAYZQH010000336.1:0-3114 GCA_964480055.1 uncultured Cellvibrionaceae bacterium
TTCTTGGCTTTTGGTATGCTTTTAAAAGGCCGAAAACAAAGCTAGTTGCGCGCGCGTTGCCCTAAGAAGTTTGGGGCAACGCCAGTATTTGAATGGTTAATTCACCCCTCTACTTTTCCAATCTTTTTTACATGTTAAATGCGAGCTACTACCCTTAGTTAATAATAAACAGTGGTGGTCAGTACTGTGTTCAATTCAAGTTGCCGGTGGCAATTTGTATGCGATAGTGGTTAAGACCTTTGGTGCTCGTGTGATATTCAAAGCGTATGGAGTTAATAGCTGGTTGATAGGGTTAGCCCTATGCACCTTGGTGGCTTGTGGTAAGAAACCCATGGCCCCGGTAAGTCAGTTAGAGGTGGCTTCAATTGGTTTGAATGCCGGCTCGCTCAGTACGAATGCCGAGTACGCGGTGGTGAGCTCTATTCATCACGGTGCCAGTCTTTGGCGGCTGAGCGATGGCGAACGCCTATACAATTGGAGCCATAAGGATAAAAACCATTCCACCTTAGTTGCTGCGGACTTTGCCCCTAGCAATGAATGGGCAGTAACAGCAGAGGTTCATACCATTGCGCTTTGGGATGTGGCCACCGGCAAATCCCCTAGGTTTTGGACGGCGCCTGGTGATATTTTGTCTATTGCGCTTGGTCGCGATGGCGCGGCTGCATTACTTGGGCTTAGCGACCATTCTGCAGTTTTGTTTGATATAAAGCGCGGCGGAATTTTACGAACCTTGACCCACAATAACCGCGTTAGAAGTGTAGCGTTAAGTGATGATAATCGTATCGCGGTGACCGGTTCAGAGGATTATTCAGCCATTGCGTGGGATTTGGCCAGCGGAAAACCCTTAACTCGCATTGACCATAAAGACGACGTGCAATTGGTGGCCGTATCAGATGACGGCACCATAGCGTTATCTGCCAGTAAGTATGATAAAGCAGTGCTATGGAAGACTGAATCAGGCGAGCTGTTAGGGGAGGTTCCTTTGGCAGCAGAGCATATAAAGCGTGGCATGAGGTTCAGCGCGGCGCGTTTTAGCCATGACAACACCTTATTGGTTACCGGTAGGCCAGATCAACGGGTGACTTTGTGGGCCGTGCCAACGCTAGAGCCTCTGGCCGAATGGGCAGTGCCAAAGCGCAAAGCATGGAAGCCATCGGGTGCAGCGATTTTGGATTTGGCGTTTGCCAAAGAGCCCAACGTGATTTACGCGGTAGTGTCCAATGGGTTTGTTGCGCGTTTAGAGTATTAAAACAGTCGTACAAACATAAAAGGGGCCGCTAGACCCCTTTTATGTTTGTACAAATCAAAGCTTATTTTTTCTCTTCAGCTTTTTCTTCTTTTGGTGCTTCAGGCTTAACAATTTCTAACAGCTCAACCTGAAATATTAAGGCTTCATTGGGGCCAATTTTGCCGCCTGTACCGCCAGAGCCGTAAGCTAAATCTGAGGGGATGTAGAGCTCAAACTTATCGCCTTCGCTCATAAGTTGAAGGCCTTCAATCCAGCCTTTGATAACGCCGTTTACTGGGAAGCTGACAGGCTCGCCGCGGTCAACCGAGCTATCAAATACGGTGCCGTCAATTAAAGTACCGTGGTAGTGAACTTTTACAGTATCAGTGGCCGCCGGTAGAGCACCGTCTGCTGGGCCTTCGGTTAGTACCTTGTATTGCAAGCCACTTTCGGTGGTGATTACACCGTCTTTCTTGCCGTTTTCTTCTAAGTAAGCCTTACCTTTGGCGATATTCTCTTCGGCTACCTTGTTTTGCTCCGCTTGGCGCTTAGCTTGTTGCTGCTCCTGGAAGCCCATCATGATTTTTTGTTGTTCTTCTTGCGCAATGCGTGGGTCTTTATCTGCAAGAACATCTTCAATGGCTGCAGCCATAACCTCTTGTTTGAACTCTACACCATTTGCTTTGGCTTGCTTAGCCATGTTGTAGCCCACAATATAGGTGACTTGGTTTTCAATGGAATCAAGGACAACTTCTTTCTTAGCCTCTGCAGCTGGGGCAGCTTCCTTTGCCTCTTCGTTACAACCTGTTGTGCAAAGGGCTGCAACCATAGCAACGCCCAACAAACCGGTGTTTAGGGGGGTTAACTTACTCATAATAAATCCTATGTTCTTATTGGATACTTGGCGTGCAGTTTGGCTTAGCCCACCATGTCACGCGTATTGCGCGCGTAATAGTACCCCATATTCATGACACTTCGCAGACTCATAGCACAAAATTTAGGTTGATTTGACCAGTTGTGGCGCGTGATTTGCTCCGCCGGGGTGTATTTGATGGTGTGTTGATCAAAAAATAGACGTGTTCAGCCCGGAAATATTAATGAGAGTGGCGTAATGGTGCCTCTTATTGGGGGCGAAATAATGAATTTTATTTGATTTGGTCAAATAAGTAATAAAATTGTGTGATTAGGTGTGGTTAGAGATACAAATTCTTAGTAAACCTAGCTATTATTTTGATCGCTGCGTTTAATGTTTTACCAAGGTAAATGGTTTGGCTTTTTCCGGTTTTGAAAAAA
The DNA here is from genome assembly GCA_964480055.1 of uncultured Cellvibrionaceae bacterium. Taxonomy (GTDB): domain Bacteria; phylum Pseudomonadota; class Gammaproteobacteria; order Pseudomonadales; family Cellvibrionaceae; genus CAYZQH01. Next base: position 2,522 of record CAYZQH010000336.1, read on the forward strand.
GCACAGCGCCTTCTTTTGTATTGTTGACACTCCTTTAACATAGGTACCCACCATGGCTGCACGTAAAAAAGTTATAGATCCTGTTGTGGATTTAGAAAACCAAATATCCAAACTAGAAGCGCAGTTATTTAAAGCGCGTGAAAAGCAATTGGTAAGCGCTGAAAAAACGTTAGTGTCTGCCACCAAAAAGGCGGCCAGCGCCAAGCAAGCTGCGGCCAAGGCCAAAGAGCGTGTGGCTGCGGCAGTGGCAGCGGGCAAAGGCAAAAATACTGCAGCTTCTAAAACACGCGTTGAAAAAGCTCGTGACGTGTTAACCAAGCAGCGTGCAGTATTGCAAGAGGCCTTAGAAGTTTTGAGTGCCGCCAAAGAGGCGGTTAAAGAATCGAAGGCGACATTGAAGTTGTCAGTAGCTATTGCCAAGGTTGTGGCTAAGGCTAAGAAAGAAGCGGCTAAGGCAGCCCCTAAAAAGGTTGTAGCTAAAAAGACGCCAGCCAAGAAGGCTGTTAAGAAAGCCCCTGCCAAAAAAGCCTCAGTAAAGAAAAAACCTGCAGTCAAACCCGCAGTGAAAAAAGCGCCGGCGAAGAAAGTAGCCG
>CAYZQH010000337.1:0-1412 GCA_964480055.1 uncultured Cellvibrionaceae bacterium
CTTTAGATGTGGCCGTTCAAAGCGCTTTTAGTGTGCAAGAACGTGGTGATGTGGTAGTACTTTCCCCCGCGTGCGCGAGTTTCGATATGTTTAAAAACTATGAAATGCGTGGTGATCACTTTATTGGCTATGTGGAGGCATTATGCGCATAGCCAGTTTGCCAATAGCCATCATGCCGTGGTTGAGTTCACCCAAGCAAATGTCCCCGGCAGCTTTCGATTGGTCGTTGTTGTTGTTACCTATGGCCTTGGTTTCTATTGGGGTGGTCATGGTGGCTTCGGCCTCGTTAGATTTTGCGGCCTTTAAATATGGAGACCCATGGTTCTTTACCCGCCGGTATTTGCTGTTTCTTACTCTAGGGTGTGCGATCGGAGCGATAATTTTTTTGATCCCTATTGAAATATGGAATCGTTATTCCATTGTTTTATTGGCTTTAGGGTTTGCTCTATTGTGTGTTGTGCTTATCCCAGGCATAGGCAAATCGGTTAATGGCGCTCAGCGCTGGATAAGCCTAGGCGGTTTTACGTTACAAGCGTCGGAACTGGCAAAATTTACGTTTGTGATCTTTTTTGCCAGCTTTTTATCTCGCCGTACAGAAGAGTTTCAAACCAGTTGGAGTGCATTTTTTAATTTAATCATCGTACTGGGAGCGTTTATTACACTGTTGCTAATAGAGCCAGATTTTGGCAGTGCCGTTGTTCTTTGTATTACTGCGGGCGCCATGATGTTTGTAGCAGGCGTTCCTATTATTCGCTTTATCTTACTGGCTTTGGTCGCGGTTATCGGCTTGGCGCTGATGGCAGTGATGACGCCCTACCGCTGGGAGCGTTTGGTAACCTATTTAGATCCCTGGGAAAAGCAGTTTTCTAGTGGTTATCAATTGGTGCAGTCGCTTATTGCTTTTGGGCGAGGCGAGTGGGTTGGCTTAGGGCTGGGCAATAGCCTACAAAAACTGTTTTTTTTACCCGAAGCACATACGGATTTTATTTTTGCCATTGTTGCTGAAGAGTTTGGGCTGGTCGGCGCCACTGCGGTGGTGGTGCTCTTTGCTTGGTTGGTCGTACGCATATTAAAGCTTGCCAGTGTTGCCAAAGCACAAGGCAGGTTATTTGTAGTATTTGCTCTAATTGGTGTGGCAACTTTACTGGCCAGTCAAGCGTTTATCAATATGGGGGTATCGTCAGGGTTGCTGCCCACCAAAGGCTTGACCTTGCCATTCATTAGTTATGGCGGCAGTAGCCTAATTGTCAATTGTGCATTTGTGGCTTTAATACTTCGCATGAATTGGGAGGTGCATTCAAAATGACCCCCCCAGTGCGTGTTGCAGTTATGGCCGGTGGTACCGGTGGTCATGTGTTTCCAGGCTTGGCTCTGGCAAGTAAGTTACTGGAGCTAAAATGCCATGTGGAGTG
>CAYZQH010000337.1:1422-3072 GCA_964480055.1 uncultured Cellvibrionaceae bacterium
ATATTTGTTCGAGACGTGACTTGCCTTCCTTGACTCGCTGGAGTGGTTGGGTACCGAGCGAGGCATTGAATCTAAATTAGTCCCCAGTGCTGGGATACCGCTGCATTTTTTAAAGGTTCAGGGTGTGCGTGGTAAATCTGCAATGAGTTTTATTTTTGCGCCATTTAAGGTGCTTGCCGCTATTGTTCAGGCTCGAAGTTGGTTTAAACAATTCAAGCCCCATGTTGTGGTTGGATTGGGTGGATACGCAGCAGGGCCAGGTGGTGTAGCAGCATGGAGTTTGGGTATCCCGCTGGTGATTCATGAACAAAATGCTAGAGCGGGCACCACCAACAAAATATTGAGCAAGTTTGCCAAGCGAATCCTCGTGGCATTTGACGGCGCCCTGGCTAAGAGTGAGTGTATTGGTAACCCCGTGCGGAAAGAGATATTTCAAACAGCAGAAGCCAGCTTGCGCATTCGCTCCAACCATGCGCAACCGCTTAGAGTATTGGTTTTGGGCGGGAGTCTAGGCGCTAGAGCAATTAATCAATTATTGCCAGAGGTGCTGGCTCAGTTACCAGAGGCCGAGCGCCCCATAGTAGTACATCAAACCGGCGAAAAATTGTTGGCAGAGACTCAAAATTTTTACCAGCAAAGAGGTATTCAAGCTGAGGCACAGGTTGTGCCGTTTATTGACGATATGGCCAATGCACTGTCTGAAACAGATTTTGTCATATGTCGGTCGGGTGCTTTAACTGTTTCAGAAGTTGCTGCCGCCGGCGTTGGGGCTTTGTTTGTTCCTTACCCCTACGCCATTGATGATCATCAAACGGCTAACGCCCAATGGTTGAGTAAAAAGGGCGCGGCATTTGTTATTCAGCAAGCGGACTTAACCGCAACAAAATTGCAGCAGCTGTTATTAGAGTTGTCTAGTGATAGGGACAAGCTGGTTGCTATGGCTAATGCCGCGCGAGCTTGCGCAAAGCCCAAGGCCACCGAGCGATTTTCACAAGTGTGTTTGGAGGTGGCCAGTGGCTAGTACTGATGCGCATTATGTGCCAGAGATGCGCCGTATTCGCAATATCCACTTTATTGGAATTGGGGGCGCTGGGATGAGCGGCATAGCCGAGGTGTTGTTGAATCAGGGCTATTGTATTTCTGGTTCAGATATCAAACCGTCGGATACCACAAAGCGATTGGAAAAGCTGGGCGCAAAAATTTTTATTGGGCACGCCAAAAAAAATGTCACTGGCATTGATGTGGTAGTTAATTCCACCGCAGTGGATTCAGACAACCCCGAAATAATCGCTGCAAAAGCCGCTCGAATTCCTGTTGTACGTAGAGCCGAAATGCTAGGGGAGTTAATGCGGTATCGCCACGGGATAGCAGTGGCAGGTACGCACGGTAAAACCACTACCACCAGTTTGATTGCTTCTATATTGGCCAGCGGCGATAAAGATCCAACTTTTGTTATCGGCGGATTACTTAACTCAGCTGGTTGTAATGCGCGTTTAGGCGAAAGCCGTTTTTTGGTGGCCGAAGCGGATGAAAGTGATGCTTCATTTTTGCATTTGCAACCTATGGTAGCCGTAGTTACAAATATTGATGCCGATCATATGGAAACCTATGAAGGAGACTTCAATAAATTGAAGCAAACCTTTATAGAGT
>CAYZQH010000338.1:0-3069 GCA_964480055.1 uncultured Cellvibrionaceae bacterium
CCAGCTCTAACATGCCTCGGCGGCTACCCCAAACTAAACGGTTATACTCCACAGACATCTCTCTTTGGCAAACAAAAAGGGTATTATCCGTAAAAACCGCATAAATTGCAGGAATTTATGCGGTCCTTCATTGCACTTATACTAAGCCGTGCGAACACGGGCGCCTCAAATTAGAAATTTGCATACGAGTGAGCCCCCCAACAACCATTATGTAAAACTGGCTTATAGAACACCCCCAACCCCCTTTAATTGATTTGCCACAGCAAGGCCACTATGACCACACCACACTCCCCATGGCACAAATTTTTAACCACCCAGGGCGCCCGCTGGCAAAATGACCAGCTGCTAGATTTTACCGGCCCTCACGCACTGGGTGGGGCCCTTATCCCCATGCTCGATCACACCATCATTTGCATTGAAGGGCCTGATGCCGTGAAGTTTTTACAAGGCCAGGTTACATGCAACCTTGATGACCTAGCCCAAGGTAAGCACTTGCTAGGAGCACACTGTAACGCCAAAGGGCGTATGATCAGCAGCTTTGAGATGGCTCCCCTACCCGGCGAGACACGTATAGGCCTACGCGTGCGGGCAGACCTGGCGCATACTGCCCTCGCCGCTTTGAACAAGTACATGGTGTTTTCTAAGGCCGACGGCCAGATCTCTACGCTCGTCCCACTTGCAGTCATACCCAATGCGAATTCGCCAGAGCAGCAACCCAACACCCCGGCCCCTGGGGAGTATCAAACACACACTCACTACACTCAGCTTCATCATAAGCAGGGCCTGCAAGAGCTATGGGTAGAAGATCATTACGCCCAAACCCTATGGCAAAGCACCGCGCAGCTTGTATCCCCTGCCCCCCCAACGGCTTGGAATGACTTTTGGGTGGCCCATGGCGTTGCAGAGGTACATGCCGCAACCAGCGAGCAATTCATCCCACAAATGTTTAACTACGACCTATTAGACGGCATTAGCTTTAAGAAGGGGTGTTATACCGGGCAAGAAATTATCGCCCGCTTACACTACCGCGGGCAGGCGAAAAAGCGCACATATATCGCAACGATTAGCGGTACCCAAAACCTTTCAATAGGCACAGAAATTACCTCTGATGGCGCCAACATCGGCACAATATGTGGCATTTCGAGACAAAATATTCTAATTTGCGCCAACACACAAAAATTTGATGCACGCACGGCCATTCATCCTATTGACCAACCGCATCTAAAATTGACATGGGCAGAAGGTGCGTATGCTATACCTTAATTCATAAGGTGCCCACAGGGCGCCCCTTTGCGAACTGTGCCATCTCCTTGGCCACACAACACTGGAACGCCTTATGAGTGCCCTTGCCCAAAAAGTTTCTGACGCCATCAACAACGCCATAGAGAGTGACCAATTGGTTCTGCCCACCATGCCGGAAATGGCATTAAAGGTAAGAGAAGTGGCCGACGATGGCGACGCCAGCATAAAAGATTTAACCCATGTGATTGGCGGGGATGCCGCCTTAACGGCACGTATCATCAAGGTGGCCAACAGTGCCATTTACCGCGGCGCCAAAGAAATTGAAGACTTAAATATGGCGCTCATGCGTTTAGGCATGGGCACTACTTGCTCATTGGCTATCGGCTTGGCCATGGAACAAATGTTCCAAGCCACCTCAGATATGATTGATAAACGCCTGCGTAAAGTGTGGAACGACTCGTCAGAAATCGCCGGTATGAGTAACATACTGTGTAAACACTGCACCAAGCTGCGCCCAGACCAGGCCACATTGGCCGGCCTTACCCATAAAATTGGCGTATTGCCCATTTTGTCTTACGCCGAAAACCACCCGTCACTGCTAAAAGACAGCTTCACGCTTGATAGCATCATTAATGATATCCACTCAAGTCTTGGGCAACGCATTCTCTCCGCTTGGGATTTCCCCAAAGAGATTCAAAGCGTCCCTTCCACTCATTTAGATTTTACGCGCAAAACTGACAAAGCCGACTACTCCGACCTTGTAACCGTAGCCATGCTGCAAGTGTCTCCAGCTCGGTTTAGCGACTTAGACTTCACCACCGTCACCGCCTTTGAGCGCCTTGGGCTAGACCCGCAGATAGAATCTACAGAAGCTGAAGACCTGAGCGATGATATGGCCGCCGCCATGGAGATGCTTAAGTAATTCACAGGCCAACCGCACTCGCCCGTGGCCGCGGGGCACCGCTTAACCCTTCCTACCCTTTGCCACAATTGATCACAGTTGCCCACCGCGTAGCCTAAATTTACCCCAGGCTATGCCCACTTGAAACGCTGTAATTCTCCTGCTGCCACGCTAAACAGGAGAATCTCGTGCATATCACCAACACAGTCATTAATAAACACCTTCAGTACGACCCTGCCACCTGGCCACGTGCCGTTTGCGGCTTTGCCAGCGTATTGGTCTTACTTGCCATGTGCTTTGCGGTACGCAGCGTTTGGGCAGTGCCTCTGGACGAGAACCTAGGCCACATGAGTGAAAACATGCATTTCACCCATAACAACACCTCGCTGCCTGCTGTGGCACTTGCCACAGCAATAGACATAGACGTGCAAGGCTTACACGCCTTAGTCACCGTACACCAAACATTTAAAAATCCCTCCAATTTATGGGTAGAGGGCGTATACAGCTTTCCGCTGCCAGAGCATGCCGCCATCCACGCCATGCGCATGACCATTGGTGAGCGCACCATTGAAGGCAAAATAGAAGAGCGCAAAAAAGCCAAGCAGATCTATACCGCGGCAAAAAAAGCCGGTAAAAAAGCGGCGCTCACCGAGCAAGAGCGCCCCAACCTATTCACACAATCTGTGGCCAATATTGGGCCACAGGAGGAGGTTACGGTCACACTGCACTATTTGCATACCGTCACCTACGACTCTGGGGCCTTCTCATTACGCGTCCCCACCACACTCACCCCGCGATACATCCCCAATTCAGCGGCGCGTAACATCCCAGAGAAGGTTATGAACGGCGAAGCAATAACGCCGGAGGCCAGCCTAACACTCAATTCATTTGGCTGGGCCGCACCAACCGCTGCCGTGCCAGATGCA
>CAYZQH010000339.1:0-3062 GCA_964480055.1 uncultured Cellvibrionaceae bacterium
CAGATGCCGCGGTGGCCGGCCAATAGTGCACCGTTTGGTTGGAGATGCCGGGGTTGGTATTAAGGGCTCAACCCAAGTTTTTTTGATCCTTTAAAATGGTGGCTGAGGCGGTTACCGAACTTAGCGCCAAGATGATCGCAGCTACGGCAATGGTGGTTTTACGAATCTGATGAGTGAAGAATTTTTTGGTTCCTAACATAACGACTCTCCCTATGAGTGAGTTGAGCGGCTACTTTAAGCCCCGAACTGGAAGAGACGATGTGAGAGATTCACATTGGCAGGGGGAATATTCACATTCCCACAGGGTGACTGATTTACGGGCTTGGCTAAATACTTTACAAAACCCTGGCTTTCTTTGAATTTAGAACGTGCATTGCTCAAAGGTGAACTATGTAACTAAAATAACAGCGCACACAAAAAAGCCGGGCAATGCCCGGCTTTTCAAAACACTTAAAAAGCTTAAACTTAAACGCCAGCTTCTTTAGTAGTTTTAACGATGGCCGCAGCCACTTTGTAAGGATCTGCATTTGACGCAGGGCGGCGGTCTTCTAAACGACCTTTCCAACCGTCATCTACGGTACCTACTGGGATACGGATAGAAGCGCCGCGGTCCGATACGCCGTAGCTGAACTCATCAATAGCTTGAGTTTCATGCTTACCCGTCAAACGCTGATGGTTGTCTGCACCGTAAACACTGATGTGACGCTCGATATTCTTACCAAACTCTTCACAAATTTTGGTAAATACAGTCTCATCACCCAAATCGCGCATGGCGGCATTGGAGAAGTTGGCATGCATACCAGAGCCGTTCCAGTCGGTATCCCCTAAAGGCTTAGGATGCAAATCGATAGAGTAACCGTATTTCTCTGCAGTACGCTCTAAAATGTAACGGCCCAACCAGATTTCATCGCCAGCGCGCTTAGCGCCTTTTGCAAAAATTTGAAACTCCCATTGACCGGCAGCCACCTCTGCATTAATACCTTCAACGTTTAAGCCCGCTTCTAAGCAAAGGTCAAAGTGCTCTTCTACCACACCGCGACCGTGGGCATTTTTAGCACCTACTGAGCAGTAGTAAGGGCCTTGAGGGTCAGGGAAGCCGCCAGCGGGGAACCCAGGTGGGCGGTTAGTTTCCAAATCCCACAAGAAGTACTCTTGCTCAAAACCAAACCAGAAGTCGTCATCGTCTTCGGCTTCGTCAATGGTGGCACGGCCGTTAGATACATGGGGAGAGCCGTCGGCATTAAGCACTTCGGTCATTACCAAGTACGAATTTTGACGGTCTGGATCAGGGATGATCGCTACTGGCTTAAGTAGACAGTCTGAATCGTTACCGTCGGCTTGCTCTGTGGAACTACCATCGAAAGACCACATTGGGCATTCTTCTAGTGAGCCACCAAAGTCATTGCGAACCATAGTTTTGCTACGAAGGCTTTGAGTTGGCTTGTAGCCATCAAGCCAGATGTATTCCAACTTACTTTTCATCTTGAGTTTTACTCCAATGGGTTTATTGATATTTGGGCCAGGCCCAGCTTCTTGTTTTTGTCCAGAATGCAGATTCTATTCCAGCTAATAAAAAAACTCATCCACTTGATAAAAACTGCGCCCAAAAACAGCGCAGAGTCGCGAAAACTGTCACGCTTAGCGGCACTCAGGCAAAGGGGATTTCTAGAAGCCTTGTATCCAGGTGCCGCAGTAAACACAGCGACTGCAGGGTGACACGCACCAATAAAGTGCGCAAGCACTGAAATAGATCACCCGGTAAGTTTGCAGTGCAGCATACTCTCGCGGTCTCAAAACAGTACAGAGGCCCACCTCGGGGTTCAACCAAGAATTTACGATACCCCAATCAAACGCTATGGGCGTCAACCACCAGTGCCGTAACGTTGTCGTTGCCACCATTATCCAACGCCCGGTCTATCAATACTTCTGCCGCTTCCTCTGGGCTACTGTGCTCTAGGCACTGCTCAATATCTTTCATAGACACTTCGTTATACAGACCGTCACTACAAATTAGGTATCTGTCAGCCGGTTGAACTGGCTCATAATGCAAATCTAGATGTAAGGTTTGATGAACACCCACCGCTCTGGTTAATACATGTGCTCCTGGGTGTATTTCTGCTTGAGCTAAGGTTAACTCCCCTCTGGCACATCGCTCCTGTGCCACGCTGTGATCTTGAGTCACCAAAGTAAGCACACCGCCGCGCAAACGATAAATGCGGCTGTCCCCTGCCCAAAGGTAGAAGCAATAGCCACCATAGGAGTAAAGTGCAGCCACGGTGGTCCCTACCTTCTCCCCTTTAAACGAGTTGCGACACAAGTCATGGGCCTCCGCCAGCCTGGCCTCTAGGTTTTGAATACTGGCTGTAAGCGTTGGCTGTTGTTCAAAATGCACCAGGGCCTCCACCACCACACCGCTGGCATAATCACCCCGAGCGCGCCCTCCCATACCATCAGCTACAGCCCACAAACCGCGCTGTGATGAGTTGATGAACGCGTCTTCATTTAAGAGACGCACTTTACCCGCATGGCTCCTGCCGGCACTGCTCCATGCCACCGTTGGTTTAGCATGGGGAATTTTAGCTTCTAGTGCAGTTAACTGTTGATGATCGATATAGGCCATAGACTGTTGGTAGAGAGAAGGCGTGGCGCCTACACAAACCCTGCTCCCCATGGCTCTAGGATAATGCGTACCACTTCCTCTGCAGAAGCGGGGCGCTCTTTAGGGTCTTTTTGTAAACACTGCATAGTAAGCTCAGCCAATGCGTCCGGCATATGGGCCTTCTCTACGGTACGAGGATCTGCCGGTACCTCTGAACGAATTTGCCCAAGCAAGGTTTGGACTATATCGCCCTGAAAGGGCGTCACGCCAGTCAGCAACTCATAAAGTACAGAGCCTAAGCTGTACACATCCGCTTGCGCGTTTATGGCAGGGTCCCTGCTTATTTGCTCTGGCGACATATACATAACCGTGCCTTGTAGCTTGCCCTCGCCGGTCATACCAGCGTCAGCGCTGGCCTCATCAACGCTGGTCTCATCGTCAACAATGGCAGCATCCTTATGCC
>CAYZQH010000340.1:0-3057 GCA_964480055.1 uncultured Cellvibrionaceae bacterium
CGATATCTAAGATTTTGTCGAATACTCAAAATCCTCCAAAGGCAATATTATTATGGGTTATATATAAACCATTGTAAGATTGATAAACCTTAATCAGTGAATCGCTCATATTCTTGCTATACCGAAGAAACTATTACGCTGCTTGCGAGACTTATCCACGCAGCTAGGTTAGAGCGTAAGTTAAGTGCTCAAGAAGTCGCTGAGCGAGCATATCCAGAAGCATGCTTTAACGCATCGAAAAAGGAGATCTGAAATGTGAGATTGGTGCAGTGTTTGAAGTTGCAGCTATTGTAGGGGTAAACCTATTTGACGCCGAACCTTCTTCCAATCATTATAGCGGCGCATATTAGACAGACCGAAGTAAGCTTGCTCTGCTTCCACAAAAGGCCCGTAAAACAGTAAAGGCCGATGATGACTTCTAAAACAAATGCGTATCAAAGAAGGTTATATCTGGATAGGCTGCACAATAAAACATACAAATAAGCCCAGAGATGGCTGGGCTTTTGCTAAGAACAAACTAATTTATGGATGCCCTTTAATCGTGTTTATATACCCCCGGAGGTGATCCGGGGGCAGTTGCACTTAGCTAGAAAAATCGCTTAGTTTAGGAAGTGGTATGTTAATGAAACGACGACTGAATTGCTGACTTGCCTTATTGCTATCGCACTGCTCAATTTCAAGTTGCCCATTGGCGCTACTTACCGCTAGGCAATCCCTCCAAGGAAACAATAGGTTGGTAATTTGCATTGTTAAGTCATCGTAAAGCCATTTTTGTTCTTCAATATCTTCACATGTTGCTTGTAATTCTGGTTGAAAATTTGCGTCCAGACCCAAGCATTTATCAGAGTTTAGGCCGTATAGATTGGTCCTTAGGTGTTCGTCATAGGTTAAAGTCAACTTCTTGGAGTTGTTAGCTTGGTTTACAAGAGTGGGGCTTACAATGTCGATTGTGAATTTTCGCCATGCTGGGTCAATCGTAGTATCGAAACGGTATGTTATTCGCAGATTCTTGTTTGTCGAGGAGGGGGCTGGCGCAGTTAAGTATTCTCTGGGGTACTTTTGAGAGCTGATTTCATTAGTCGTGCTGTCATAAAACCATTTAAACCTAGACAGGTCTTGGCATACTCTGAGTTTGACATCAAAGTTATCCAGGTAACCATTCGCGTTGCTCTCTTCAAGGCTGAGGCAAAGGAGTTCACCTGGTTTCGAATGTATCGAAGATTTTATATAGCCCTCGTCGGTAAAGTGCCATCTTTGTGCAGGATTCTCTATGAACATGGATGCGTCTCTTATATCTATCCTTTTGCCAACAATATTCCCATAGACATTGATTTGCTCGCATCCATTATTAGTGCCAGTGGCAATTTCCACGCTTGCAGGAAGGGATTGGGTGGTTGTAGATCCTGTGGTCGTAAAGGAGCTGGACATGTTTATTTGAGTCTCTAGGCAACCACCTGACTCATAACGGATAGCAGCCTCATAACGGTGGTATTGCTCAGGCAGTGGCTTGGGTGTGTCTCGCGTGACCCCAGAATTACTTGGGTTAAAGGTTACTTCACACCAGTTTTTATTCGCGCTGTTTGCTGATACATAACTTGTATGGGTGCGAACCAAGGATCCTTTTGCCAGTCTTGGAACACCAGTATCTCCCGTATTTAAATTGCTTCCATCTCCGTAAAGGTCAAATTCTTGCACGTCAACAAAGCTATGAGGTGTTGGGTTACCTCCATGACTGAGTCCTGGAGTAAAGTTAGGATATACCTGAGGATTTACCAGATCTGTCAAGTTGGGTCTGATTCCGAAGTGCAGGTGCGGAGTAAAACTGAAACCGGTGTGGCCAGAGTAGCCAATAATATCCCCGGCTGACACTACATCTCCAACTTCTACGCATGATCCACCGGGATTAAGATGGAGGTACTCCCCTTGTGATCCGTCTGCGGTGTGCTCGATTCTGATTAAATTGTTTCGTCCTGCACAAATACTACGATCGTTTGTACAAGCTTGATAAAATAGGTTCGTATCCACAGAATCTGTAACCTCTCCAGCTCTTGCTGCAAGAACTGGGGTGCCCGTTGGCATAAGAAAATCTAGCGCTAGATCACCTTCATGGCTGTTTTTATAGATATTGCCACGCCCGTTTTCATCTAGTTCCCCACCATAATAACCTTGCCTGAGGGGCCATTCAGTGCCGTCCATATATGGCAGATAATATGCCCGGCTTGTATCGTATTCCACGCCATTTTGGGCCAGGGCAGTTAATGGCAGGGCAGCTATCAAAAAGGCTGCAGGTGCAACGGGCATCATAATTTTTCTAAGATGAACTGATTTCATAGATAAACCCCTATAAGCGCCTATGCTAGGCGCAAATTATTTTCTGAACGGAAAAGAACGGAAAGGACGGAAAGGACACTCAGCTGAAGTCCCTTCAGTCTTACACGCATGATACGGTGTTGTTAACCGCTCCGATAAGATAGCAGAGGGGGAGGGGAAGACACAAACTATATAATTTTGTTTTCGCCTTAGAATTTGAAAAACCTGTTAATGAAATTTACATGTGGTAAGCCACGAAACCATTTACCAATACATTTGGAGGGATAAAGTCAACCGCCACATCTCAGAACTCCTCAAAAGTGTTGAAGAACGTCTCTACAAAGGGCACTGGGAAATTGACACTAAGTAATGGGGGCAGACTTAATTTTTACTGGGAATAAAAAAAGAAGAAAAATAAATCTTAAGGTCATGTAGCCAGCCCCCAATGGCCTCGACCAAGTTTGGAGGAGTAAACTGAGTGTCACCACAACCCACAGCTACCAAAGGAGGCTGTCATGACACTGTACTGCGCTATAGATTTACATTCAAACAATAATGTCCCCGTTGTTATCGATGATAACGACAAAGTTCTTTTTCAAAAACGGTTACTAACACTTTGCAACCTTATAAAGAACAGTTACTAGCTGTCGCCGTTGAATCTACATTCAATTGGTATTGGCTAGTAGATGGCCTCATGGAGCAGGGTTATACACTGAAATTGGTTAACACCTCTGCAGTTAAACAATA
>CAYZQH010000341.1:0-3047 GCA_964480055.1 uncultured Cellvibrionaceae bacterium
CGCTGTAACAGCGTACTGTGAGAATGTAACAACTCAGTCAATCGACGGCTAAACACGGACATACTTACCTCAAGCTTGGAATTAAAAGGGTATTTTCGACGAGTTTTTGGGCCAGATATCAGATAAATGCCAAAATCTCTATGAAACATGCGCATGTAACAGTTACAATTCGGCGCGCCTGCGGGTGTAAACGGTTACACTCAAGTGGCGGCAAATAATACCAAAACACCCGCGGTGAGCGCCATTAGCGGAACAAACCAAACCTAGCATGTAAAGGCCAACTTTTGACTCTACCCCAGACAAACCCATACGCCTTATGCAATGCACAAACACAATAAGATTGAATTATGTCTAGCATACGCGATGTGGCACACGCGGCAGGAGTTTCTGTTGCAACCGTTTCTCGGGCCCTTACCTCCCCAGAGAAAGTGTCTGAAAACAGCTTAAAAAAAGTTAAAGATGCCATTAAGGAAGTGGGGTACCGTCCAAACCTCTTAGCTAGGAACTTTCGCTCAGCACGCTCCTACGCCATTGTGGTGCTGGTGCCCAATATTACCAACCCGTTTTTTTCTCAGGTGATTCAAGCCATTGAAGATAGAGCGCAACAAAAGGGCTATGCGGTCCTTCTTGGCGATACGCGCGAATCATCCAAGCGAGAAGAAGAGTACGTAAACCGTGTTGAAACACGCCTAGCCGATGGCGTAATTCAGTTGCGGCCACAATTAATGAACAAAACACCCACCACAATACCCTGGGTTACCGCCTGCGCTTGTCGTGATACGCCGGGCCCCTCTGTACGTATTGATGATGTTGCCGCAACACAAACCATCATGGAGTATTTACTGTCTTTAGGGCACCGCAAAATTGGGTGCATTACCGGCTTTAGAGAAAACCCTCATACCATAGAGCGACTTGAAGGTTACAAACAAAGCTTAATAAACGCGGGTATTGAAGTGGACAAGGATTTGATTGCAGAGGGCGATTTTACCTTGTGGTCTGGGCAGAACGCAGCGCACAAATTCTTCCAAATTGATAAGCCGCCCACTGCTATATTCTCTATGAATGATGAAATGGCAATTGGCGCCATACAAACCATCAAATCCAAAGGGCTTTCTGTTCCAAAAGACGTATCCGTTACTGGGTTTGACGATATTACCTATGCAAAATACTGGGACCCAGGGCTAACCACCATTGCACAACCGGCTGAAGAGTTTGGCAAAATCTCCATGGACCTATTGTTAAGGATTATTGAGGGCGAACAGCTAGAACGCCACGATATAGTTTTACCTACCGAGTTTATTATTCGTAAAAGTGCCTCGGCGGCATCGCGCTAACGGTACGTACTAACAGAAGTCAACAAGGTATTTGAGTGATCATCATCAGCCAAGACATTCGCCTGCACGAGTCAGATGTAGAATTTAGCGCAATTAGGGCGCAAGGTTCGGGTGGGCAAAACGTTAATAAGGTGTCATCTGCGGTGCAGCTACGCTTTAGTATTCCCAACTCAAACCTACTTCAAAAACACAAAACTCAGCTACTAGAAATAAAAGACCAACGCATTAACAACCAAGGCGAGTTGGTCATAAAAGCGCAGCGCTTTCGCACTCAGGAACAAAATAAGTGGGATGCGCTTGAACGACTAAAGCGCTTTATACTCGATGGTACGAAAAAGAAAACCCGGCGAATCCCCACAAAACCCAGCAAAGCCTCTAAGCGGCGCCGATTAACTGCCAAAACACAAAGGGGCAAACTAAAAGCTGGGCGCAGCAGTAGCTGGAAGGACGAATAGCGCAACGAGGGAGGGTTTTAGTGTCAACCAAAAAGCAAAGACAGGCGCTACCTAGTGGATAACAGCGTCTTCTTCAGGTAGCTCGTCTTCTATTTCCATTTGTGGCTCTGAAATTTCAGCAACGGTATCCAGGCCCGCTTCAATCATGGATTTAGCCACCTCCATTTTTGACTGGCCCAAAAACACTAAGGACTCTTTAGAGAACGCAATAGTCACCAACGGCTCTCCTTGGCCATCCACTCTTACTAGCGCTACTTCACCGTCGCTTTGCTCGACCAGCTCGTACATCAGCGCTTCGTCTTGATTCATATTTACACCTATTCAACTATCTTGGAACTTAGATAAGCCCATGCGTACTTATCCGGTCGCACGGCCCCTCTAGCACTCTTTTTATTATTTCAAACACGTACTAACACGTTTGCAAGTGCGCTCGTTGGCGATGAATCATCTCTTCGCACTTGCCCACCCAGACTAACACATCAGCTAGCGCAGAGGGCTCTTCGTGTAGATTTTTGGCCGCTATGATACCGGGTTGTGCGGTATCTGACGTAATATCGGTAGAAAATATGGGGCCGTTTAGCGTCACAGGCTGGGCAGGCGCCTGGCGGTAGTGTAATAAGGCGCGGTTTAACAGTGCTAGCCAACTGCTTGGCTGGTTAAACTCAGCCACCCATTCGTGCAACCAGGGGTTAATAGCTGTATCGTGCTGCGCAGCAATGGAACCCTCCGCTAGCGTTTGAAATACATCCGCTAACGCCCTAGGGGCCACCTCCAGCGCGCGGGTGGGGTTGACCACGGCTTCTAGCTCGGCAAAAAAGCAGGTTACGGCATATTCCAAACAAACCTGCGCGCTAAAGAGGCAAGCTTGAGCACCAATGCCCTCCTCACGCGCTGCCAAGTGCGCCAGGGCGCGCGCATGAGAAAGGTGTTGGTTGACCTTACGCGTAAAGTCCGCGGGCATGCTATTTCTTTTTGCTCGCCGCTTTCTTTTTGGTTTCGTGCTCTACCCAACGGCCATTTTCATAAGTTGCGCGCCAACCACTGGGCTTACCCTCCACTTCAGATTGCACGTACTGCTCTTTAGATTTGCGACTATAACGAATGACCGACGGGTTTCCGTTCGGGTCTTCTGCTGGAGCGCTCATTAGAAAGTCGTATTTTGGATCTATTTCTTTCTTGTGAGGCAAAATCTCTTTTACTAGCGGCGCGCGGGTTTCTCGGTTTTTAGGAAACTGGCTGGCAGCCAAAAATAAACCAG
>CAYZQH010000342.1:0-3034 GCA_964480055.1 uncultured Cellvibrionaceae bacterium
GTGGGATTATTTGCCACTGTTCTGCGCTATTTATTTGTTTCCAACCCGCCCTCGGAATAACCCCCAGCTACACAACGCTTAGCTTCAGGGATTATATTGCCGGTTTTGCACGTCGCCTTACTTAACTAAATCAAACGCTGTTGATAATGTGAATATTTCACAAAATTATGGCGTACTTTTTTACAGAAGTACTCCTTAGTCGCTGGCATGATGACTACAGTAATACCTGCTGAAAATATCATTTATAAGTTTTTTTAAACACGGAGTTTAAATATGTCAGAGTCTCGTAAACAACAAGCCAAGAATGCTCGCGATGCTGCAACTAATTTGGCTTTGACCCGCTATCATCCCACTCACCAAAGCAACGCCGATGAAGCGCGTTTTCGTTCGGCGAATTACCCGATGAGTTTCACGAAGGGGTTAGACCACGATAAAGCGACCGGTTTGGTGGCAGATGCTTCAGATTTTGAGAGCTTTCGTGAAGCCGTTTATAAGGGTGAGGTGGAGTCTTTTACTTCACGAGTGTCAGTACCTCGGGATAAGGCGCGCCGTCAGTGGGAAGCGCCCACTGCGGGTTTAGTGTTCGATCTGCAAGGTCCAGACCCAGAGTCGGTGACGATGGCGCCAGCGCCCGAGCTTTGCTCTGACGAGTTAACTTTTGAGATGGCCGAAGTATATGAGCTTGCCTTGCTTAGGGATGTACCCTTTAATCGTTTCGATGATGGCGGCGGGTCTACTAAGTTAACACAAGCTATCGCGCGACTGAATAATTTAAAATACGCAAAAAATGGTTTTCAGGGGCGCCCGAGGAAAACCGACAAAGATACGGCGTTGTCGCGACAAACCGTGTTTCGAGGTTCTAGCCCAGGTGTAGAAAAAGGCCCCTATTTATCGCAATTTTTGATTGTAGGTAATGAGATAGAAGCCGAAAATATTTCGCCTGAGCATGGCTACATCAAATATGGTGCCCAGCGTATTGATCAGCGTGTTCTTGAAACCAGTGAAGGTGACGATTATCTCGTTAAGTGGGATGACTGGCTGCATGTGCAAAAAGGCTTTCGCATTGATGGGCCCTTACAAGGGTTTACCGGTAAGCGGCGTTTTATTTACACGCCCCGCGATCTAGCAACCTATGTTCACTTTGACGCACTATACCAAGCGTATTTAAATGCTTGTTTAATTTTACTGGGTAACGGCACGCCCTTTGATTCGGGTTTCGATTTGCTATCAGGCAAGGGTAAAGACTTGCTCATAAACCCAGCAGACGGGCAAAAGGTCGGACTTAATGCCGGTGGCTTTGCCTTGTGGGGCGGCCCACACATTTTGAGCTTGGTGACTGAAGTGGCTACGCGTGCACTAAAGGCAGTACGCTATCAAAAATTTAATGTGCACCTGCGTGCAAGGCCAGAAGTACTTGCAGCGCGTATTGAAAAAGCCACAGAAATCGAACACCGTTACCCCTCACTGTGTGGCTGTTTTAGCACTATGGCAGAGGATCTTTGCGAGCTTGTGGGTAAAATTCGCCAACATAATAAAGCTTTTTGTGGCAAATCTTCATCAACGACACTACTACCTATGGCTTTTGCTGAAGGTTCACCCATGCACCCATCCTATGGTGCTGGCCATGCAAGTGTTGCCGGTGCTTGCATCACTATCCTAAAAGCATTTTTTGATACCTCTGCAAGCTTTGTGAAAATTGGCGGTAATGCAGGATTTTTTAGCGAAAAGCAGATTGTTGCAGCCTTAGAAGATAATAAACCTAAAACTGTTGAAGTTGGGGCTTACCAAGTAAAAGCCTCAAGCAAAAAAGGCGACGACTTTAAGCTGGATTTCGATCGTTGCGGCGAATATAAACTAACAAAACAGCCTAAAAAAATTACCTTCAAAGCAGATGATGAAAAAGCTGCTTGTTGCCCACTAACCCTAGAAGGTGAACTCAATAAGCTCGCTGCCAACATTTCTATTGGCAGAAATATCGCCGGTGTGCACTATTTTTCAGACTACTATGACAGCCTGCGCATGGGCGAAGAGATCGCGATCGGAATACTAGAAGAGCAGGCTCTTTGCTATGACATTGACCCCTTTGTTTTGTCGCTGCCAACTTTCGATGGCGATTTGCGTCGCATTGGTCGTCGTTAGCTTAAGGCGAGTTACAAAGCTTGAGTTCGATAGTTTAATGCTGACTTAGTGTCATTAAAGAGCAAACCTTCGCTTTAGACAAAAAGAGCAGGAAGAGCGCATTAGGTGCGCTCACACTACCAAGGCAGTACCTCCCCGCTGGAATGCCAGAACGTTCCGGTATTATTAATATTCAATTCAGCAATGCGCGCACTAAGACGCTCGGCAGCAACCGGTGCAGAGATATCGCCGCGCCCGCCGACCATATCGGTTTGCACATATCCTGGGTGTAAAATAGCAACAGCCACTTGTTTTGGCTCCAAGTCTTTGGCCAAAGACATGCCAGCAGCGTTCAAAGCAGCCTTAGACATTCTGTAGCCATAGCGTCCACCAGAGCCATTGTCTGCGATAGAACCCATGCGGCTGGTAATAAGGGCAAGCTTTGCACCAGGCGGCATTTGAGGCACCAAAGCCTCGGCCACACGTAACGGCCCAACGGCATTTATCATAAATTGATCTAGCAGCGTTTCATAATTTATGGTGCCGAGCTGTTCATCGCGTAAAACCCCTGCATTATTAATCAGTACATTGATGGTCACGCCCTCCAACGCTCGCTTTAATTTAAGCCCTACATCACCAGCGGATACATCAATGCCCTCCACCACGATGGCACCGGTTTGCTCTAAGGCCGCACTGCTTTGACGACACAACGCATAAACCTCTGCCCCCTGTGCCAAGTACAATTTAACAAACTCCAGCCCAATTCCCCGGTTTGCACCTGTTACTACAACTGTATCACCCATTCGTATCTCCTAATTGTATGTAAATGGAAACACCCTGCGGCTATCAACGCGGGGCTATAGAGATAAGCTAAAGCATTTTGTTGCAACTGCACAGCGCCAACTTCAAAACAGTC
>CAYZQH010000343.1:0-3032 GCA_964480055.1 uncultured Cellvibrionaceae bacterium
CTTTTAACCTTGCCGCTTTAGGGTTTGCTTGTACGGCGTTATTCACCAAATTTAAAACTGCGCCAATCAACGCCTCGCGATTACAGCGCAATTTGACTTGTGGGTTGGGGTTTTGCCACATGCATTTACCTTTGGCCGTTACCAGTGGTACCTCCATGGCGGCACGTAATCCCACCTCTAAATCACCCAGGGTTACCACGTCATTCAAAGGCAACTCATTGCGCACAAACAACAACATATCGCGTACTTGACGCTCCATGTGATTGAGTCGACCCAAAAGTTTTTGCGAGAATTGCTGGCGTTGCTTTGAGCTTATGGTGTCGCTGACTAAATGATTGGCGTATAAAATGGCTGCAGATAGTGGTGTGCGAATTTGATGGGCCAACGCAGATACCATACCACCCATAGCAGATAATTTTTCATTGCGCGTTACCTGCTGCTGTAAGCGATGCGTTTCTGTTTGATCGGTCAGCAATATAATTTGCCCGCTATCCACCAATGACGCTGTCGCTAAATTAATACGACGCCCGTCAGTGGTTGAGATTTCAAACCGATCTTCGCTTTGCGGCGCAAAACAAAGGTTAATAATGTCACGCCATAAATGCCCCTCTAAAGGGTGACCCAACATTTGCCTAGCAACAGGGTTAGATTGTGTAACAAACCCTTTTGCATCCAGTACAATCACCCCTCCGGGTAAAAACTCCAGTAATGTTTGTAAGCGGTTTGCCAGCTGGTTTTTCTTTTCTAGCTCTAATTCTTTTTGTGCAGAAACTTCTTTCAGCTCCACACTGAGCGTTTCAACCTTTTCTTGTAAGAATGAATATGTCCCCGCTAACTGGTGCGCCGTATCATTAAAAAAGTGCAGCGAAGACTGCAGCGTTTGCTCGGAAACGTCTGATGCGTGCGCTGGTGAGGTTTTATTCATAACCGGGTTCCTGACAAGTTACCGTCAATGCGATGCTATTTACTCACCACAAATGCAAAGCAAATGCCAACTTAAAAGCCCTTTAATATCAAAAGGTTACAAACATTGTTTTACGGAAAGTCAAAGAATTGGCTGAATCAGAAGGTGGCTTGGGAGGTATATCTGGGGGCCTCAGCGGGAATCCACACGCTCTAGCGAACAAACTCCAGAGCAAACAGTAACGCATTCTCTTTTTGAGATTGACCGGAAATGGCGTAATAATTTGGTCGCAATCCCACCTGGTTAAAGCCCACGCTTTCATAAACAGCAATGGCGGAGGCGTTACTTTCACGCACTTCCAAAAATAGGCTTTGGATCAACGCTGACCACGCCTGAAGCAAACCGGCTAAAAACTGCTTACCCACACCCTGCCCCTGGTATTGGGTACTAATCACAAATAAGAGCAACTCGCCTTCTGGCGCCACCAATGAAAAAATTGCATAACCAATGAGGCTGGAACCGTCCCATAAGCCTATGCACTCATGCCGCGCCAACGAGGACTCAATATTCTTTAACGACCAGGGTGTTTTATGGCTAGCCAACTCAATGCGGTGCATTGCAAGCGCATTAGTGGGTGTGAGAGGCCGCACCTCCAAAGGCCGTCCTTGCCATGAAATTGGCGGGATAGAAAATGACTTGCTCAAGCGCATTTGAGCTTATTGAACGATGAATACGACATTACGAGTCTAGAGCATAGGGTGCTATCGCCTGCCATGCCGCCATTTTGGTATTGGGGTTAACCAACATATCCTTCAGGCTCGGCATCACTAGCGCCAAACAACCAAGAGCGGGCATATCAATGGCCTTGCCAACACTCTGCGCAAAGGGCACATCACTCACCGCCATAGCTTGGTAGGCATCCGCGCCCATCACCCATACAGACTGAACCGGGCTTGCTTCTAACCGGCTTTGTAAAAATGCACGCACCATATCCTGAGCCTGAGCCAAGCCATTCAATGCCGAAGCGCCAAAGCCACCCACATCAGTAAAAAGCGGCCACTGCAGGGTATCCACGCCCGGCAGTGGCCCAGATAAACCTTTGATTTTAAGCATATTACGCAAGAGCGCGACGGTAGGCAGTGCAGATTTTGGCTGGTGGCTATCCACCACCAGTACCGAGCGGCTCACCGGCCATACGTTTAAAGTAAATTGCACCGTACCTTGATGAGGTTCGCTAGCACGCGCTGCAACAGTATCAACTGTGTTGCGCACAGACTGTGCAGCCATATTTTGACCGGGGTTTTGCGAAGCAAATAGCGCGTCTAACGCTGGGCGCGTCGCACTTGCTTCATGCTCAGGGTTTACGTGCGCCTGGCCCGGCACCCTACGGGCACTTAGCACATCGGGCACGGCAACAACCGGTAATTTAGCCTGCACAGAAGCTTTTGCGCCAGGCAAGACCCAGCGCGGCACATACATATCTACCCCAATTGCCGATAAATACGTCATTCGCTGTTGCTCGTTCAACGCCAAACTCATAATGTTGTCTCAGCTAACGGCGCCTCTATAAATAGTAATTTTTGTGTGAGTGCAAGAAAGTACCGCCCGGAAAACCGCAGTTTACGTAAAGTAAATGAGGATTTGAGGACGGGACTGACACAGCAATCGGACAAAAAGTGCATTTTTAGAGGTGCCTAATTTAAACGCCATCACGCTGCGGGTGGGAACGCAGTGAAGCGCCTTCTAACAAATTCAACGCTTGAATATACGCCTTTGCGGAGGCCACAACAATATCTGTATCAGACCCCGTTCCGTTGACTATATTTCCACCACGCTCTAACCGTACGGTCACTTCGCCCTGCGAGTCTGTACCTTGGGTAATGGCATTGACAGAATACAGTTGCAAATCTGCCTGGCTTCTTGCAATAGCCTCAATGGCTTTGTACGCCGCATCCACTGGGCCACTGCCTTCGGCCTGTGCAGACTGTCGCTCATCTCCTACTTGTACTTCCAACTGAGCCGAGGGCTTTACCCCAGTTTTACTGCACACCTCTAAGCTTATTAACTGGTAAGTGTTTGACACGGCACAAGGCTCAGACGCCACCAAGGTGTGTAAATCTTCGTCAAA
>CAYZQH010000344.1:0-3003 GCA_964480055.1 uncultured Cellvibrionaceae bacterium
TGTCAATAATACTGGGTGCATGCGGGGTCGATAACTCAAGTTCTCCTAGTAACGCCTCTTTTAGTAGTTCTTTTTCCAGTGGCTCATCTTCGAGCAGCTCTAGCTCTTCTTCATCTGGTGTTACCAGTGGCGGCTCTACCAAACCGCGTGTTTTACATACCACGGATTTAAAAGCAGACCCTGATGATGAGCAATCCATGGTTCGTCAGTTGGTAATGTCGGATACTTTTGATCTTGAGGGTTTGATTGTAACCACCGGGTGCCACAAGTCGCGGCAAGGGAGCGATGGTTTTGGCTTACTCACTAATATTCTTAATGCTTACACAAAAGCCTATTCAAATTTAAAAGTTCATGGGCAATTCCCAACTCCAGATTATTTAAAATCTATTTCTGTCTATGGGCAACAAGGCTATGGCATGGGCGATGTAGGCTCGGGCAAAAACAGCAAAGGTTCTAATTTGATCATTGCCGCGGTGGATAAAGATGACCCCCGCCCTGTATGGGCAACGTGTTGGGGCGGCTGTAATACTATTGCGCAAGCGCTGTGGCAGGTAAAAAATTCGCGTTCACAGGCAGAGCTGGATAAGTTTGTTAGCAAGTTACGTGTGTATGACATTTTGGGGCAGGATGATGCCGGTGCTTGGGTTGCTAAAAACTTCCCTAACCTCTTGTATATTCGTGCCCGTGCTGTTTATAGCTGGCAGCCACAAAAGAATGGCAGTTACTATAAAAATGACATTCAAAGCCATGGCGACTTAGGGGGTGTATTCCCAGATACTATATACGCCCCTGAAGGCGACACGCCGGCAATCATGCATTTGGCAATGCCTGGGCTAAACGACCCAAGCATTCCCACTCAAGGGGGGTGGGGTGGGCGTTTTAATGCCAGTAAAGAAAATAATATTAGAAGCATGGGCTACGGTCACACCGGCAGCGGCTATGCGTGCCTAACGGGTAAAAACAAAGAAGAAGACAAATACGACACTTATAAAATGTATGGCGATAAAGGCATTGGCAGCGCGCAGAAGAAGTGGGCGACGCACTATAACAATGACTTTGCCGCCAGAATGGACTGGAGCATTACGCCTAACTATAGTGATGCCAATCACCACCCCACGGCCGTGGTTAATAATGTATCTAGCAACGCAGTAATGTACGTCAGTGCTTCCGCCGGGAGCTCTGTATCGTTAGATGCGGCTGGCTCAAAAGACCCTGATGGTGACAGCCTTAGCTACAATTGGGAGTTTTATAAAGACGCCAGTACTTACAAAGGCTCTGTCGCAATTGGTAATGGTAAGTCTCAAAAGGCGAGTGTTCAGGTGCCCGCGGACGCCAAAGGCCGAGAGATTCATATCATCCTGACCCTCAAAGACAACGGGTCGCCCGCATTGTATGGATACCGACGCGTGGTAATTAAAGTTCAGTAATGCGCTAGGGGCAGACGGCCAGTTGGCTGCTTGCCCCTAGCACGCCAATCATTTTTGGCGTACAATTCGCGCCCAATCGGCCAAGGGCCATGCATAGTAAATTGGAGCTATGCAACATCAAATAATCGAAAAGCGAGGTGGGGCGCAAGCCGCATCTCGCTTTTTTGCAGCCTGAAGGAAGGTGATAGCCGCCGCTTAAGCGCAGGGAGCCCGGCAATTACCGAATGTGGAATACGCGCAAAGCGTCTTTTACCCACTTGGCTGAATATCACAACATGGCCCAATTTTGGGCGTATCTGGAGGGTTGCACTTGACGACTGTGGCATTCAAACCGGCCATTTTAGTACTCGCTGACGGTAGCGTATTTCGTGGGAAAGCCATTGGTGCCCAGGGGCAATCTGTAGGAGAGGTGGTGTTTAATACTGCGCTTACAGGTTATCAAGAGATACTCACCGATCCTTCCTATGCAGAACAAATTGTAACCTTAACGTACCCCCATATTGGCAACGTAGGCACGAACTCAGAAGATGAAGAATGCGACCGCATATGGGCTAAGGGCCTGGTTATTAGGGATTTACCCCTTGTGGCCAGTAACTTTCGCTCTGAGCTTTCCTTGGGTGACTACTTAAAAAAGCACAATATTCTGGGTATTGCGGATATTGATACCCGAAGGCTCACCCGTATTTTAAGGAACAAGGGCGCTCAAAACGGCTGCATTATGGCTGGTGATGATCTTGATGAAGCCACCGCGCTAGAGCTTGCCAAGGGCTTTGCCGGTTTAAAGGGTATGGATTTAGCCAAAGAAGTCACTACCGCGTCTGCGTACCCATGGCAAGACGGCTCTTGGACGTTGGGCGAGGGATTTAAAGGCCTGCCTGAGGGCAAGCGCTTTAAGGTAGTGGCCTATGATTTTGGCGCTAAGCGCAATATTTTAAGAATGTTAGTAGACCGCGGGTGTGACCTTACGGTGGTACCGGCCAAAACCCCAGCTGCAGAGGTGTTGGCCATGAACCCCGACGGCGTGTTTTTATCCAACGGCCCCGGTGACCCCGAGCCTTGCGACTATGCCATTAAGGCCATTCAAACTGTGTTGGATGCAGGTATTCCTACCTTTGGCATATGTTTGGGCCACCAATTGTTAGCGCTGGCAAGCGGCGCCAAAACCATCAAAATGAAATTTGGCCATCATGGCGCTAACCACCCAGTGCAAGACCTTGATGCTGGCACGGTGATGATCACCAGCCAAAACCACGGTTTTGCCGTGGATGAAAACAGTCTTCCTGCTAATTTAAAAACCACACACAAATCCTTATTTGATGGGTCGCTCCAAGGTATTCATCGTACCGATAAACCAGCTTTTAGTTTTCAAGGCCACCCCGAGGCAAGCCCCGGGCCGCATGATGCCGCCGGTTTATTTGACCACTTTATTGAATTGATTGAACAACACTTAGAAGCCAGCGCAGGCTAAGCGCACCAGCAACCTAACATTGTTGCTGCGTGCCCTACGCAGCCAGCGGAGAAACCATGCCAAAAAGAACCGACTTAAAAAGTATTTTAATTATTGGCGCCGGCCCAA
>CAYZQH010000345.1:0-3002 GCA_964480055.1 uncultured Cellvibrionaceae bacterium
CAATCTGCACGCTCGTATAACCCAGTAAGCCGTAGAGTGTTGCTTTCTCGTTGGAGATCATAGGCTTTAGATAAACGCTGGCATTTCCTGCGGTGTTCACTTCATAGCTGTTTACATTGCCGGTATAGATGTCTGGATCTTCGGAGGTAGCGCCTTCCACAACAGTTATGCCAGTAACGGTGTCTCCGCGAGCATCGTTCAAGCCGACGCCTACACGGGCTTCAACGGCGATGTATTTAGCCAACTTCAAACCTGCTACACCTTCTAGCGTGTTGAGGGTAAAGTTAGTCCCTACTGATTGATGCTTATATTGCCAAGAGGCGCCGTTAGCCCCCACGTATACGTCCGGTTCCCATGCGTGTGCGGAAATTGCAACGGTGGACAATGCGATTAGTAAGAGGTTCTTCATACCAAACGGTCTCCAAGTAATGCGGTTGTGCCTCTGTTCATTATTGTGATGGTCCTACAACATTAGGTTGTGCTTAACCAGTATCAGTATTCTGTGAAAAGCCTGGAAAGTCAAACAGCCAGTTGGTTTTGGCTATGCTAATGATAACTGTAGCACCTCTGGGCGCTATCGCTTGATCAATTCCCTCGCTATAATGCGCGCCTTTCTTAGGGGTGACCGTTTTTTAGACGATTCTTTCCTTTCTACTACTTATTGCTCCGCCAGTTTGAGGTTCGCTTTGTGATTAATAACCTTCGGAATATCGCCATCATTGCTCACGTTGACCATGGTAAAACCACCTTAGTTGATAAGCTCTTGCAGCAATCGGGTACATTAGACAGGAAAGACCAAGGCGCAGAGCGCATTATGGATTCCAATGATCAGGAAAAGGAGCGTGGTATTACCATTTTGGCCAAAAACACCGCCATTAAATGGAATGATTACCGCATTAATATTGTAGACACACCAGGCCATGCGGATTTTGGTGGCGAGGTAGAGCGCGTGTTGTCTATGGTGGACAGTGTGTGCTTATTGGTAGACGCGGTGGACGGTCCCATGCCACAAACACGCTTTGTAACCAGTAAAGCCTTTGAGCGTGGTCTAAACCCGATTGTGGTTGTTAACAAGGTGGATAGGCCCGGTGCGCGTCCAGACTGGGTGGTTGACCAAGTGTTTGATTTGTTTGACCGCTTAGGCGCCACGGACGAGCAGTTGGACTTCCCCATTATTTACGCATCGGCGCTTAACGGTGTTTCTGGCTTGGAGCCAGATGATCTTGCCGACGATATGACGCCGTTGTTTGAAATGGTTGTGGATAAAGTACCGCCGCCGCAAGTGAATGCCGAGGGGCCTTTTCAAATGCAAATTTCTGCATTGGATTACAACTCCTACGTGGGCGTGATCGGAGTAGGTAGAATTTCTCGCGGAACCTTAAAGCCAAACCAGCAAGTGGCCATTGCAGACCGCGAAGGCAACAGCCGCAAGGGTAAAGTGCTACAAGTGATGGGCTATCACGGCCTTGAGCGTGTAGATACAGACGAAGCAAGTGCTGGCGATATTGTGTGTATTACCGGTATTGATAAGCTGGGTATTTCCGATACCTTGTGTGACCCAGAGGCAGTTGAAACCCTACCGGCACTGTCTGTGGACGAGCCCACTGTTAGTATGACCTTTCAGGTGAACGATTCGCCTTTTGCCGGTTTAGATGGCAAGTATGTCACCTCGCGCAATATCGCGGAGCGTTTGGAGCAAGAGTTGATTCACAACGTTGCTCTACGTGTTAAACAAGGGGATTCCCCTGATAAATTTGTTGTTTCAGGCCGCGGCGAGTTACACCTTTCCGTACTTATTGAAACTATGCGTCGTGAAGGCTTTGAGCTGGGGGTTTCGCGCCCAGAAGTGATCCAAAAAGAAGAAAATGGCGAAATCTTAGAGCCTTATGAACAAGTGGTGATCGATGTAGAGTCCGACCATCAAGGCTCAGTGATGGAAGAGCTGGGCTTACGCAAGGGTGAGCTGACCAATATGGAGCCAGACGGCAAAGGCCGAGTCAAAATGGAGTTTTTAATTCCGTCGCGTGGCCTAATTGGGTTTAGAGGGTTATTTTTAACCCTGACCTCTGGCTCAGGCATTATGACCAGCATATTTGATCACTACGGCGCCGTGAAAGCCGGTGAAGTCATACACCGTCAAAATGGTGTATTGATTAGCATGGTAAAAGGTAAGACCTTGGCCTACGCCCTATACAACTTACAAGACCGAGGCCGACTATTTTGGGGGCACGGCGCAGAGGTTTATGAAGGTCAAGTCATCGGTATTCACTCGCGCGATAACGATTTGATCGTCAATCCTACCAAAGCTAAGCAGTTAACCAATGTGCGTGCGGCCGGAACGGACGAAGCTCTAACGCTGACGCCACCGATTGTTCATACCCTAGAACAAGCTCTAGAGTTTATTGAAGATGATGAATTGGTGGAAGTAACGCCAAATCACATTCGCTTGCGTAAAAAGCTGTTAACGGAAAATGAGCGTAAGCGCGCGAAAAACGCCAAGCTTGCCTAAGTGAGCTTGGTGCCTGGCGCAAGAAGCACAAATGAGGCTTAACAACTAAGCCTCAAAAGTCAAAATGCATTCGATATTCGGCGATACACCCTGTCTGAATTAACGGCAATTTGCCTGAATTTTAAGCTAGACTGTAGGTGTAGTCTATTCACCGAGAGGGCTCTTTATGAGAGCCACAGGGTATTTCTTTAAGTTATTATTTACGCTAACTCTTATAGCCAAACTGTCGCTTTATTCCGAGGCTTCAAGTTTGAGGGTAGCTACTTTTCTGTCGGAGCCATACCAGGCTTCTTCCCCCTCCGGATTAAGCGGCAGCTCTGTTGCCACTCTCAACTGTGTTGCCGAACGGTTAAATTGGGCTTACGAACTAAAGACGTTTCCACGAAAGAGAGCCATTAGGGCTTTGCAAAGTGGGAAAGCCGATGCGATGGGGATAGGGGCGGTTATATTGGGAATCAATCCGCACCGAGCACTGCATGACAAAAAGTTTCAA
>CAYZQH010000346.1:0-2977 GCA_964480055.1 uncultured Cellvibrionaceae bacterium
CCCCTTAGCGCACTCTTGAATAAAATGGGGAAACTTATCATTCGTAATATCATCTATTCCAATATTATGCTGAGAGGAATATGACTTAACGCATAAAAACATATCCAGATCCCAAAGCACTTTTTTGTATATCGCACGCTGGGCCATCATCCAAACAGGCTCTTTTTCTAGTAAATCTTTATAGGATTCATAATTACCTGCCTGCTCACTCTGAAATATTTTTAACATAGTATTTTCATCAGGCCCACCCATAGAGCGGTGCATTTTTTCTCCTTGTGGATTCGCTCGCCAATAAGGCTAACCTCATCCGCTATCCCAGTGTAATCTAGCTTCTTTGGCACAAAGTGATACGGAATATCATGGCATTTCTTTGCAATATATATCGCCGCCAGTTCACTTGGCTGTAGGGGCCTAAGTTTATTTACCACGCCTCTGTACTCTGAAACACTATCTAATACATTCGTATTTTTGGCGCGCACATATATTGACCGGGCAATATAATCGTTTATGTATCCTTTAACTATAAAATTACCCCAAGCGACCTTGCTTGATTGCGCCTTACTGACGCTAAGCAAAGCATTTGTAGCCTCTCCCCACACATCTATATCTAAAGATTCATACTCGGATCTAGCACTCTCTAGAAACGCAACAAAATCGAGTGCGGACTGAAACAAACCTTCACTTTGAACCTTTAAAATACTTTTACTTGCTTCACACGATGAATAAATCATCCCTTTGTTAACAATATTCTCTGCATCAAATATTCGATTGGCTTTTTCATCAACCCTGCTTGAAAAAGATGGTAAATCCTCTCCCCAACAAAGCAACGAAGTAAAAAATAACCCAATAAAAATATATTTACTCATAATTCAACCTATAACGCTCTAATCCAAAAATAACCCAGGTGTAGTGATTAAGAAAAAATCGGACAAACATGCGTGCAACCACGGTATTGTGGCCTTCCTCTATATCGATTTGCGCCTGCCACTGGCCTACATCAGCTTGCACGGGTACGCCGTGAATACGAAGGCAACAGTACTTTCCTCATAGTACTCGTAACCGTTATAGACAAACCAATGGTGACAATGGGCAGTACGGAACGGTTTGCACTCTCGGGGAAGCATCTGATCCTTTGGCAATGCCGTGGTTGTATTTATCTTAGTCTGAATTATCGCTAATGCCATCGCCGTCTAGGTTTGTAGTTTATGTTGGGTCAGTTGAGTGGGATTTAGGGTGTTGTCTACACAGCTTGTGTCTGTATTACGCCGCTTTAAGTATTAGGCAAAGTCTAGAACATTGTTAACCGTGTTGTTGTCCGAATCCAACTTTTGCCACAAAGACTTGCACTACGGCCATTTTATTTGGCTGGTAGGTTTCAATAATTTGATCCACCGCATTGAAAGTGGTGTTAAGGGATCAGGCGAACTGAATTTAGGGTTAATTCGAACAACACCACTTGCCACGCAAGTACACTTACCGGCAATATGCTGGCTAATGCCGCAGCCGGTTTTACGAGAGCCGAGGTCTACAAAAATATCAACGACATGTGTGTGAGCGGCCCAACAAGGCAAGCAAATAGTACACAAAGCGCGCTTTATTATTTATTTGGCACTGTGCACAACAACTGTACAAAAAATGGTATGGCAGTGCGCCATTAAAACGACACTCGCCAACAGGCAATTCTCATGGCTAACATTCTTTCAAAAACCACGCTTTTATGGCTAGGCCCACTGGCCGCCCTGACGTTGTATTTTTTGCTTCTTAACGCCACGTCACTCGGCCACCTAGCGGCCGTTACCGCCGCCTTAACAATGCTTTGCGCTTGCTGGTGGATTTTTGAACCCATCCCCATACCGGTCACTGCGTTTTTACCGCTTGCACTGCTCCCGGTGTTTAGCGTTTTAAAACCCTCAGATATTGCCGCGGCATACGGTAGCCCATTGATACTACTCATGATGGGTGGCGCCATGCTCTCTAAAGCCATGGAGAGTGCAGGTGCCCACCATAGAATTGCCGTGGGCTTAATTAGAGCAAGCGGAGGTAAGACTGGGTTTAGCGTCATACTTGGGTTTATGCTGGCGGCTGCTTTGCTGTCTATGTGGATATCCAACACCGCAACGGCACTGATGTTATTACCCGTAGCTTTGGCCGTACTCAAAAATGCACAGCCTTCCTTAACTGTGCCACTCCTATTGGCCATTGCCTACGGTTGCAGTATTGGGGGGTTAGGCACACCCATTGGCACACCACCAAACATGATATTTTTAGAGGTGTATGAAACCGCCACTCAACGCTCTATTGGCTTTATGCAGTGGATGGGTAAAACTCTGCCCTTAGTGGCGGTGTTTCTGCCGCTGGCGGCTTGGTGGTTAAGCCGGTCGGTGAGCCAATTTACACCCATTACACTCCCTGCGCTCGGACCGCTCACGCCCCAAGAAAAACGCGTACTGGGCGTATTTGGCGCTACTGCACTGGCATGGATAACAATGACTGAGCCCTTTGGGGGCTGGAAAGCTTGGCTGGATATACCGCATGTTAATTACGGCACAGTGGCATTACTGGCCGTAGTCTCACTATTTTTAATCCCCGCTAAAAGCCAAAGCAGGCGGCTATTAAATTGGGAAGAAGCTCGCGCCATTGAGTGGGGCGTATTATTGTTGTTTGCCGGTGGCATTGCCTTAGCCAAGGCGTTTATGAGCTCTGGCTTAAGTGACGCCCTGGCTCAAAACCTTAATGGGCTTACCCTATTGCCTACTTGGTTAATCGTTTTGCTAATATGTTTATCCGTAACATTTTTAACAGAGGTTACCAGTAACACTGCAACCGCAACGCTCCTAATGCCAATACTGGCCTCTACCGCCACCGCCATTAACGTTAAACCTGAATTATTAATGCTACCTGCAGCACTCAGCGCCAGTTGCGCCTTCATGATGCCAGTAGCCACTCCGCCCAATGCCATTGTTTTTTCTTCTGAGCG
>CAYZQH010000347.1:0-2970 GCA_964480055.1 uncultured Cellvibrionaceae bacterium
TTCCCTTTTTTCAACGATATGGATTTCTCTCTGTACACTTAACGCCGCGGTAATGGGCCGAAACGTAGTGGAGGTCCAGCCAGCTTGCTGGCGTTCATTGACCGCCTTGTTATGTGCAAGATCAAAATAGATTCAAGCCTAATTAATGCATTATATTCACTTTTCCACCCTCACAAGTTGTGCCAATTCTGTCATACCAAAATTTGATTGGTTTTTGGGCGGCCATTGCCGACAATACAATACTAGTAATTATTTTGAATGTTTCATCTGTGACACCTTGCGAATTTCCAACTTGTACGAACATTCGTTTACCATCGCCGATAGTACAACCTGAATTAAACACGTCAGGAAATATTATTTCCAGTTTACCATCTGGATAGATGCCAACATTTTCAGGAATTTGATATGAAGGCATACCTACTGACGCAAACCCTGATGCACTAAAAATAGAAATTAGAACTGCTAGAATTACTTTTCTCATAATTACCTCGATAGTTTTCTACACATAACAGCTTATTAGACGCCAATTTGCGCTTATGACTCTGGCGTCTATTTACGTTGATTTACCACAACCTAGCCAAAAATTCATGTAAAGTCAAAGGATTAGGGAGACACAACTTATCAACCTCAGGGGGAAATGCGGCACCGTTCGTTTATTTACAGGGAATTACACTCTTTAACTTTTACTTACCGCCTTTACGCAAACCTTTGATTTTAAATAACATATACAAAATCCAGATACGTTAAAAAGAGTCATTCGTTCGCCTATTTACAGCATCAAATTAGAAGATGCTCGCATTTTAAACCAACGCGGGCTAGAACGCTGTATATATACAGATAAAGGAAGAAGTTATGGACGACACCTCAACACCAATATCGGCTAAACCACAGCGCTTTATTGGTCGTCTAATGGCATTTATTAGGGCGCGAAATTTGGCCTATAAAACCGAAAGAAACATACATTTACTGAATTGCTAGGTGTCTTCGCTTTCATAGCATGTCAAAACCAGAAATGGTTGGCGTTGACAAGGGTATTGGGCCGTTTTTAAGCCATTTAGCTGTGGAGCGCAATGCTACCCGAGGAACGCAAGCTACCGCTTTAAATACCTTAATCTTTTTATACCGTGAATTATTAGGGCAGCCCACAGAGGGCATAGACTTTAAATACGCGCACAACCAACCTAAAATCTCTGTCGTTTTTACTCACAAAGAGGCAATTGCAGTTATTACAATACTACCGCCCCTTACAGTGTGGTGGCCGAATTAATTTATGGCGCGGGCTTACGCTCGAATGAAGCGTTACGCTTAGGGGTTTTAGATATTGATTTTGGTATGAACACTATAATCGTACTTAACGGCAAGGGTGGAAAAGACCGCGTGACGCCTTCCACCAAGCGCCGTAACCCACAAGTTAAAACAACAAATACCTTTTCGAACACCACATCACCCTAACTAATAATGACGAAGCTTGAATCAATCCCTGCACTATCCTAAGTTAGAGCAAGCGACAAAGGGCTTTACACTGCTGAAAAAGGTCAGACGTAACCACATGATACTGTTAATTGAGCGCCGCCATCGCCAATCCGGCACACTACCCCGTAGACAACAGCTCCCTTAAATCAATAATGGCTGCATTGGCGCGCGAGATATAATTGGCCATGACTAAGGAGTGATTGGCCAGCATGCCAAAACCGCTGCCATTTAATATGAGGGGGGAATATAGGGACTGTTGCGTGCCTTCTAGCTCACGAATAATTTGGCGCAGACTGACGGTGGCATTTTTATTTTCTAGTACTTCTGCAAAATCTACCTCAATGGCTTTTAAAAAATGTAAAAGCGCCCATGCGCTGCCGCGCGAGCGGTAAAAAACATCGTCTATCTTACCCCACGGGGTTTTTACTTCTAGCTCGCCCGGGACCGGCGTAGCTTGTGTAGCTGCAGCATCGCCTGCTAAATCCGTATTTACACGGCGCTGGCCAACACTGGCGCTAAGCTGTTGGGATAAATCCCCAAGCTGGGCCTCTACTGAACCTAACCAATAGCGTAAATTATCTGCGCGTGCATAAAATTGCGCGTTTTGCTCTTGTGTGTCTGCTAGGCGTTTTAAGTATTCTTCTAAGGCGTCTATACCCCGGCGGTATTCATCCTCTGTAGCTGGGAGTATCCAGCTATCATGCTTAAAATTAAACTGCCCCTTTGCGGTTACTAAAGCGTCATCGGCTAAAGATTGGGTTTGCGAGCGACTAAAAGACTCTAATAACACGCGGGTTAAGTCTGTTACTTGCCTTAGTACACCGTATTCCCAGTTGGGGATGTTATCTAGCCATACGCCCGGCGGCGTTACGTCATTTAATAAATAGCCGCCAGGCTTATCTAATAAAGTATTGGCCACCCTAATTAAAGTGGCGGTTGTAGCCACACCGGTAATATTGGGTGACTGCTCGTCGGCTTGTGTGTGCACCCAAAGTGCGGTGTTTTCTGATACTGAAAATGGCTCAGGTTCAGAGCTCCAATACACCCCCACCGCTAACGCCAAAATAAAATACAACGCAATACCGGCCGCAACAAAAGGTACCCAGGCACGCCCTTCGGTTTGGTCTGCCGCAAAATCTTTACCTTTTAGACACCACGGCTGTATGTGCTTTTTATATTTTGAAGCTAACCAAGTGCGCATGAGAATAAGCCCCTATTGCCGGTTTTTAACCGCTACATCAAACGTCTGTGCTTTACCTTTGTCCAAATCTAGCGTCACAGTAAAGGTACCGCCAGCCTGTGGTACACCCACCATATCCATCAGCATAATATGGTAGCCATTGGGCTCAAAAACCAATGTTTGTTTTGGCGCTAACTTAACGTGGTGTATATGGCGCATGCGCATCACACCGTCTTCATAAAAGGTGCGATGAACCATGGCAGTACCAGCCACATCCGTGGAGATACCTACAACTTGCCGAGCAGCCTTACCTGGGT
>CAYZQH010000348.1:0-2950 GCA_964480055.1 uncultured Cellvibrionaceae bacterium
AAAAGTTGAAGATGGCAAGGTTTACGTCAAACTTAAAGAGTGAGTGCCTTATTGATAAAGTCTATTTCGAGCATAAAATGTGCCTATAATCGAATTTTACATGCCTTGAATTGAAGGCCATCAACGGATTCGCAAAATTTTCACTCCAACCTAGTTACCAACGCCTCCAGTAATAACTTGGCCGCCTTTTCCGCTAAAGAATCTCCAGAAAGCCGGTAAAGATCGCTTACAGCAGCCTGAAAAGAGCAGAATTACTCCTTAGCTTCGGTGTTTAACGGCGTAAACGGATAAAAATTGTGATTCAGTGCTAAAAATGTAGCACCTGAGGCTTGATTATCACCTTGATGATGCTAAATTTGTAGCATAGTGCTAAAAAATTAGCAGGTAAAAGCGATATGCCCCAAAACACTTATCAGAAATTCAGCCGCAGAGAGCGGCAGATCATGGATATCCTTATTGAACATCAACGGTACTCTGCCGGAGATATTCAAAAGGCATTACCCGATCCACCTAGCTACTCTGCCGTGCGGGCTTTACTTGCGCGCTTAGTGGAAAAGGACGCAGTGCAATACACCCAATCGGGTGCTAAGTATGTGTATTCCCCCAAAATAGAGCCAGAAAAAGCACAGCACTCGGCTGTAACACGATTGCTAAAAACGTTTTTTAAGGGTTCGCGGATAAATGCTGTTAACGCATTATTGGATGCAGAGGGCGAAGCTATGGATACCTGGGAGATAGAAAAACTAGAGCGCCGCATTGCACAGTTAAAAACCAACAAGGTGCCAAATAAGTAGGAGGTATTATGACGATTGATGTGATTAACCATTTAGTGCTTATGTTGATTAAAATCACGTTAGTGGTCTGCCCTTTGTTGGTGTTAATTGAGCGCAGTCGAAATACGAGTGCGGCAAATTTACATGGCTTTGTAGTTACCTTGTTAGTGGCAGTGCCTGTTATTCCGGTGGCTTACTTTATGCTGCCAAACGCGCGTATCTATATTTTGGAATCCGAATGGTTGATAAATTTGCCTAGTGGATTAAGCCTGTCTGGAGGAGTAGATAAATTTATTTTGGTGTTGTGCCTAGTTTACTGTTTGGGCGTGGCTTTTAAATTACTGAGTGGACTAGTTCAGTGGCTGGATTTAAAGCGTATGGTGCAAAATAGTATGCGCTCTAACCATCGAGATACGCTGCGTTGGGTGGCTCAGTGTGCAAACAATCTGAATCTATCACGAAAAATTACGGTTATTGTTAGTGATGTGCAAAATATGCCCGTAACTTGGGGAGTATTTAACCCAATCATTTGTTTGCCGAGTCAATATTTGACTTGGGGGGCGAATAAAATTCAAAGGGTTCTTATGCATGAAGTGGCTCATATAAAGCGTAAAGATGCTGCGGTAAATTGGCTGGTTCTGTGGATAGATGCGGTTATGTGGTGTGTGCCCGGTATTCACTGGATAATTAAAAAAATAGAATGGTATAGAGAGGTTGCATGTGATGATTTGGTGTTGGGACACGGAGTGGACAAAACCGATTACGCGCAAGATTTATTAGAGTTTAGCAAGCTAAAACCTGATGCCAATAATCGTATTAATTGTCATGCGGTGGGTTTGATTGACGTTAGTACTGATTATAGTCGAATTCACACAGTGCTAGATGGTGCGCGCGTCACTCAAAGTAAAGCAAGTATTAATATTTGGTTTGCGCTGGTGGTAGTATTTATTTTTGTGGGGGTAGGGGTGTTACAGTTAGCGCCTATAGTGAAGAACCCCACAGTTTACCGATTCGTTTTGCCTGCGCCATATAATAACGCACCAACCAAAAGCCAACCCGTCGAAGAAGAGAGTGTTTCACCCGGTGATTTTATTTCGTTGAATGATTTACCAATGCCAATATGGAAGGCGCCGGACGTGAAAATTGAAGTGCAGCCAGAAGTAACTCAGCCTTTAAATGTAGCGTTAGACAAACACGCGTCGACTATTTTGGATGTGGTGGCGGCACCAGAATTAGTCCACTACGTCCCACCACAATACCCAAAGCGAGCGTTGAAAAAAGGTAAAGAGGCAGAAGTGTTGGCAACATTTGATGTGTTGCCCAGTGGTCAGGTTGCAAATATTCGTATTTCTGGCAAAGCGCCCAAGGCGTTTAATCAAGCCGTTAAAGCTGCTGTCGGTCAATTTGTTTATCAGCCGAATTTAGAGTTGGGTCAGCCGACTATTAAGCGAGAAATTAAAGAAATTTTTAAATTCCAAATTGTCGAGGGTGCAAATTAGGGGCGTTAGTCCTTAACCTCGTAACACGCTAAAAGACTGAATACAGCATGCGTGTTGTTTGTTGACCTTAAGTCAACGCATAGTTTGGAGATAATCCATGGCAACTATTAATTACGAAAATTCAGCCCGTTCTACACAAAATGACGCTTTAATTTTTGACGACGTTTATAAAATTTGGCCCTCATTCAAGCGGTATGCTCAAGTGGTGCCGGCAGCTTTAGCTGTAACATTGCTATTATTATTGGCAATGGAGCGCTTGATAACTACTGAAAAAGTCCAGCAGGTACCGGTGGTTTGGCGAAAAATTCCTAACCCGGTTATTGACGTTAAACCGCCTGAACCAATTATTCGCGATCGAGTTAAAAAGCCGGTACCACCAGAAGAAATACCCGAATTGCCGGAAATAAAAATTGCGATTGCTCCTGATTCGAAAGGTGTTTTGCCACCGATTAATGACGGCCTAAAGCAAAAAATTAAACCGGTGCTGGGTGGGTATAGCTCAGATGTTCCTATTGCAACAGTATTAGTGCAGCCCGATTACCCCATGCGCGCTCTGACGCGTGGCATAGAAGGTTGGGTAGATGTGCGCTTTGATGTAACCGCGGCTGGAACCACCAGTAATGTTCAAGTGACACAATCGCAACCCAAAAAGCTCTTTAATAGTGCCGCGAGCAAAGC
>CAYZQH010000349.1:0-2918 GCA_964480055.1 uncultured Cellvibrionaceae bacterium
AATGGGGAGGTTCAAAGTGGCTTAAAGAGTTTTGGTTTGGTTAAAAGCCCTAAATTAACCCATGCCAATTGGGATTACGCCAATTTTAAAAAGGGGTTAACCAAAACCAGCCAGGTAGAAAAATCTCGTTTTAACAAAACGCAAGTGGCGCAAATGGTTTCTGCCAAACAAAAGAAAAAACAGTTATCCGACAGTGAGCTATTCAGCTTTGAGGTGTTTTTTGAGCCCAACCAAAATAGCTTTAGCGCTGATCTTTACAAAGCCGATTTTAAACGCGTGATTCACCTAGCCTCTACCTATGGTGGCGCAGTGATTACGGTAGAAGGCCATTCAGACCCAATGGGGTACTTACGCAATAAAAAAGGCGGCCAACCGGCAGTGGTGTTAGGCCGCATTAAACAGTCGGCAAAAAATTTGAGCTTAACGCGCGCGCAGGCGGTACGTGACAGTATTATTGATTTTGCAAAGGGTAATACCATCAGTCTAGACCCGGCACAATTTGCGTTGGTGGGGCA
Organism: uncultured Cellvibrionaceae bacterium; assembly: GCA_964480055.1. Taxonomy (GTDB): domain Bacteria; phylum Pseudomonadota; class Gammaproteobacteria; order Pseudomonadales; family Cellvibrionaceae; genus CAYZQH01. The sequence goes on from CAYZQH010000349.1 coordinate 516, forward strand.
GGGCATTACCTCTCCTGCAACGGGTATGTGCGGGCAAGACCCTTGTGCCCCCAAAACGGAAGATCAGTGGCGCTCTAACATGCGCGTGCTGTTTCGCATTATTCAAGTGGAAGCCGAGAGCAGCGTGTTTCAGCCGCTGTAACAAAAACGGTAGCGCGGTTACGTGTAGCGCTATGTTGCTGACACCTGCCGGTTTACACCGCTAAGGAGTGCCCCATGGGGAATAAAAAAGTTCAAAACGTTGTTGTTGTGGCGGGTGTTATTTTGGTTTTTGTGTTGTACGAAAGTGGTGTGTTTTCTTCTCGCGATGTAAAACCACAAAGCAAACCTTCCAGCAGTAATCCAGCGGCTCAAAATACGCCTGCGCAAACGAGCGCAAAGGCACAAGTTGGCAACAAGCCGATGTATGCTCTGCAGGTTGCAAACAATAGTTGGCCCCCAACAGATGATAGCGACAGTGTTGCTAACAATTTATTGGCGCAAAATTTTTATATTATTTTGGATGGTTCGGGCAGTATGCAAGGTAGCGAATGCTCCAACGGGCAAACCAAATTAAAAACCGCAAAGCAGGCATTGGGGCAATTTGTGGAGCAAATATCTACTCAAGCCAATATTGGGCTTTTGGCATTTGATAAAAAAGGTGTACAGGAGCTAAAACCCCTGGGTAAGCACGGCCGTACAGCGCTGCAAGGCAGCATTAATCAGGTTCACGCCGGCGGGGGGACGCCCTTGAGTGTTGCCATTGAGCATGGCTATAAAGCCTTGACCAAACAGGCCTCCTTACAGTTGGGGTATGGTGAATACCACTTGGTTGTAGTGACAGATGGCGAGGCCAACACAGGCTACGAACCCAACAAGGCAGTGCAATCGGTACTGACCGAATCCCCCGTTGTTATCCATACCATTGGGTTTTGTATTCGGGGTTCTCACTCGTTAAACCAGCAGGGGTTAACCTTATACAAAGCGGCCAATGACCCCAAAGCTTTGGCGCAAGGCTTGAGCAACGTGTTAGCAGAGCTACCCGATTTCAACGTGCAGAATTTTGAGGGTTAATGCCGGTGCAAGGCCACGCTAAAGTTGCAATTGGGTTGGTAGTGCTGGGAGTGATTGCCATCTGTGTGTATAGGTTGGCGCTTCCTTGGTTAGATACGCAATCTCAAAAAAGCACAACGGATTCTGCCAATATTAAAGCAACCCTGCGCATTGGCGTGGACGGGTGGGTTGGTTACTTTCCGTTGTGCTCTCCAGAATTTAAAAAACGCTTACGTCGCAGTGGTTATTTATTAGAGTGTATTGACGATAACGCTGATTACAAAACCCGTTTTAATCAGTTAAAAAGTGGCAAATTAGATTTTGCTGTGGCAACGGTAGATAGCTACGTGTTGAATGGCCCAGAGGCGCAATTCCCAGGCCCCATTGTTGCGGTGATTGATGAGTCAAAAGGTGGGGACGCCATGGTGGCTTGGCAGGAGTCCATACCCTCACTAGAGGCGTTTCGTACTCTGCCCAATTTTAAAGTGGCCTATACGCCGGCTTCGCCCAGCCATCATTTATTAAAGGCCATTGCCAGCCACTTTGACGTGCCAAAATTGCGTGAGCCAGCCCATGCCAGCCCCAGTGATGGCTCTACCCAAGCATTTGCGTGGTTTAAGCAAAAGCAGGTTCAAACGGCAGTTTTATGGGAGCCAGAGTTAAGCCAAGCCCTAGCGTTACCTGGAGTGATTAAGTTAATGAGTACGGCAGATACCAAAGGCCTAATTGTTGATGTACTCATTGCTGGGCGCGAACAAATACGTAAAAACCCCGAGCAGGTTCAATTGGTTTTAAAAACCTATTTTAGAACCTTGGCGCATTACCGTAATAGTCCCAAAGATTTACAAAACGCCATATCCAAACACTATGATGTAAAAAGTAACCAAGCACAGCAGCTGGTTAAAGGCGTAGAGTGGGCAAGCTTGAGCGATAATGTGCGGTATTGGTTTGGGATTGAAAAATCCGCCCAACAGGTGGCGCACCAGGCTTTAGTGGACACTATAGAGTCAACAGTGGATGTACTTATTGATACCCAAGATTTCAATCAAAGCCCATTGCCTCAAAATGACCCCTTTAGATTAACCAATAGCGCGCCGTTACAAGCCGTGTGGAGCAATGCCGCTTTCAGTGCACAAGGCAGCGGCTCCTCTAGTGGTGCGGTTTTTGATGCATTAAACGAGCAGGCATGGAGCAGGCTTCAACCCGTGGGCACACTCAAAATAAGGCCCATCGTTTTTGCGTCTGGCTCCTCAGAAATAACCCAAGAGGGAGAAGAGCAAGTAGCCAAATTGGTGAAGGATTTAAAGCACTACCCTAATTTTAGAGTGGAAGTGCGCGGCCATACAGGGTTACGAGGGGATTCAGAGCAAA
>CAYZQH010000350.1:0-2906 GCA_964480055.1 uncultured Cellvibrionaceae bacterium
GATGGCATGCGCGCCCCTTGCTAGAAGTAAAACAACTGGCGGAGTGTGCTCATTAACTTCGCGCGACAACGATGAGCGAATACGTGTTGATATCGCAAAAGCACTCTCAAGTACATTCTGATAGGACCAAATCTGGCCGGATTGCTCTATACAATTGCTTAAGGGGGTTGCATTCACTTGCTCAGTAAATTGCTTTAAGACATCGGGCGTCGACATACTGCAAGGCGGGTTGAAAGAAATCGCTAAGGACTGTTCATCAATACACAATGCGGTATTTGCATCATTTACCCACTGCCTTAAATGCTCAGTAAATTGCCGACTTAATTGACCGAGGTAATCTTGGCTGTAGGCATTGGGGTTTCCATCCAATGAGAATTTTAAATGACCACAAGCTGTCTTAAAAAAAGTAAAGCTTATGTCTTCAACCGGCCCTGCACTCACCGGTATCACTGAGGTGGATATATCAGATTCCGCATCAGTTAGTTGGCGTTCAAACGGAAGTACATTAACTACCGGGCCAAACAACCGCCTTTCACCACCAACTGCACTCATATCACGTCTTAAATGCTCATACCGGTATTGGTGATGTCTTTTGGTGCGTCGCCAAAAGTCCACGCTGTGCTGAAAAACATCAGAAAATTTTAGCGGCCTGGTATCTGCATTTTCTTCACTCTCTATTTCTTCCCTTAAATCAACCCTAAGCGGTACAATATTCATAACCATGGCAGGAACACGCGCCGCTGGCGTACCTAAACGGTTCATTACTGGTATACCCAAAATGCACTCCGGGCTACCGGTTTTTTCTATAATAAAAGCGGCAACCGCAGCGTAAAGCCACTCTGGCCATGATACTTCGGCTACTTGGGCCACACGCATTAATGCCCAAAATTCTAGGTCTGTAAATTGGGTAGTAACACTTATGGCCGGTTTAGTTATAGGCTTAACGGGGCGCAGCGTGGGGGGAGTAAGTGAACCGTTTAGCGCGTCTTTCCAGGCCGTACAATCTAGGGCCTTTTTTGAGCTTTTCTGATACGCATAATCTATATTTAATGAGTGTTCAAAACTCCCAAAAACCTTAGCATCGACGTTATCTTTATTAACCAGATGCTCATATATCTCAAATATTTTTTTTGCAATGAGTGCAAATGCATAGCCATCACACGCAATATGATGAATGCGTTGTACCCACAACCAATGATTATTACCCAGCCGAATCAATGACTGCTTGAATAGTGGGCCGCTTTCAAGATGTACTACTTCAGCAATATGCGTTTTTATCCAGCGCTGCGCGGCCTCTTTTGGTTGCGCCTCACGGGTTAAATCTATGATATTAACAGCACACTTAGGCTCACTTAATACTTGATAAACTTGTTCAGTTTCCGAATCTTCATCGTTAGCCAGGCTGTCATGCTCGGTTTTAAAAACAGCATGCAAGCAGTCTGACTGCTCTATTATGGAGGTAATTGCCTGTATAAATAGCGGTTCATTCAACGGGCCCGAAATCTCAATACACTCACAAGCATTATAGAAAGGGCTGGTAGGATTAAGCTGCTGCCCAAGCCAAATACCAAATTGCGCAGCATTTACGGCCAACCGTTTATCTATAGCGTGGGGTATTTCCAAAGTATCACTGCGCACAAGCTTGCAACTCCAAAACCTCTGCCCAATGGCTTAAGGTTGCGCCCTCAGCCAATTGCTCAAATGCTAGGGAAGGCTTTGTTCTACGCCATTTTTCCACCAGAGCCATTAAGCGAATTGAATCCAACCCCCAATCCATCAGATTATCGTGTTCGTCGAGCTCGGAAACATCGATACCTAGACATTCGGCGACATCGCTTTTTATGCCAGTCAAAGTCAATGAGACGGGGGGTGTCATAAAATTTATTTTTGACTCACTGATTGAATCAATCTGAAATGCACGACGAAGCGCTTCCATATAAGTGACATATCCGCAACGCCCTGCAATATATTTCATAGCAAATAAGTGATCTTGCTCACTAAAATCTGCTACTGCATCTTTAATCACAAACGCTTGTATATCTGTCATAAACGCTTCTAAAGCAGTCGCGAGAATGCCGATATGTGCATATACTCCGCATATAATCAGTTGGGACCGACCGCGCTCTTTCATATAGCCATGTAAGGGCGTACGCTGAAATGCACTGTATCGCCACTTAGTAAAAACTGAATCCTCTTTTTCGGGTGTTAATGGGTCAATGATTTTTGTAACCATCTCATCTTGAACACCATCCCCCCAAAAATCTGTTAACAACGCTCTATCTTTAGCCTGTTGTTTGGCCGGCTGAGCGGTATATACCACAGGAATACCCTGTGATTTACACATCAATTTTAGACTTTGTATATTTTTAACCAAGGTGGAATAAGGCTCTTCGGTTCGATTATAAAACTCCATAAAGTACTGTTGAACATCATGAATTAGAAGCACGGCTTTACTGGACTCAACCTGCCAAGCGGCCTTGTTAACAAATTTATCGTTTAATACTTTGCTATAGGAATAACTGGATATTTTTGGAATTGCCATAATTTTTATCTGTCAAATTAAATTCTGATTAACTGGCCATTGTACGTAGAGCTTTTTTTGAAACCTTACCAAAGCTGGTAAGCGGAAAAGAGTCGACCACAACAACACGATCTGGATGTTTGTATTCGGCCAAACCTCGTTCACGCAAGTAACGCTTTAACTTTGGTAAATTAAGCCCTCCATCGTGTTTTAACGACCGAATGTAGGCATATGAACGCTCTCCTAAGTACTCATCTTCAACACCCACCAGCGCAACATCTAGAATATGTGGGTGTGTTAGTAGCTGATTCTCTACTTCTTCTGCTGATATTTTTTCACCACCTCGATTAATCTGATCTTTTGCGCGCCCTTGAACCATAATATT
>CAYZQH010000351.1:0-2892 GCA_964480055.1 uncultured Cellvibrionaceae bacterium
TGTAGCGCTATCTGCACTTTGGGGTGGGGTACTGTTTGTTATTCCTAATACCTACTTCATGATTTATGCCTTTAGGCTTCAAGGCGCTACACGGATGTTGCAAGTGGCTCAATCCTTTCGCAAAGGGTTGATGGGGAAGCTAATATTGACGGCACTGGGTTTTGGTATGGTTTTTTATGCTCATCCAAATGTTTTGCCCGGTGTAATGTTTGGTACATATATCTTTTTATTGATTGTTCATATTGGCGTTGCAGCAGCGCTAAGCAATTATTGTTATCGCCAATGTTCAGGTTAGACCGGGCTAAGTAACTGCCTTAATCATTTAAGTACGACAAGCTTGACCAATTACAACTAACGGATTGAAATAAACAGCAACACTTTGAATAGTGCTGCAGCCTTATAACCCTGATTTAAGTATTCGATGAATGGCTAGCGAAACACAGACTTCTACAGAATATATTCAGCATCACCTTCAAAATTTGGCTTATGGCAAATTGCCTGAGGGTTATGAACGAGCGGACGGCTCTGTTTTAGGTGCTGACACTTGGACAATTGCCCACTCAACTCAAGAAGCTGCCGACATGGGCTTTTGGACGTTTCACTTAGATACGTTAGGTTGGAGTGTGGTGTTAGGGCTGATTTTTAGCTATATCTTTTTCCGCATTGCTAAAAAAGCTACCACAGACAAACCGACGGGCGTGCAAAGCTTTGTTGAACTGGTGGTAGATTTTGTTAATGCCACGGTAAAAGATATATTTCACCATAGTAATCGTTTAATAGCGCCTATGGCCCTAACCATATTCTGTTGGGTGTTTTTGATGAACCTTATGGATTTGGTTCCGGTTGATTGGTTACCGCTACTGGCCGCCAAAATGTCTGGCAACCCACACCTTTATTTTAAAGTAGTGCCTACTACAGACCCAAATGCTACCTTGGGTATGGCGTTTGCCGTTTTCGTTCTAATGTTGATTTTTAGTATTCAACAAAAAGGCTTGGTAGGCTTTATTAAAGAGCTTACGCTTCACCCGTTCCACTCAGGCAAGTTGTATATTGATATCTTTTTGATTCCGGTAAACTTCGTTTTAGAGACGGTTTCTTTAATTGCTAAACCTATTTCGCTGGGGCTTCGGCTATTTGGAAACATGTACGCCGGAGAAATGATTTTTATCCTGATCGCTATTATGTTTGGCGCAGGAGTAGTGCTTGGTACCTTTGCAGGGGTTTTACAGTGGGGTTGGGCGGTATTCCATATTTTGGTTATTACGCTTCAGGCATTCGTATTTATGGTTTTAACCATCGTTTACATGGCTATGGCTCATGACGTTGAAGAAGACCACTGATTATTAATTTTTTTATTTCATACTTTTCTATTTTGGAGATATCACAATGGCACAAGCGTTAGTTTACATTGCAGCAGCATTATTGATTGGTTTAGGTGCTTTAGGTACCGCCATCGGTTTTGGGTCTTTGGGGGGCAAGTTACTTGAAGGCTCTGCACGTCAACCAGAGCAAGCGCCTGCTTTACAAGGCAAAATGTTCTTGATGGCTGGTCTTTTGGATGCGGTACCAATGATTGGCGTTGGTATTGGCATGTATTTGATATTCGTTGTTGCGCCTTCACTGGCATAATCATCCGTGGTGATTAGCAGCTTTTATAGCAATCTACGAATAACTCAAGAGGTGTTGGTGTGAATATTACCGCAACGCTCATTGGTCAGTCCGTAACATTTATCGTGTTCGTTCTGTTTTGCATGAAATACGTGTGGCCAGCGCTTATAGGCGTGATGGAAGCGCGTGAAAAACGCATTGCAGAGGGCCTAGAAGCCGCAGAACGTGCCGATAAAGATTTGGAATTGGCCAAGCAAAAAGCGTCTTCACAGTTGAAAGAAGCCAAAGATCAAGCCGCTTCTATTATTGAGCAAGCCAATAAGCGCGCAAGCCAAATAGTGGAAGAGGCCGCAGATCAAGCCCATTCTGAAGCCGAGCGTATTAAATCGCAGGCCAGTGCAGAGGTTAGCCGCGAGGTTTCTCAAGCCAGAGAACAACTTCGTAAAGAAGTGGCTGTTTTGGCATTGCAAGGAGCCGAAAAAGTGTTAGGCAGCTCTGTAGACGCCTCAGCTCATAATGCGATGCTTGAAAAGCTCGCAGCTCAGCTGTAGGGGGGAGGCATGGCCGAACTAACAACTCTTGCTCGCCCCTATGCTCGCGCAGCATTTGATGTTGCTAACGACATAAGCAAGCTGGATTTATGGGCAGAATCTTTAACCACCGCTGACGCTATAACGGCTGATGACACTATTCTATCCTTATTGGATTCTCCTGCACTTACAGCAGCACAAAAAAGTGATGCTTTAGCGCAGGTGCTTGGTGACAGTGTGGATGAAAAGTTTAAAAACTTTTTATCGGCATTGGCAGAAAACAAGCGCTTAGTGTTGTTGCCGACTATTAAGCAGCAATTTATGACACTTAAGGCTCAACAAGAAAAGTCCATTGAAGTAGACGTGACCACCGCTTTTGAAATACCAGAAGCAACACAGAAAGCTTTAGTGGATGCCTTAACCAAAAAGCTGGAGCGAGAAGTGGCAATTTCCTTAAATGTGGATGCCAGCTTAATTGGTGGGGCGTTGATTCGCGCCGGTGATACAGTAATCGACGGATCAGTCAAAGGACAATTGTCCAAATTGGCCGAGGCCGTTAACTCCTAATCGATAGGATTGAGGAATTTAGCATGCAACAGCTGAACCCTTCAGAGATCAGTGAAATTATCAAACAACGGATCAATCAATTAGATGTGACCGTTGAAGCAAAAAACGAAGGTACCGTTGTATCTGTAACGGACGGTATTATCCGCATTCATGGTCTCGCCGATGTAATGTACGGTGAGATGATAGA
>CAYZQH010000352.1:0-2878 GCA_964480055.1 uncultured Cellvibrionaceae bacterium
AGATCTCCAAACCTAAGAACATATTGTCCTTAATCACATTCCAGGCAAAGCGAGACGCAGACTCTCCAGTAACCGCCAACTCATAAAACGGTCGAGTTTCAATCGAATAACTTCCGTCAAAAGTGCCATCAGAATTAAACCCAATCTCCGCTGAATCAGAATCCAGCAAGTCACCAGTTAACACATTTGCCGCTTTACGGTCGTCGGAAGTAAACAATGCCCCTTGCCCCAGCGAGGCTCCCAACTCCTTTCTAAAATCTGTGTTAGCAATCACAATTCGCGCTTCGATCATCACCTGGCGAATCGGAATATCTACCTGGTCGATAACCTTTTTAAATTCTGCGATTTTGTCTTCCGTGTCCGTCAGAATAATGGAGTTGGTACGCTCATCCACAATGGCGTGACCACGCTCAGACAAAATACTTTTGGTAGAATTACGGTTGTCCGCCGACCGAGAACTACTACTAGAAGTACCCTCTTGCCCATATTGCGGCACAAATAGCTCGAATAGCTCTCTAGCGTTAGCGTACCGCACACGGATATATTCGGTTCGCATTGGCGCTAGCTCTTCCAGCTGCTTTAAAGTCTCTAACTCTTGTTTCTCTCGCTCAGCAATCTCTGCAGCCGGCGCCACCATCAACACGTTACCCACCAAACGTTTATCTAGACCTTTGGTTTTTAATACAATATCCAAGGCCTGATCCCAGGGCACGTTCTCTAGGCGCAAGGTGATATTCCCTTGAACGGTATCACTGGCCACCATATTCAAATTGGTCACATCGGCAATCAACTGCAGAACGTTGCGTACTTCGATGTTTTGGAAGTTAAGCGAAAGCTTCTCTCCGGTAAAAGCAAACTTTTTGCGCTTTTCTTCAAGTTCTACTCGCGACAGAGGTTTAACGCTAATGACGTATTCATTGTCCGCCTGGTAGGCAAGATAATCGTAATCACCCGCAGCATTGATTTTTAGAGAAGTACGCACACTGTCTGAAGCGGCGCTCACCATATGAACGGGCGTGGCAAAGTCGGTAACATCCAACTTTCGAGCAAGCTCAGTGGGAAGCTCAGTTTGCATAAAGCTAACTTCAATCCCGCTGGCAACTTCTTCAATATCAATCCCAATATTTGGGTTACTCAACTGAACAATAATCTTGCCTTCACCATCGTCTCCACGTTTGAAATCAATGGCGTTCACTGCCGACTTAGCGCGGTCAAACTGGTTAGCCTTGCGCTCAACAGGTTTGATCACTGCAATGGAAGGCGCCGAAGAATCAACTTCACCCGCACCACCATCAGAGCCAACTTCTACAATATAGGTGGCGCCGTCTTGACGAGTGGAATAAGGACTGGCGTTTTCTAAATTAACAATGAGGCGCGTTCTGCCACCACCGGAAACCACCACTGCACCAGATACATCGCCGATATTCATAGGGAATTTTTTTTGCGCTAAGGCGTTATCCACATCAGCAAAGTCCAACACGATACGTGCAGGTTGCTCAATGGTATAACCACTGGGCTCATTAGGTGCTTCGTCAAACTGCAAACGCAGTTCTACACGCTCACCTGGCAGCTCGGAAAACTGAATGTCTTGCAGTTGAGCCGCTAATGCCGAAACCGGCAAGAAGCACGCGCCGACCAGGATCCCAGCGATTTTCTTGTATTTTAAAAGCATGCCAGTTATTCCTTCTCAGATAGTTTTAAAGTCCGAGGGCGCTGCAGCCATCCACCGAGACCATCGGACACAATTTCAATTAAGTCTATTTGGGTAGCGGTTGCCGCTACAATCTTTCCATGATCTTTACCCATATACTCCCCTGTGGTCGCCCGGTTAATGGCGCCTTCTGCATCTTTGATCAGCGCCCAAAAGGCTCCATCCTGCTGCAGAGTACCCACCATTTCCAACGAGTCTAAATTAAACGACTCTAGGTATTCCTTCTCTCGCCTAAAGTCAGGCGCAATCTTCGGATCCCCAGGTTCTGGACGGTCAATCGCTTCCTCGGGTTGATTAAACGGGCTACGCATAGCCGTTACATTGTAAATGTACGCATCATAAGTGCGAAGCGGGGGCAAAGGCTCAATGGCACCCTGGGGGCGGCCTTTCACCTCAGTAATAAACGCCCGTAGGTCGTCGTGGCTCCCACCGAGCGAACAACCGTAACATACAAGCACTAGCACAAAAACCAGGAATTGACCAACAACGCGTGACAACATCACAGAAAACCGTAAAATTCCCATTACTCTTGATCCTTATAACGGTAGGTTTTTGCCTGTATCGTCATGTCTAAATGGCCACCGCTGCCTTGTTTGTCAATGGTAAAATCGTGCAAAGTCACAATACGCGGCATGCCAGCAATCCCACTAACAAAGGCACCAAACTCATGATATCCCCCAGAAACCTTAATCTCTATTGGGAGCTCAACATAGAACTCAGAGACTATCTCTGGCTGCAAGGTAATACTCTGAATATTTAACCGACTATCAATACCCTTTTCGTCAATATCTTCCAAAAGGCCGGGCACTTCGGTATCGCTGGGCAATTGCTTAACCAGCGCCCCAAATGACTCTTCCATCTCAACCATCTGTAATCGGTATTTGTCTAAGTTGCTCGCCTCATAGGCTTTCTTTTCAAACTTGGAGCGCAATTCAGTTTCTTTTCTCTCGGCACCCGCTAGCTGTATATTCTTGTCTTTGACTATCAAAAAATACGCCGCCACGAAAATGGCGATCGCAGCAAGTAGGAATACAAACAGCCGTCCCGGAAGCGGCCAAACGCCGACCCGATCCCAGTCAATATCAGAAATATTGAAGTTTTTTAACTGCTCAAAATAATCAGATACATCAGCCATGATTAAGCACCCCCTTCTGGTTTCGCATCAGA
>CAYZQH010000353.1:0-2876 GCA_964480055.1 uncultured Cellvibrionaceae bacterium
TTGTAAATAATACGACCATTTCTGCTGGCAACATTCATATAGCCAATGCAGGCCAAAAGCTCAGTAGCGGTGCGGTCAATGGTGGAATATTTAAAAACAACAACAGCGTAATTACAGCAACCAATATTAAAGCTGCAGTGAATCGCCTGGCCAATGAAGGGGAGTTGAAGGCACTAGCAAATGTTGAGCTGCAAGCCCAGCAAGAGTTGGCGAATCAGTATGGGGGAAAAATACAAGCAGACAGGGTAGTGTTAGAGTCTAAGAATCAAGTGGTGCGCAATGGCTCGCGAACGCCTTATCGCTCAAATGATTTAGAGGTAGACCACCTTTTGAATCTATCCGCGGGTAGTTTTTTAGATGTTGAAAGCCTTAATCTGCAGAATATTGGTACTTACTACAGCCTCAACTCTGATGTAGCTACTACTCAAGGTTCTAGGGTTATGGCCAGTAATAATTTTGCCCATATAACAGGGAATGAAGTCTATATAACCGCCAAGGCTATTGAAAACATTAACCCGTACTTTGTTCCAGTAGAAAACCAGAATGAAGTGGAAATGTCGTATGCCTTAAGTAATCAAGTGTCAATTTTTGCACAAAGGTACTTGGGGCTGAAGACGTCAGATACAGGGTATATCGTCAATTCCTCTGCGGTTATCTCTATTGCAGGTAGCAATGGTAAGTTCAGTAGTGAAACGGGTTTGTTTATGAACGACCGGTATCGGGTGGTCACTGCATTAGAGAGGAACACTAAATCTAATAAAGAGCTTATTAATGGCGTCAGTTACCCGGGATTTACACCGGTATCGGAAACAGAGCAAACCACCGTTTATGTAAGCGAAACGTTAGCCTATTCGCCTCCTGGCCGCATTCAATCAATGGCACAGACTTACGTAGGGGCGGGGGCGAGCGGTGCGGCCCAAGCGATTGTTAACAGCCTGTCCTATATGGAGTTTTTTGATAGAACGGAATTTAATGCCCAGTATTTCTTAGAGTACGGCTTAGAAAACCAGGCGATATCCAAGACAACCACCTACACAGTGGGGTATTCGGGCTATGGTTTAACCCAAAATAGCCATACAGCGTCCTCGTTTATAAATAGCCCTAAAGATCTAGATTCGTTGTTTTACGTAAAAGAAGATTTTTTTGCGTTGAATTCTGATGTTGATTTCGTCACCGCCAATGCGTTTGATTATTTTATTGATCAAGCAATACAGTCAAACCTGTCTTCAAGGTACCGAAATAATGACAGTGGTACTACAGACGAGTGGGCATACACTTATGATTGGTGGGAAGCCAATTCGCAATGGACTACAAATTCAATAGCTGAGATAAAAAAGAGTGGCACCATCGAGGTGGATTGGAGCTACGATTATAAAGTTCAATGTGAAGAAGAGGATGACTTTGAATGTAAGTGGAATGAAGGGGAAAATCACTACAAGGGTAAGGATACCTACTCCTTGTGGTCCCAAGTATCTGGTTATTACGAGAAAGTTAAATCCAAGATTGTAGAATTCTTTTCCGAATGGAATTGGTGGAATTAATAGGAGCGGAGATTAAGAGATGAATACTAGAGCATATCAATCAAAAACCTCTCGCCGCTCTTACCGGTTGGCGGCCTACTTATTGAGCTTTGTAACCGTTTTTAGCCCGGTTATGCCAAGTTTTGCAACTATTTTGTCGGATGAAACTATCCAGGCAGATTTCAATGCTTCACCGTTATTTCAACGATCTGGTTCATCAGGTGTGCAGTTTCAAGCGCCGCCATTTTTAGAAAGCGCGGTGGTGAGCGGGCAAAATTTAACCTCATTTGAAAAAACACTACATGAGCAAAGTAAATCTACGTTAGGTGACCCCACCTACGTGCCCATTGGTACTGGCGGCATTACAACCATTATTCCAATTTACCCCAAGCACAAACATATAGGCACACCCGCGGTACAAGCGCGATATGTGCTTACGCAAATTCAAGCCATGCTCGGGCGTAGCTTAATTAATGCCGATACTGAAAATACCGAGTATTCAACAGAGTCTAAGCAACTTAATACGCTATACACCAATGCATTAACCTACGCAAAAAACAACTTATCCTTACAGTTTGGAGACCGCCTAAGCTTGAATCAAGACGGTGGTAATGAGCCTAGTCTTCCAAGCAATATGATATGGCCAGAGCTGCGCTCCATAAATGGTGAGCAGGTATTGGTGCCAATTGTGTACCTTACCAATAATACCGCCATTGAGCGTAAAGTAACGGAAGATGAAAATGAGTTTGGTGGCGCCGTAAATGTTGATAAGTTGACGGTAGAAAATACATCTGTAGAGTTTTTGCGAGATGGATATATAGAAACATCCGGCGATTTAATTAATCGCGGCACCATCACTTCTGCCGAAGGCTTAGAAATTACCGTTGGGGGCACAGGTTCACTCTCTAATTTATCTGGCGTGATAGAGGCGCAAGGTGGCGATTTAATAATTGGTGCCAATAATATTTACAACGGGACGGTTGTGTATCGGTATGACACCGGGCAAGTGCACGGCACGCGCTACGGCGAAATTGCCACCATTAACTCTAGCGACAATGTGGTTTTAAGAAGTTACGGTGACATTGTTTTTGAGGGCGGCTCTACCAGCGGTCAAAATATCACCTTGGCGGCCAACGGCAATATTTCTTTAGGTTCTCAGGCGCTCTACTCAGGTGGTGAGTCACGCTATGGCAGCGGCACCAAAAACTGGTCTGCGGTTTCCTACTTACAATCCAAACTAACGGCGGAAGATACCATTCAATTGGTGGCTGACGGCGCTATTGAAATTAACGCTGCAGAGATTGTTGCAGGTGGCCACATAGAAATTTTGGCTGGGCTGGGGATTACTGTTCTTGA
>CAYZQH010000354.1:0-2845 GCA_964480055.1 uncultured Cellvibrionaceae bacterium
AAATTGGTTAATTGGTACTTTTTGCTGTTTTTTATATTTTTTCTTGATATTTTTAGACTCTGTAAGCCCTTTCAGAAGGTATGCAAGGTAAAAAAGCGTTGAACAAAAACAGACGCAAGGCTGATGCGTTGCAGCTAAGTTTCTCAGGTTTTTTTGAGCCAGATAATTGCGGGGGCGATTTTCTTTGAAAGCCGTTCCTAGTAGTGTGACGGTTGATGGTAGTTTGCGGATTACTAAAGTTCCTGCTGATAATCTTTAAAAGGTACTGCGGGCAGTATTGGTAGCGAGGTTACTCTGGGGAATTGAAGTGTAGTGTAAAAAGCCGCCCTGCCAGAGTTTGTGGTCGCGTCCAAACCCTTCGTGCTCCGAGTGCCATGCGTATCCCCCAGCGCTTTTCACTTTGTTCGCCGCTTGTTTCTAACTTGCGTCTGGGGATGTTGTTGCCGCAGATATGAACCCGCACCGAGACCCTACCTCCGCCTAATTTTACTAACTGCTTTAGTTGTGATCTGTGACCAGTCAAAGGTGTGACGACTGTGATATGGCCTGAAGTATCGAGCCAGGCCCCTAGTTCCGCCACCGCCCACGGAAACACCGGTGGTACATACTCGTGCTAGGTACGGGGTATTGGCAATGACGTGCTTGAGCTCAGTCATGGCAGAGTCATTGATTGAGGGCTCGTCTTTCGTGTGGAAGAATATACCACTGTTTGATTACCACTCATTACCGTAATAGTGACAAACATTCAAAGATACGACTAACGAAAAAGTTTATTGCCTTTCTTTGCGCTTTCGGGGTCATGCTTTGCGTTTTCGGGGTCATGCATTACTCAAGTGTCTCATTGCTTTTGCTAGCAGCAGTTCATTAAGTAACAAATACCCATTGCAATTGTGCAAGAACAAATCCTTCAAGATAACTTAAACATTTTGTTTAGCGGTGTTCCCTAAGCTCACTTACTCAGTGACGCAAGCCTTGACGGTTTCTTTTATTTTGGCGTAGGCGTTTAAGCTACGTTCGGTGGCCCCACTGGTTATTTGTTTCTCCTCTGACGCCGCCATGTTTTTAGTTCAGCGCAAATTTAGCGTGCCGTTAGCGATTTATATGGGTAAGTGATAGCCCGGTTGTTTACGGTGGTGTTTACTCCAAAAATTTACATGAATGTTTGTATCGCTTAATTTTATGTTTTGAAGTTACTAAGTTTTAAGGCGCAGGTTCTAGTGCTGGGTGATACAGCGTCATATAAAAATATGTTTTTGCTCGCCAAGCTAGAAATATTGAATGGTAGTAAAAAACATACGACAGCAATATTGTCAATTATAGTAATTGGGCCGTTAATTTCTGGTATGAGGAATATGGCAGCGATAGAATGGCGTGTTGAATAATGCAGATGTTAATTATTACACCCCGGTTGCCAATGGCGACGTTGGGTTATTTGTAAACATAATAATATTTTGGGGGTAACGCACGTATGAGTATTACGGGGCAGTCATATATTGATGGTTTTTGGCAAACTGGAGCTGGCCAGAGTTTTTTTGGTGTAAACCCAGTTACTCAAAAAACTATTGAGCCTGGGTTTAACAGTGTCAGCATAGCGCAACTTGATCAAGCGCTAGCGGCGGCACGAAACGCAGAGCACAATTTTCGAGCCAGTACCTTAGAGTCTCGTGCCAAATTTTTAATCGCTTGTGCCGATCAAATCATGGCGTTGGGTGATGCCTTAACTGAGCGTATGTGCTTGGAAACAGGTTATCCAAAGGCGAGGGCTGAGGGAGAGCGGGCGCGCACTTGTGGCCAACTTCGAATGTTTGCTGACTATATTTTGTCCGGTAGTTATTTGGATGCGCGCATTGATCCGGCAGACCCAGAGCGTGCGCCAATTCCAAAGCCAGATTTGCGTTATGTCAATCAAGCGTTAGGCCCGGTGGTGGTTTTTGGGGCCAGCAATTTCCCATTAGCGTATTCAGTGGCTGGTGGGGATACCGCTTCGGCATTGGCCGCCGGTTGCCCAGTTATTGTTAAGAGCCACCCATCTCATCCTGGTACCTCAGAGCTCGTGGCACAAGCAATTGTCAAAGCAATTGAATTAACCGGTATGCCACCAGGAATTTTTAACTTAGTAAATGGTGTAGAGCACGCTGTTGGCGCTCATTTAGTGACCGCTCCAGAGGTAAAGGCAGTAGGTTTTACTGGGTCTTTAAAAGGGGGAATGGCTTTATTTAACCTAGCCAACAGCCGGTCAGAGCCTATCCCGGTGTTTGCAGAGATGGGAAGTATTAACCCGGTGTTTTTTCTACCAGAAAAACTATCAAATGAAGCCGGTAGCTTAGCCAAACAATTTGTTGGGTCTTTAACGTTGGGTACGGGTCAGTTTTGTGTGAACCCAGGGCTGGTGGTGGCGCAAAAAGGGGCTTCTTTAGATCAATTTATTAATGCCATGTCTTCAGAGTTAGAGGCTGTGCCTGCGGGTGTTATGTTGAACCAGGGGGTTTGTGCCTCTTACGAGCAAGGTGCTGAGAGTCTAAACGGTATAGCAGGCGTAGAGCTTATTCAAAGTGGCCAAGCAAAGACAGATGATCAAGGCTTGTTTGCTCAAACTAAATTGTTTACCACTTCCGCAAAAACCTTCTTAAATGAGCCTTTACTGCAAGAGGAGTTATTCGGCCCTGCCGCGTTGGTTGTTGTGTGCGATGACGCTGAACAGATGAATGCCGTTGCAAAAAGTCTAAACGGCCAGTTAACGGGCACTATTCATGGGAGTGACGAGGAATTGCAAAATCATCAGCAGCTTGTTCACATACTGTCTACAAAAGTTGGGCGGGTAGTTATTAGTGGGTTTCCTACGGGT
>CAYZQH010000355.1:0-2840 GCA_964480055.1 uncultured Cellvibrionaceae bacterium
ACCGAAGTGAATGACGCCATAGAAGAAGCTCAAGAGGCAGGTACGTTAGACGATTTATTGATTGTTGAAGAAGGCAGCGACGCTGCTACTGCCTTAGCAGAAGTGCAAGCCGAGCAAGAAATTCAGCAACGCCGAGCGTTTCAACGGTTCTTTTTATCTATGGGCTTATCGGTTATTGTGGAAGAAAACGCCGATGCGAGCGCTGCAGTTATTGCAGTGAACTTGCCTTCACCATTTCACGTATCAGAATCTAATTTGCCTGGTAGCACTGGTTTTGATGACCGCAATATTCGCCTATTTAAAGTGGGCAGTGGCGATATGGCGGCAGAGTCTGAATTTGCCGGTGTGCCTGCTTTAAGTGGTGTGGCCGCAAGCTTATTAAATGGCGCAACGTTAGAAGCGTTTCAAGCCACGGTGGATGTGGCTTTTGGTGTGGTCACAGGCACCATTGACCCTGCGCTACAGTTCTTAGGTGAAACCGATATTCTCGCTAAAGAAAAAGAGCAGTTTGAGTTAATTGATTTAGTGTCAATACACCAAGACTTAAACCGCCGCCTTAGTGAAACCAGTACGGTTTCATTGGCGACTATTAACCAGTTAATGGAAAATAGCGATTCTACCGTTCAAATAAAACGCTTGGCTGGCATTATTGCCAGTAACTTTACGTGGGCGCAGCGCCCTGTCAATCTCACGCCAGAAGGCTTCCCGATATTTACTGACCGGGTAGAGGCCTTAGCTGGTGGGACTGATGAAGTGGATTCTTCAGAAATTATTAAAGCCTTAAGTTTATCTTTAGGGGCAACCGCCAAAGAGACGGCCGATTTATTAACTGGGCGTTTGGGTTTTTATGCGCAATACGCACCAGATGCGGTACAAACTGCCATTCAACGCGCTAACTTTATTGATGGCGCGGGCTTTGATTTAATTCAATCTTTATTAGCCATCTACCCCGAAGACGACGCACAAGTAGATTATGAAGCGGTGTACCAGGCCTTAATTGTTGGCTCTGCCAGTACGCCAGCCACCCCAGCATATGACTTAGCACGTGACCGTGTGGCACGGGGGTTAAGCTCTGCTGTGCCTGCTTCTTTATTTGGTCAAATCCTTACCAGTGAAAGCCAAATTAATATTCGTTCGGCGTTATTTTTAATGGATTACATTCTAAAAAGCCGTTACCCGGTAGATGCGGGCGCAGGTTACTTCAAGGTGCAAACCCTTCGTTACTTAGAAGGTACACCAGGGTCTGAAGTAGAAGCTACGGCAGAGCGCTGGGTGCCTAACTTTGATAATTACAAATTCTTGGTCAGTGGTGACTCGGTTGCTGTGTCTACCATTGTTTCTGCATTATTGGATGTTACCGAAGCAGACAGCGGTGACCTATTCCGTGAAGTGTCTCCACTGGTTATGGCAGGCTTATCGGGTTTGCCGGTACTCCCTGAGTTTAAAGAGCAAGACGTAGAAGAGTTTGCCGATGACTTTGATACGCAGCAAGCCGATACCATGAGCATGAGTTGTACCGTGCAACGCTTTGATGGCGTGGACCCAAGCGCAGGCAATGAGCAAGAGCAATTGTCTATGAGTGTATTTGCTGTGCGATACGACGGCGCCACAGGGCAATTCTATAAAAACCCAGAGCCGGTAGAAAATTTAATATTCGGGATAGTTACTATCGATGGGCGTCACACCTATACCATCTCTGGCATTCCCACCAGCGTGATGGTTGAGGGTAATCCGCAATATGGTTTGGATTACGTGGTGCGCTTTAGCATAGGCACTTATCAAACCGATTTGCCCGAGTTGTTTTTCTATGCCGACGGCTTTGTACCAATTTTAGATTTGTGCCCAGAAGATGCGCCGCTATTTATTGGCCCAGACCAAAATTTTGCAACCGTGCCCGGCCTTGGTTTGTTTAGCGATCAAATGCGTCACAGCCCAGATGGCACCGCTGGCCAACCAGAAGGTGTTGATCTTTCAAATTATGAAGTACCCGGCGGTTTGTTATTCCTTACGCAAGAAGAGGTAGACCGCGGTGAAGGCATGATCGATTTTGTATTCGCTACCACCACCGCTGGCTATGCATTAGAGAGCGCCACCACCGGTGTGACCTTCTCAGCGCTATATGGCGGTTATGATGCAAATGGTCAATTAACGGTATCGGTAGATGACACGGCAGGCCTAGACCCAATGCATGGCATGTTTTCTATTATGGGCGCCAATGTGCGCGGGTTGCTAGAAGGCATTGTTACTGCTGAACAAGCCACGCCGGGCAGTAGCGGCATGACCCCCACTTTAGATATTGACGTGGCAAACTTCCACCCAGATAGTTTAATCCTAATGCGTGATGCTGAAGGTAAATTTTGGATTATGGAGTTGCGCTATATCAATGTAGATGCCAACCCCGATAACACGCAGCAGGCCATTATGGATGTGGGCTTTGCGAGGGTTAGTAACTTAGGTGATGTGGTTGCGCCACAAGATGCCTTTGCGGCAGGCCCAGCGCCCGTGGCTGACCCAGGTGCCGGTGGTGTGATGTATCACAAGCTGTTTTACGGCGACTGGTTAGTGCTAGAGCGCCCAACCACGTTCAGTGATACCAGCATTACTGAATACACTGGGCCAGATCTATTAGCACCTTCTGAACTGTCTTTGGGTTCTGACCCAAGTTACGCCCAATTGGATGCGGCAACCAACGGTATATTCATCCGTTATGCCGGTGAGCATTTTGGAGAGAATATTACCTCACACGAAGATTTTGACAGCGTGTTTGGTAACCCTGCAGATTTTAGCTCCATCCCCGTGCGTATTGACTCCGGTCGAGAAGGCATAACGTTTGTGAAACT
>CAYZQH010000356.1:0-2826 GCA_964480055.1 uncultured Cellvibrionaceae bacterium
GTCGTAAAGCTCCGCGTTAATGACCGGGTCGTCGGCAATGTTGAAGAGGTCGACTAGGTGTTCGCCAATTTGAGCACGAATTTTTTCTCCGGCCATTTCGGTATAGCACGTAGAACTTCCGTAAAACAAGCCAATGGGGGCGTGGGCGGTCATAGTTGTTGCTCCCAGTCTTTTATCCAGGTTTGGGTTTCTTTAGCGTAGTTGTTTACATATATAGCGTCGAGGATCAGCGGCTCGCCAATTCGTTTGCCCCCAACATTTGCCATGGCAACATCCAAAGATTGCCCCGCCTGGGCGAAGTTGGGGTAGGAGCTGTCCCCCAAGTTAATGATGCCGTAGCGTTTGCCGGTCAACACTGGGCATTCATTGGTTAGGTAGGCATGCATGGGCGCGATATTGGCAGGTAGGTCCCCCATGCCGGTGTTAGAGGTGCAGATTAGGGCGATTGAATCTGGAGAAGTTAGGGCTTCAGGCTCGAAGGCCGCAGACACAGGCGCCTGGTGCCCAAGTGTTAGTAGGATTTGTGCGGCGGTAATGGCCACTTGCTCAGCGGTGCCCATTACCGAGCCAATAAATAGATGTATGTGCGCCATGATCAGTTACTGCGTAGATTAAATCGGGCGCTATGGTAATGATTTCTATGGTACTCGACAAACCCTAGTCGTTTTCGAGCATGTCTCGATATTGATCGAAACGTTCTTTGTCATCTTCGCTAACTTTTGGATAGTGTAAATCTAAGGACTCCAAGCTTTTGACAATGGTTTTAGCAATTTCGAGGCGCATAAAGGGCTTGTCGTCGGCGGGAATGGCATACCACGGCGCCCAAGACTTGCTAGTCTGGTTGAGCGCATCCTCATAGGCTTTCATGTAGTCCTGCCAGTGCGCCCTCTCCTTGATATCGCCTGAAGAGAACTTCCAGTGTTTTTCAGGTTCGTTTAAGCGTGATAAAAAACGATCTCGCTGTTCGTCTTTAGATACATTCAGCCAAAATTTCAAAACCACGGTGCCGTTCTCAGCCAAGTGTTTTTCATGATCAGCGATGGAGCGATAGCGCGATTTCCACAGGGAGCTTAAATTTTTTGGCCCTTCGAGGCGCTGGTTATTGAGGTATTCGGGATGAACCTTGACCACCAACACCTCTTCATAATAACTGCGATTAAAAATCCCGATACGCCCACGTTCGGGCAAACGCCGTGCACTGCGCCATAAAAAATCATGGTCTAATTCTAAGCTGCTGGGCTGCTTGAACGAGTAGACTTCGCACCCGGCGGGATTAACGCCGCTCATAACCGCGCGGATGGTACCATCTTTGCCAGCGGCATCCATTGCTTGAAAAATCAGCAAAATGCTGTGGTAGTCGTGTGCATAGAGTATACGCTGCAGTTCATCGAGTTTTTCGACTTCTTTTTGTAGCAGCTTTTTGCATTCCTTTTTATCTGGCGCCTTGTTGGGTGGGGTGCTCGGCGCCTTTTTTTGATCGAATGATTTATCAAATGGAACGAGGTAGGGTGTTTTAATGGCTTTAAACATGGCTTGCCTTGTTTTTGCGTTACACAGTGTCTGTTCGCCAATCATAGCGGTCGAACAACATTTATGAAACCCGAGAATATTTGAGCGCATTTATTCCCTCTACCACAGGCGCCATAACCCCTTGGCCAAGGGGTTATGGCGCCAAAAGTCTTGGATTGTATATACGCATCTTCTACGGCCGCAGGTGGTTTGCGGCGTATGATCTATCAGGTGACAGTCAAGCACTTGTGTTACACGATATTCCTTAGAACGTAAAAGACACCCCTAATGAAGGGAAGATCCCAAGGTCGGCTTGTTTTTCCGTTTTCAATGTCCCGGTTTTTAGAACATGTGGGTAGTCTAGTTGGATCTCGGTGACATTTTCTCGATTGGTTGCGTTGATGATATCTACAAAGACGCTGCCGGCGTTGCCAAACCAATTAACGTCTCTTGCGATTCTTACATCAAGGCGGGCATAGGTTGGTAAACGGTCGGAGTAGGGCGCGTCATAAACGGGTAGATATGACGGTGGGTCTCGGTCTGGAAAGTTTGGGTTGGGCGTAAGCCCAATGATAGGTGAGTAGGGTTCACCGGCTTTAGCCGTCAACCGAAAACCAATGTTCCACTTGTCCGTCCATTGATAGTTACCAACAGCATTAAACACCCAAGGAACATCAAATACGTAGTCGACGGTATCACCAGTGCGCGTGTTTTTTCGCTCGCTGTCAGATAAGCTGAGTGACACCCAACCGTACCATTTATTGGATAAGTTCTTGTTGAGGAATATATCAACGCCTTTAGCTGTGCCCTCAACGTCATTAGCGTAGCGCAAATCGGTATCTGGTTGTGATGGCCCGAGTGCCAAAGGTAAGTCTGCTAGTTGTTTATGATAAACCTCTACGCTCCATGTCCAATGCTCGAGCAATGCACCTTCAACACCCATAACATAGTGATTTGCAGTTTGGTTTTCCAGGTTGGGGTTGCCAGTTTCTTTCAGGATGTGCTCTGCCTCGGGAAAGAGATCATAAGAGCCAGCGCTCATTTTAAGTGCAATGTTTGATAATGCTTGCCAGTTAATGGCCACGCGCGGGTGCGTAAATTGATTCTGGTTGTATTCGGTTTCGGTCCATTGTAAGCCAGCCTCAATAGACAAGTTGGGTGTGGCTTGCCAGCGGTCAATCGCATAAAGTGTAGAGCGGTTGAAGTTCGTGCTGCTGGATGCATCAATAGGCTCTTCGCGCCGGTTACTGTTGCAGCTTACATCTAATTCTGTACACACAAAAAGCGGGAACCGAACACGATACTCAAACTCTGATT
>CAYZQH010000357.1:0-2826 GCA_964480055.1 uncultured Cellvibrionaceae bacterium
TAATCACTTCTTGCGGGCTGGATGACTTAAGTGTGTTTTCAAGCGCTTGAATTTGTTGATTTTTTAGAGGCTGTACACTTAACAGTGAGTCAACAAAAAAACGATAACCTTGTTGTGTTGGAATGCGGCCTGCTGAGGTATGTGGGCTAGTCACAAAGCCTAACTGTTCTAAATCGCTCATGACATTGCGGATAGTGGCAGAGCTAAGGCCTAAGCCGGAATGTTGCAGAAGCGCATTTGACCCCATGGGTTGCCCATCCGTTACATAATGTTCAACCAAGGTTTTTAGTAGTATTTGCGCGCGTTCGTCCAATGCATTTATTCACTTAATATGATTAAGTCACCATTTTGCCTGATTTAGTGCGTCGTTGCCACTGGTTGTAATTGCGTATCTGTGATTAAATCCTGACATGCAATCAAGATTTAACACCATTGCGATTATTGGCAAGTTTATGCGGAAATCCGCTGTCCAACTCATGAAGAGTGATTTGGCTGATTTGGCGAGCCATTTGCAAGCTAAAAATATTAATGTGGTATTTGAAACGCAAACTGCAGAGTATGCGGAAATTATTGATTATCAAACGATTTCATTATCAGAAGTCGGCCAAAAGGCAGATCTGGCAGTCGTGATGGGTGGTGATGGCACGATGCTTAGCGTGGCACGTTCTCTCAAAGAAAGTAGCATTCCATTAGTGGGTATTAACCGGGGGCACTTTGGTTTTTTGACGGACTTGCGCGCAGAAGAAATGTTAGAGTCGATTGATGCCATATTGGCCGGTGAGTATCAATGTGAATCACGCATGATGTTG
This sequence comes from uncultured Cellvibrionaceae bacterium, assembly GCA_964480055.1. GTDB lineage: Bacteria > Pseudomonadota > Gammaproteobacteria > Pseudomonadales > Cellvibrionaceae > CAYZQH01. Next base: position 810 of record CAYZQH010000357.1, read on the forward strand.
AATGCCACTATCGTTCGTAATGGCAAAACCATTTTAGAAAATCACGCTTTTAATGACATTGTATTTAAAAGTGATTTGCGCCTCATTGAATTAGAGGTCAGCATTGATGGTAAGTTTGTCCACAAACAGCGTGCGGACGGCTTAATTGTGAGTACGCCTACAGGCACAACAGCCTACTCTCTATCAGCTGGTGGCCCAATATTGCACTCTAGCCTAGAGGCTATGGCACTAGTGCCTATTTGCCCACATACCTTGAGTAACCGGCCGCTCGCAGTTAGTAGTGCTGCGAGCATTGATGTCAAAGTGGTTAACATGGACCAAGCGCAAATTAGCTTTGATGGGCAATCACCATTGGCGTTAGCACAAGGTGATTGCATTAATATCGTACGTTCTAAAGAAAGCGTGACCTTGTTGCACCCTAGTGAGTATTGTTACTACGATATGTTACGCAACAAACTCCATTGGGGTTAACTTTTGATTTATTATCGCAACTCACCGCGTTGCTTCGCCTTACCGTACTCACTGTACTGCCTTCGGTTTGGTGCCTTGTGACTCATAATAAATCGAAAATACTGAACAACTAAATATAAAGTAATTGAGAGCAATTTAAATTTACAAGTTATGTTACAAGCTTTATCTATCCGAAATTTTGTTATTGTTGAGCAGCTAGATTTAGAATTTAGCCAAGGGTTTACCACGCTGACGGGCGAAACGGGTGCGGGTAAGTCCATTCTGATTGATGCACTATCTTTGGCGTTGGGCGCACGAAATGAAGGTGAAGTGATTCGTAGCGGTTGTGATAAAGCCGATATCAGTGTGACTGTTGATATTGTCAATAATGTACAAGCGCAAGCTTGGTTGGCTGAACAAGAAATTGAAAGTGCGGATGATTTGATTTTGCGCCGTGTGATTTATCGCGATGGGCGAAGTCGCGGCTTTATTAATGGCGCGGCAGCAACTGTCGGGCAATTAAAAGAACTGGGTGAATCGTTGGTTGATATTTATAGCCAAAATGCCCATCACTCGTTATTAAATGCCAATACACAACGCCAAATCCTAGATGAGTTTTCTGGAAGTGGAGAACTAGCAAAGCAAGTGGCAGCGCAGTATAAGGCTTGGTATAAGCTACATGTGCAACAAGCCGAAATTGAAAAAAATGCAGCAGCTTATGCTGAGGAGTTGGCAGAGTTGCGCGATAAAGTACGCGAGCTAGAACAGCTTGGTTTTGCTGCAGAGGAGTGGGAGCAGTTACAGGCAGAGCATAGTCGTTTAAGCAATAGTGCAGAGCTGATTGCAGGTGTGGAATCGTGTTTGCACATTGCTAGCGAGGGTGAGCCTGATGCGCTGTCGATGCTTGGCCATATGCAACAAAAACTGACTAGTCTCGTTGAGCTAGATGAAAGTTTAGCAGAAGCTACCGAAACAGTTGATTCCGCTATTATTCAGCTACAAGAATCTACACGTAGCTTAAGTCGTTATTTGCAGCAAGATGATATCAATCCAGCGCGATTAGCAGAAGTGGAGAACCGTATCCAAACCGTACATGGGGTTGCACGTAAATACCGCATTAGGCCTGAAGAACTGCCAGCACTGCTAGTTGACTGGCAAGCACGTATGATAGAACTAGAGTCGTTTGCGAGTGATGGTGAACTAGCAAAACAAGTCACGAGTACTTTTGAGGGCTATAACGCGTCAGCTAAACAACTTAGTGCTGCGCGACAACAGTCAGCAACAGATCTGAGCACAAAAATTAGTGCAGAAATGCAGCGCTTATCATTGAGTGGCGGACAGTTTTCTGTCGCCTTAGAACCCTGCGAGGTTTCTGCGAATGGGCTAGAGCAAGTTGCATTTTTAGTCGCAGGTCATGCGGGCGTAGAACCTCGACCACTGAATAAAGTTGCTTCAGGGGGTGAGCTCTCTCGTATTAGTTTAGCACTCCACGTGACGGCAGCGGCGCAAGGCAGTGTGCCTTGTATGATTTTTGATGAAGTGGATGTTGGTATTGGTGGTGGCGTGG
>CAYZQH010000358.1:0-2813 GCA_964480055.1 uncultured Cellvibrionaceae bacterium
GTTTTGATCAGCGCGCGTGCGTACTGAAGGCGAAGCCGTGTATTTTGAGGGAAGCGTTCAACCAGTAGGCCCAGTTGCGTTAATGCTTCTTCTTTGCGCCCCATGGCTTCTAAGATGCGAACCCCCTGTGCTGCCGACTGAAAGTGTTTGGCATCTAATGCGTGGGCTTTTTGGGTGAGGGCTAGAGCCTGTTCTAAGTTGCCCAGTTGTTGTTCCAGTAGGCTTAAGCCCACCAGTAAGGAGATGTGCTCGGGATGAGTGGTTAGTTGCGATTCAAACTGTCTGGCCAAATCTGCGGTTAAGGATTCATCGTTAATTTGTGCTGCGCGGGCGGCGATGGCGTCAAACCCGGTTTTGTCATAGCTGTTTTCTAACAGGATGATGGCATGTGGCATGGCAGCAGAAAGTTGATTGGCGTGAATCAATTCTACGGTGGCGTTAAAGTGTGCCTCTACGTTGCGCGGTTCTAACTCTACCCATTGCTGGGCCATACTAAGGGATTGGTCATGCGCACCTAGGAAACGTGCCAGTTGGCTGGCGCGTGCGGTAACTTCAATATCTTTGGTGTGTTTGGCTTGTTGAACATAGTTGTTCAGCATAACGTCAAAGCGCTTGCGGGTACCTGCAAACTCGGCAACCAACAGTGCGTATAGGGTATCGCTCTCAAATTGTTTGTCGGCAATTTTTTGTATGGCCGGTTCTGGAGGCGGGGCAGGCGTTACCGTTGCGACAGGGCTTGTGGCGCACGACGTTAATAATAAGGCAAGTACAGCCGCAGTAAGTGGCTTGCGATGAAAAAGATGACGTATCAGTAAGTCCAAGCAGTTACACTCAATGTAAATGGATCAAGAAGTTGAATATAGGCCAGCTGTCCTCGTGGTGCGGTTTTGCCAGTGTCCTCCTGTTTGGAGTGTGTCAAGGGCATTGAGTTCGTTTGCTGACTTTATGTTTATTATGGTTCAAGAGGCCCCTATCTTGCCAGGATCTGTCGGATTGGGGAAGTTAAGCGCGTAACAGGTGGGTAAAACTGACTTTTAGGGCTTGCCAGGCTACCCCGCTAGCGCTGAAAATGGGCGGTTTGGTTAATTGCTGCGTTGAGCAGTATTGTTGAGTGACTCGATAGACACTTTATGACGCTTTTGGCTTTTGGCATAAATCACACCACCGCTTCTGTGGAAGTGCGTGAGGCTGTGGCGTTTGCACCTGACCAGATCACCCGCGCATTGAGCGGTGTGGTAGCCAGTACATCGGCGTCGGGCGCAGCGATATTATCTACCTGTAACCGCACCGAGGTCTATGTGGAGGCGCAAGCTTGTACGGCAGACCATGTACTTGATTGGATGGCGCAGTTTCATGCTACCGATGCTACCGCGTTGCAGGCTTGTTATTACGTACATCACGGTGGCGATGCCGTACGCCATATGATGAAAGTGGCCAGCGGCTTGGATTCTTTAGTGTTAGGAGAGCCGCAAATTTTAGGGCAAATGAAGTCTGCTTATGCGGCCGCCACTGAAGCGGGCAGTATGGACAGTAGGCTTCACGCCACCTTTCACAAGGTGTTTACGGTGGCAAAGCGTGTACGTTCGGAAACAGCTATTGGGGAGAACCCAGTTTCTGTTGCGTATGCGGCGGTAACCTTGGCCCAACAAATATTCTCTAATTTAAAGAACGACACGGTTTTGCTGATTGGCGCAGGAGAAACCATCGAGTTGGTGGCCAGGCACCTGGCAGAGCAAGGCTTACAAAAAATGATTGTGGCTAATCGCACACTCACCAACGCTGTTGCTCTGGCTCAAAAATTCAGTGGCCAAGCCATTTTACTGGCCGATATCCCCGAGTATTTACCTAAGGCGGATATTGTCATTTCATCCACGGCCAGCCAGTTGCCAATATTGGGGAAAGGAACGGTTGAGTCAGCGTTAAAAAAGCGCAAACACAAACCCATATTTATGGTAGATATTGCGGTGCCCAGGGATATTGAGCCGCAAGTGGATGACCTGGACGATGTGTATCTTTACACCGTAGATGACCTGCGCGAAGTTATTGACGAGAACATGCGCTCGCGTGAGCAAGCGGCCAAAATTGCCGAGGAAATCGTTGACGATGGGGTAACGCATTTCGAGCGAGAGCTGGCATCACTGGGCGTGGTAGAGACGGTTAAAGCATTTAGGCAATCGATTGAAACAGTGAGAGACGCGGAGTTGGCCAAAGCCTTACGAGCGTTAGAGACCGGTGTGGACCCAAGCGAAGCCTTGAGCCAGTTGGGTAGAAGCCTAGCCAATAAAATTATGCATAAGCCCACGCTGCATTTACGCAAAGCCAGTATGCGTGGTGATATGGAGTTGATTAAAGCAACTCAGTTATTATTTGAATTAGAGGTAGCAGAAGAGCAAGAGCCTTCTGCACCGGCGTTAAAAAGCGAGAATGAATGAAAGCTTCAATTTTAGAGAAACTGGAAACTTTGTCTGAGCGTTATACGGAAGTGGGAGCATTGCTCAGTGATGCAGAAATTATTTCAGATCAAAATCGTTTTAGAGAGCTTTCCAAAGAGTATGCAGAGATAGAGCCTGTGGTAGACAGCTTTAGTCAATATCGCACCGTAATGGATGATGTTGAGGAAGCAAAGCAGTTGATGAAAGATGGCGATGCAGAAATGCGTGAAATGGCTAAAGAGGAATTTGAAGCCGCGCAAGCGCAGATAGAGCCATTGGAGTTGCAGTTACAAACGTTATTGCTGCCCAAAGACCCGCGCGATGACAACAATGTTTATTTGGAGGTGCGTGCAGGTACCGGCGGTGATGAGGCAGCTATTT
>CAYZQH010000359.1:0-2791 GCA_964480055.1 uncultured Cellvibrionaceae bacterium
TTTTGCAGCTTTCTGGCCGCGCGACACCCAAACCCTTACCTTGGTAGAGTCATGACCAACCATCATCAGGATTCCTACGGCATAGCCCATTACGACATAGCCATTATAGGCGCGGGCTTGGTTGGCGCGACCTTAGCGTTGCAGCTGGCTCAAAATCACCCGCATTTACACATTGGCTTGGTTGAGGCAAATGGCGATACCCCAGCGATAGACTTAACCCACTTTGACCCCAAAGTGGTGGCGTTGAATAGGCAATCAAAGCAGCTATATCAAACATTGGGCATTTGGCAGGACATTGTCGAACAGCGAGCCTGCCCGTATTTCGGTATGAACGTTTGGGATGGTGAGGGAACGGGAGAAGTCAGTTTTGACGCCGCCGATGTGCATCAACAAGAGCTGGGGCATATTGTAGAAAACCGCGTAATCTTACGCTGCCTGTATGCGGCGTTGAAGCGACAAGCCGGTGTCTCTTGGATGGCGCCAGAGACGGTAAAAGCGCTAACACCCAATGATCAAGGCGTGTGTTTAACCTTAGGCAGCGAAGTTGATATCCAAGCAAGCGCAGTGATTGGCGCTGATGGCGCTAAATCGGCGGTAAGAGCGCTGTTGGGCGTCAATATTCGTCAGTGGTCTTATGGACAAAGTGCCATTGTGACTACCGTGAAAACTCAAAAACCGCACAATTACGTGGCACGCCAAAGCTTTACTGACCATGGCCCGCTGGCATTCTTACCGTTGATTGAACACCCTGTAGCGAGCTGCGGCCGGCTAGACTCCCCAAAAAGTGCGTTTAGCTCTATTGTTTGGTCTGTGGACAACGATCGTGTATCTGCACTAGAAGCATTGAGTGATGGTGAATTTTGCCAAGCATTGACTCAGGCATTTGAAAGCCGGCTGGGCCCGGTGGAGTGGGTGGATACCCGCTACACGATTGCGTTAAACCAAATGCATGTGACTGAGTATGCCAAAGGCTCGGTGACATTGGTGGGGGATGCTGCGCATACCATACACCCGCTTGCGGGACAGGGTGTGAACGTTGGCTTGCGAGATGTAAAAATTTTATCCAAGGAGCTATCGCGTGCACTAAAGCGCGCTGTACCGCTCAATCAACCACACACTTATTTACGGTATGCAAGGCAGGTGCAGCCGCATAATTTAGCTGCCATGGCGGTTATGGAAGGTTTTAAGCGGTCATTTGGGCATTCAAATCCTTGGTTACGTGTTGCGCGTAATCAGGCCTTGCGTGTTGCCGAGAGTAATGCCTTTATTAAGCGCCAGCTTGTCGAGTGGGCCGCCGGTGCCTAAGGCGGTGTTTAAACAGGTTTGCATACTAAAGGGGCGTAGGGATTTATGACCGAGCCAAGCTCGCTTAAGGTTGTTGCCCGTCATAAGGATTGGCTGGCATGCAATGACTGTGGGGCACTGCAAAAGGACGTGAGCCTACATGGGCATACCGAGGCCTGTTGTGCCAAATGCGGGGCTTCTTTACGTATTCATCGTGAGAAGTGGGTAGAGCCTGCCGCCGCGTTGGCCGTTACGTCGCTCATTCTTTTTGTTGCGTGTAACGCGTTCACCTTTTTGAGTGTTGAAATTGCAGGGCAAGCCCATTCGGCCACCCTATTTAGCGGAGTAATGGCATTACTGGAGCGCAACCAGTGGCTGCTGGCGAGCTTGGTGTTTGCTACGGTATTTTTGTACCCCATGCTCGAGCTGTTTGCGTTACTGTATGTGCTGATCCCGTTTACTTTAAGGAGGCGCTTGCCCGGGCAAGTGTTGGTGTTTCGGTATTTGGTGCGCGCCCAACCCTGGAATATGATGGATGTGTTTTTACTGGGGGCTTTGGTCACCGCCATTAAAATGCGTGATATCGCAGATGTTTATGTGGAGCCTGGTGGCTATTTATTTTTTGCTTTGGTTGTGTGTTTGCAATCGGCGTATTGGTTAATGAATAAAAAAAACCTGTGGAATTGGCTGAAGGCAAACAATTACTTTACCTATGGGCGGCCCACTGACTTATGCGATTGCACCGTGTGTGGTGCCATGGTGGATGAGCAAATTGTAAAAGACAGTGGTGTGTGCCCGCGTTGTGAGTCACCAATTTACAAGCGTAAGCCAAAAAGCCTAGAAAAAACCACGGCGTTGTTATTTGCCGCTATGGTGCTTTATATACCCGCTAACCTCTTGCCAATCATGGACTATGAAGAGCTGAATGAGGATTACTCTAACACCATAATTACGGGCGTGTTGGAATTAATAGGGAATGACTTATGGGGCATCGCTGCCATTATATTTATTGCCAGTGTGGTAGTGCCCATCGCAAAGTTGGTATTGTTGTCTTACTTGGTGTGGTCTGTTAAATGTAAACATCAGCTAAAAACCAAGACGCGCGCGTTTTTATACCGCTTGACAGAAGTGATTGGGCGCTGGTCTATGGTGGATGTTTACGTGGTTACCTTGTTAACGGCCATTGTTCAATTTGGCTTTATTGGTGTTGTAGAGCCGGGCGCTGCATTGCTGCCGTTTGCTGCTGTTGTGGTGTTAACCATGTTAGCCGCAGACGCCTTTGACCCAAGATTAATATGGGATTGTTTGAACGAGCCCATTCCAGAAAACCAAACTCTTAATGCAAGTGGACGTATTCGGTGAGTGATTCAACCCAGCCATCTCTCAAGGTCAAGGCTCAGGCAGTGCGAAATATTTCTCCCATATGGATCATTCCAATTGTTACCTTGATCATAGGCCTTTGGCTAAGTGTGAACGCCTATCAGAAGCGTGGAAAGCATATAGAGGT
>CAYZQH010000360.1:0-2754 GCA_964480055.1 uncultured Cellvibrionaceae bacterium
GCCGGTAATTATTTACATATTGTCGCAAGTGCCACGCAGCCCGTTAAGCTTACCACCTGGAAGGCCAAGCAATACTCAGGGCACATTTCCCTCGGGGATTACTGTTTAATTGCTCCGGGCGTAGAACTCACCTCAGCTTGCTCTATTCGCATTGGTCACAACAGCATGATTGCCACTGGTTGTATCCTATCCGACAGCGACTGGCATGGGCTCTATAATCGCATCCGCCCCTTTCGCTGCACCCAACCCATTGTATTAGAAGACAACGTTTGGGTAGGCGCGCGCGCCATTATTTGTAAAGGGGTTACCATTGGGGAAAACAGCGTCATTGGCACCGGCGCGGTGGTGACGCAATCCATCCCCGCAAACTGTGTTGCGGCAGGCAACCCTGCAAAAGTGGTTAAGCAGTTAAATCCAAAACGCAGAATGTTAAAACGCGAGTATTTATTTGAACGGGTTAATAATTACTGGGAGCAACAAGAAGAAATCACCCACTTTGTAGATGACAAAAACACGCTATGGAAGTGGGTGCAGTCTTTAGTATTCCCAACGCAGCAAGATTAAACTCAACACCACAGCAAACGGCCGCAACAATGAAGCGCGTTACGTTTAACTTCCAGGCTCCCAACTATCTATTACCGCTTGTGAAGCCACGGCCAACAATTGATTTAACGTTTTTACGTACCCGTCAAACCCGCCAGGGCTTGTCATTGCCCACTGCCCCGAATGTGCTGCGATAGCAGATTTATCTCCATGATTAAACCATTGCCAAGACATGTGAAGTTGCACCTCACCTTTTAAGCCGCCACCAATATGATGAATTTGAATGGCTACTTTTTGTGCAGGACGCAAGGCGCTTCCCCAGGGGAATTCTCTCACTTGAACACCCGGTAACGCTTGGCGCATATGTTGGGCCATTACTCGCGTCATCATGGTTTCAATATCTTCTGCCCAAAAATGATGGCTGGGCACTTGTATATTATGCGGAGCATCAAACCAGACCACGGCGGTGTTATCCCAATAACCAGGCACTTTGACCGGCCCCACCCCCAGCGTTTGCGAAGTACCACTGGCACCATCAGGGGCAACAAGAGTATTGGCGGCTTCGGAATGAAGCATATAATACTGGGTTTTTTGAGTGCTACTACACCCCAAACTAAAGACCACCCACAACAGCGTTACAAAGCGTAAACAGCCTTTATACTTTGGTCTAGTCATCTGCGCCCCCAAAAATCATTGCATCTGGCTTTTGATGCAGCTGCTTTAAAAAACCATTCAAGCTGTCTGCCGTACCTTGTACCGACTCCAGTGTCTCTTTTAGCTGATACTGAACCTCACCATCATCGGCTACAAATTCTTCAATGGACGACAGCGTGCGGTTAAGTTGCTCTAAGGTTTGGCTCATTTTTACGGCAACATCATCAAACTCATCAGAGGCCTCACCCACATTACCAATCATACGATCCAATTTATGCACGGTTTTATTACTGTCTACGGCCAATAATATAGACTGCAGGCTTTTTAAGGTGCTTGCCAAATCTTGCCCCATTTTTTCAATGGGGATTTGATCAATTTTTGCAGTAATCTTTGACAACTGTTGATCCAACTGATCAAACACGGTGTCTTGTGTTGGAATATCGGAATATTTCGAGTGCACCAACAACTTCTCTTCCTGAGAGTTAAGCGGGAAGCTCAAAGCCACGTATCGAGAGCCGGTAATTAAGCTGCCGCTGACCATCTGCGCCCTAAGGCCCTCGTTGACCAGGCCCGCCAACAATTGGTCAAACTCCTCGCGCGTGGGCGCCGCTGCTGCGTCCAACCGTTGTGGCTCAACACTGATAAAAACATGTAAGCTTTCGGGGCCTTTGGTCACTGTATCCAGTTTAATCTCAACCACTTCACCAATCTTCATCCCTCTGAATTCCACCGGTGCGCCCACCGAAAGCCCACGCACAGAGTGGCTGAATTTCAAACGATAAAAGTACTGCAGTGTGTATCTGCCTTCATCAATCGATTCTTTATCTGAAAATAAATTAAAACTCTGGTTTCCCTGTGCGCGCGTAGACACATCAAATCCAAGCGGATTTTCAAATGCCACGCCGCCACTGATCAACGAAGCCAGAGACGCCATTTGCGCTTTGATACCATCGGCTCCAATACTTACACCAAAACCGCTCACGTTCCAAAAGTGGGTGCGTGTATAGACCATCTCATCATAAGGGGACTGTATAAAAATACGAATTTCTACATGGGAGCCCTGATTACTCAACTTGTAACTGGTGACCTCACCAACGCGTACATTGCGATAATAAATAGGCGAGCCAATATCCAGTGAGCCTAACTGCTCCGCTAATAAAATATACTGCGTGCCCTTATCGTCCGACTTTACCGCCGGGGGCTCTGACAGGCCTTCAAAGTGTTTTAGAAAACTGCCCGGCTCGCCCGGGTCCATCACTATATAGATACCGGAAATTAACGTGCCCAAATTAGAGATGCCCGTAGCACTAACGCGTGGGCTCACCAACCAAAATCGGCTATTTTCACTTAAATATTTACTGATCTGACGATCTAACGAAATACCCACCCGTACTTTTGATAAATCCGAGCTAAGGCGCACTGTAGTCACCTTTCCTACCGGCACATCTTTTAAGCGCACCTCAGTCTTGCCGACCTCTATACCGCTGGCAGAATCAAAAATAACCTCTATATGCTTTCCACGCTTCTGATAGGCGTTCACACTTAGCCAAAGGCCTA
>CAYZQH010000361.1:0-2751 GCA_964480055.1 uncultured Cellvibrionaceae bacterium
GGTAGAGCAGCTTCTCTTCGGGCTGGTGACGTTCGTAGCTTGATGATGGGCGTGCCGTGGCTTTCCTGGGTTGGGCAGCTATACCAGTTATTACAACAAAAAACATAAGCGCGTTGGTTACGTATTTCAAAACCGTTTTAAATCCGTTCCGTGTGATGAAGATGAATATCTCCTGCAATTGGTCAGGCATATTCATCTAAACCCAGTTGTTGCAAAGATGGTTGAGAATGTCACGGCGCTTGGCCAATACCCTTGGACAGGTCATGCTGCACTGTTAAGTGGAGGCGGCCGTAGTTGGCATGAAACCTTAGAGGTTTTAACGTTGTTTGGAGAAGGCGTTGGGCAGGCCCGGCGCCGCTATTTGGAATTTATGCAGGCAGATAACCTCTGTGCTCCTGAGCATTTAAGTGGTGGTGGGTTAATACGAAGTTATGGCGGATGGGAAGAGGTCAAAGCGTTACGTAAACATCATATTCAATGCGTCGGTGATGAACGTATTTTGGGTAATCTCGAGTTTGTAGAATCCGCGTTGCGAGAAGACAAAGTTGGCGTAGCCGAAATAGCACGGCGCAAAAGAATAGGTTGGAACTTGGAATCCCTGATCTTGGCTGTGTGTGAACGGTTATATGTAAGTCCTTTGGATTTACATAAAAAAGGGCGAGCCAATACGATTTCAATGGCAAAGGGTGTTGTTTGCTACCTGGCAGCTAAAGAGCTGGGGCTCAGTGTTATCGTTATTGCTCGGCACTTACATATAAGCTCACCAGCTGTAAGCCAGTGGATTGCTAGAGGTGAGGGCTATAAGTGTGATCTTCGTGTGGGGCTTTGTACCCAGAGAGTTAAGTTAATAAATTATTAGTGTCCCTGGTTATTTAATAATGAGCCCCTGGTCTTAGCAAACGGATTGCCAACAACCAAGAGGGAAAGAGTCGCCTTTGAAAACGTTACGTTGTCGGGTAGTGAAGTTAAAAAATTATTGGTGCTTCTAGATGGCTGCTCTTTTTTGGGTGCGCGCCAGGGTGGATAAGGCCCTCTTAGGGGAAGTCTTATCTTTGGTGGTTTTAATTGATGTGGATAGTACTATAATGGGCGTTCGGTGCTCATCTAGATTGCCAATCATTACACAAGGAAGCGCTTATGTTGGTTAGATTAATATTTCTTTTCTTACTTGTTATCACGTTCACTGCGTGTGAAAGCTCCTCACAAAAACAGCACACTATGACCATTGAGGTGGTGGGTCTTGGAGATCAGATCGGTGTTGGCACTGCTGATGGAAAGCAATATTTTTTTGAAGGGACAGATGATTTTTCTCCTGAGTTTAGCCTTCGGGTTAATCAAAAAATTGTAGACGAATCTGGTCTTATTGTGACCTCTCACCCTGAAGGGCAGTACTGTTATATTGACCCAGTTCAAACTGAAATCAACAGAGATACCTCAACATATAAGATATTTTGCGACACTGTTAGTCAGCTTGACGGCGTACAAGAGGTCGACGTAGGGCAAGGCGTCACCTGTGTACTCATGGATAATCGGTTGCACTGCTGGGGAGATTTTATACCATTGGATGAGCGGTTGGTTCGGGCGCATGTAAACGGGCAATGGTTGGCTACGGGGACCTTTGTAAACCCTCGGCTTCTTCAAGCTACGGGTCGGGAGGTTTGTCTTGTTGATGATAATGGGTTGTACTGCTCACACATTCCTCAAGAGCGCCTAGCATCTATCAATGCTGCAACAAGCTCGATTAAAGAATTGGCTTTTGATCATTTCACCGTTTGCTACATTGATGACAATGGTGTCACTTGTGATAGTCTGACCGACGATTCATTGGTGAATACTCCCAAAAGCCTAGTGGCCCCCCATAGCTTGACCGTGTCTAAGTTTGCAAATTTTGCTTGTGTTATTGATCAGGGAAAGCCTATTTGTTGGGGTGGGCTGGCTGAATTATTTTCTTTCGCTAACGAAAATTACGAAGGCATTACTGTGAATGGTTTGGGGTATTGTGCTTTTAGTCATTCTAGCGTTGATTGCCAGTTCGGTGTTGTAGGTGCAGTTTTTGAGTTAGCCATAGGCGAGCAACAAAGACTGTCTAATACGAATGGTTTTGTTGATTTCGATAACAGTTTGGTAGAAATTACTCAGGTTGCAACCAACGAAAATTATGGTTGCGCTTTATCTTCTTCGGGAACTACCTGCTGGGGGATAATAGAGGCTGGATTTTATGCGGCAAGTGATCTTTCTTCTCAACCAAAAGAGCTTGTGTTATCGGACGGCCATGGTTGCCTATTGGAGCCAATTTCAGACGAGATTAATACGTTAATATGTTTTGGTGATGATATATTTGAAGCCGTATCTATCCCAGAATCTTTACAGTAATTAGGTTTAAAGCGAGAAGATAGGGGACACTAATAACTTATTAACTTAACTAAGGTTTTAAAGGTATTGGATGTGTCAGGGAGGCAAGGATGCCAAGAGCGGGTCGTTTACATCTTCCAGGTGGTTTGTATCATGTTATGGGGCGGGGGCTCGAGAGGCGCTGGATTTTCAAGGCCGATGAGGATAAAACCTGGTTTTTAGGGCGTTTTGGGTTTTGTTTGGAGCGAGCTGGGGCTCAATGCCTAGCTTGGGCTCTAATGAGAAATCATTATCACTTTCTTATCCAGCCCCTTTCTAAGGTTATGGCCGGCCTGTTGGGTGGGTATAGGAAGTATAAACGACCTTTTTGCCCTTCTAGAGAGACATCATACCCGAAAT
>CAYZQH010000362.1:0-2744 GCA_964480055.1 uncultured Cellvibrionaceae bacterium
CCATCCAAGCCTGTACCGCTTGAAGCATATTGTCTGAAGCAGTCTTACAGTCAGAGCCAGGGCAGTTGTGGCGGTCTACTCCCATACGTACTACAAATTTAGAATTCACCGGGTCCTTAAAGTTAACGCGCGTTAATGCGTACTCATGAGCCAATGCAATATCATTATCCGCATGCAGCGGCGCCTGCCCCATAGAAGCAGAGTTATGGCAGGCCCCACACCCGCTGCTGCGTAAATAGGGATATAAAGTTTCCTTAAAGGCTTTTAAAGAAGCATTCTTATCAAAGTTGGGTAATGTCATCACAACAGCTTCATAATTTACACCACCGTGACCGTTGGATAACGCCACATAACCTTGGGTATCGTCCAAAATACGAGCGCCAGATGTGCCCTTATAGCCCTACGCCCCTGACGAACTGGAGCCGCCATTTGGCGGGGAATCTTCCGTCCCACCACAACCGACCATCAATATCGTAATGATCAAACATCCAACCAACCGGCCAGCCCATAGGAAGCATCTATTCATTTGTTCATCCCCCAGATATCAAATGATGCGTCAAACATAATGGATAACGTAAAAAATGATCCCATCATTTAGTCTTAGGCTAACGGAATGCTACCGGGCATACATTGGGACAGCTCCAAATATCTCAACACAATCTCGCAAATTGTAATTTTTGCGAACACTCTTGCTGATATTTAGGAAACACGAAAAAATGGTAGGTACTTTAAGAGAAGTTGTTATCACTAACAATTTGAACCAGTTTTACCTAAACCGTGAACTACTTCTCATTAGTGAAGGGCCGCGCAGTGGTTCTAATTACGGGGCTTAAATTCCCCGTTAGACAGCGGTCAATTTTTACTCGACATTGTACCCAAATAGTTGAGTTGCTCTTGCTGGGTTACACAAAACACTCAGTCGCTGAATAAAATCGCGGCAACGCAAAATCAACAATTTTGGTTAGGGCGCGTAAGGGCAAGTCAGTATAGGACGGGGCGGCTAAGCCTCTTCTGTTGACTGAGGCTCATCCGGTTTATTCTTATAAACCCCTTTAAACGATTTTGGTGTACAGCCATACTCTGCTTTAAATAGCTTACCGAAGTACGACACATTATTGTACCCCACTGTATGCGCCACCTCAGACACGTTAGCGTCATTTTTTTCAGATAATAACCTGGCGGCCTCAGTTAGGCGCAATTTATTGAGATAAACAGAAAAAGTTAGCCCTAGCTCTTCTTTTAGCAGCTCATTAATTTTTGTGCGATTAATAGCAAGGGCCGTACAGGCAACTTCCATATTAATATCGGCATTCCCATATTCAGTAGCCATATACTTAAGCAATGCGCTTTTTTCTTTATTTTTCTGTGGGGCAATAGAAAGTTTTTTATAGGCAATTAATTGCTGACCTCTATTGACCCGTTCTTTTACATCATTGGTTATCGCCAGGGCATACTCTCTTAGCGCCCAGGCCACATATACCAGCCACGTAATACACGACATAATAATGGCAATGTTAAAATATATCGGCTTATCACCATGCAGGCTTACATCTGAGATTTGCACGCTAGATTTTACCCCTTTGGGGCTTTGCCAAGAGTTTCTAAAAACCATGCCAAAAACTTCAGTATGGTTAAACCCAAGCATACCCTCACTTAACTGAAATCCGTATCGACTAAGCCACCACTCGGGCGTAATTAAATCATCTAGGTGAATTGTTACCTGTTTTTTATTTTTATCGCAATTAAAATAGGTGCTGGCTACACGATAGGTACGATCGTTATTTGGGTCTGTGGCTTTGTCATCCATTAAATGCAGTACAAAATCCATAACGTTTCTAGGTTGGCAAGATACAGTAAAAGTGGCCGAATGATACTCCGTAAGATCTACTGTTTTCTTGGGTCTGCTCACGCCATAAAAATCTAATTCGTACCCAGCGTAGGGCCACTTGGTTTTTTCTGAAAGAAAGAACTCAAAATTAATGAGATCATCATCCTGAATTACCGTAACCTTGTTGCCAGCCTCTTGTCGCAATGCCACAGGTTTGGGCTGCCAATGCAAATCACTCTCGCCATTTGGAAGCAACGGTCGTTTAAGCTGGGACAGGCTGTACCCAGCCCCCAAGATTGCAGAGGTAACAAACAATACCATCAAAAATCCGGCAATAGATTTTTTATAAAACGTCAGCATAGAACATCAATTATGTGTACTGCTAAGAGCAGCAGTCATAGATACCGATACGCATAAAACACGCTTTGGCACCCTCGCGCCCTTAATTATTAAAGTTATGCCTTTTAATTTATCACATAAATAGCATGCGCGACGCCCCTTTTTACCCTCTAGAACTCACGCACTAGAACCAGGTACACTTCTTTTACTCTACTCAAGCCTCGCAAAGTCACTCACAACGGCTGCTATGGTGATGCCACCTGACACCAGCAATCTATCTCTACAACCTACCGCTTGAATGGCCTGGGGCTGCGGTTTGGCATTGCCAGCACACCTCAAAACTCCCTTCGTTATGCTCGCCACACGCGGCGCACAACCAGCTAGGTAGCTTAGTGTCTTCACTTAACGGCGCAAGCGCACGCTTGGCTTCATGGTAGTCTTCCGTTGCCACCCAAAGCTCGGGCCATGTATCAATGGTAGATAATTCACCAGCCCCAGCCGCCGCAAATTCATTCTTTAGCTCATAGGCTATCCCTTTGTTTTCTATAATATTTTTTGCGTTGTGCACAATCAATGC
>CAYZQH010000363.1:0-2741 GCA_964480055.1 uncultured Cellvibrionaceae bacterium
CAAAGCCCTTGCCCAGGTGGGTAGCCAAGCCATCTAAAAAAGTTTGGCCGTTCACTAACTGCCAACGGGCTATGCCCTCGGTTAAGGCGTATTTAAATATGCCGCCCACCACCACAGCCCACAACACCGCCACACCCAATTGACTGCCGCTAAAGCTGGCTGTGGCTAAATCCCCAGCGCCTACACCGGTGGCGGCTATGAGTATGCCGGGCAAAATGAGTTGAAGTATGTTCTTCATTGGGCGTTTTGTGTGATTTGCATCGTGCTAGAAGGGGCCAAATTTACAATAACCCTGCGGGTTTAGTTCAACCCCAGAATATACCAATAAACAGAGCATACAATGAAAATCGTTGACTCAGTATTCCTAACACCTGTGTTGGTGATACGGTTCCGGTTAGAAAATTAAGCATTAAAAGTTATGATGTAGTTAGCCCTACAGTGTATGTGGAATATAACGGTGTGCATAACAGCAAGCCCAGTGGAGGCAGTCAAAAGTGGGACAGGGCAACCGGTAGATTATTAAGGGAGATTTTTCGAGTTTTTAAAGCCAAAAATTCTAATAACAAGGTGTAACCTTTTAAAGGCAGCTTAGGCTGGCAGATTGTCTGATATTTATTGTCAAACGGGCGCGCGTGTGTAATTTTTTAGTGATAGGCTGTCTTTTCATAGCGTTGAGCCCCAATATACGATGCCACACATTGCTAGGTTGTTTCGTCAGTTAAATACAGAGACTTTAAGTGGGTTATTGTTAATGGCCGCAGCGGTACTGGCCCTAATACTCAGCAACACGCCACTGTCGTATTACTACAACCTTTTACTGTCTACCCCCATGGCCATCAGCATTGGCCAGTTTGCTGTAGCCAAGCCCCTGCTGCTTTGGATTAACGATGGCCTCATGGCCATCTTCTTTTTTATGGTGGGTTTAGAGCTAAAACGCGAGATGCTGGTGGGCGAGTTGTCTAACCCCCAAAACATGATATTACCCGGCGTTGGTGCGGTGGGGGGGATGGCGGTACCAGCACTTATCTATGTATATTTTAATGCCGACAGCAGCGCGGTTATTGGTTGGGCCATTCCAGCGGCTACCGATATTGCCTTTGCATTGGGGGTATTGAGTTTATTGGGGCCGCGCGTACCCATTACGCTTAAGTTATTTTTAACCTCTTTAGCCATTTTTGACGATGTGGGCGCTGTGGTGATTATTGCGCTTTTTTATACGGATAATATTTCGGTTACGGCACTCAGTGTTGTATTGGTGTGTACCGGGTGCTTATTTGCAATGAACCGCTATGGGGTTGCCCATAAAAGTGCATATATATTTATTGGGTTAATTATGTGGGTGGCCACATTAAAATCCGGTGTGCATGCCACATTAGCCGGTGTAATTTTGGCATTTTTTATTCCGTTGAAATCTCGCTCAGATAAAGACCCGTCGCCCCTTAAAACCCTAGAGCATGATTTACACCCTTTGGTTAATTTTTTGATCTTACCCGTGTTTGCGTTTGCCAACGCCGGGATTCACTTAATTGGCATAGGCACAGAGCAGTTATTACACCCTGTACCCGTAGGAATTGCACTTGGGTTATTTTTGGGTAAACAACTGGGTATCTTTGGCTTATGTGGTTTAGCCATTAAAATGCAATGGGCACCCATGCCCAAAGGCATGAATTGGTGTGGCTTATACGGTGCCAGTGCTTTGTGTGGCGTTGGTTTTACCATGAGCTTATTTATTGGCTCTTTGGCATTTGAGCAAACGGGCATAGACCAAGTATTTGATGAGCGCTTAGGGATCATCTTAGGTTCACTCGCCTCTGGGGCATTGGGTTTTGCTGTATTAAAATCTTGCTTACCCCGCGTGCCAGCAGCAGGGTTGGCTGAGAACTTACCGTCGTCCAAGGGCTGACTACTAAATAATAATTGCGGTGCTCCGGGCGGTACATTATTGCTCTCAAAAAAATTATAATTTATAGGGGTGCGCGTTAGAGCTGCTCATTCGCAAAAGATTAAATGGGCCGGGTAACCAAGAGGTATTCCGGCACCGTGTAACACCATGAATGCTGCTTTACGGTAAGTATTAGTTAGAGGTAGGCCGCTTTAACGCGATGGTCGCACACGTGCCCACACCATCGGTGTTGTTTGTAATATTCAATATCCCGCCCATTTTTACTACCAACTGCCGGCACAGGGTTAGCCCAATGCCAGAGCCACCTTTTTTAGTGGTGTAAAACGGTACAAACAAATTATTTAAGTTTTTAAAGCCCGGGCCTTGATCGGTTAGAGTGATGTGCACCAAGCCATTGGCGGCTTCTGGTGTAGACAAGCTTATGGTCAGTTGGTTTTCACCATTTGGGTTTGCTCCGTCCATAGCCTCTAGCGCATTTTTTGTGAGGTTAATTAAAACTTGCTCTAACTGAGTGCGGTTGCAAAGGGCCACTAACGAAGGGTCACCTTTAAGTACAATGTTTTTGGATGCATAGAGTGCTTTGGTGGCCTCCAGAGTGGGCCAAATAGCTTGAGTACTTAGGGCAAGCTCTTGCTGTTGAGTTAAGTTTTTGTAAGAGGCAATAAATTTTGACAACGCGTTTGACCGCTCGGATATAACATTGAGCGATGTGGCCAGCTCATTGGTGAGTGAGGCAAAGTCCTCACTGGGTGTATCTTCAATAATTTGAATAAGAGAGTTACTGATAGAATGAATAGGGGTGAGGGTGTTATTAATTTCATGACTTATAACGCGAATT
>CAYZQH010000364.1:0-2737 GCA_964480055.1 uncultured Cellvibrionaceae bacterium
CTTGAACCTAGGGTTGGCAAAAGCAATAGCCGGTTAGAGGTTATTAGCCACACTGGATTTACTTGCAGGCAACAGATCCTCGAGAAAAAACGCCGACAGCTCAGAGCGGCTGGCCAAGCCGGCCTTAGAGTAAATGGCCATCGATTGGACACGCGCCGTTTTTTCTTTGGTTCCCCTAAGTACAGCAATGTCTTTAAGGCTTAGGCCCTTGAGCAATAGAAAGGCAACTTCGCGTTCTGCTGGAGTCAGGCTCCAGTCTTTGAGTTGCTGGTCAATCAGGCTTGAAAGACCTTCAATGTAACTTTTAGAGCGCGCCTGCCACTGCTCCGATTCAACTTTTAATGTGGCTGATAGCTGGCGCTCCTGGCTCAGGTCCCTGCGCAACCTAATCATATCCTTCAAAATGAAAAACGTACTACCCAAAGCTAGAAATCCGGCAGCCCCTTCAGTAAGAAGATGCCAAAAAGCCACCCCTTCACGCGAATCCGTGACCAAGTCAGTGGCTATAATCGCGGTAATTAAGATCAGCGTGGCGAGCAGGATTATATGATCACGTGTATTCATCGTCAGACTAGTCGTCATCCTCATCATGGTCACCATCATGACCGTATTTATGGACATCATCTTCAAACTCGGTCAAATGCAAAGTACTGCCAGCAATAGAGAGAGTTTGGTTTTCGGGGTCATAATTATTAAGAATATAAAGACCAGCGCCAATACTGAACGCCAGCAGTACCAACCCGCTAGCGGTATGAGAGGTTACCGGTAATTCGTTGTCGGGTACATGCTGCTTGCGCCCATGTATCATGCTTTTACCGATCGAGTCTTTATATTTGGCAGTGTGCAGAATAATGCCAGCAATGTGCAGTAAAACGATAACAATGAAACTGTTTGCCAATACTTCATGTACATCTTCGAGGGTTTCACCCACCGGGCTTGAAATCATCAGGTAACCGGTAGCACCTAAGCTAAGCGCCAGCAGCAACATAATAATTGCCGCCCAGCTTGAGGCCGGGTTATGGCCAGACCAAAAACGGGGCGTACCGATCAGTGTGTTTTTCAAGTAGTTAATTAGATCTGCAGGCCGTAGTGACAAATCCGTAAAGCGGGCATGCGGTGAGCCAATAGCACCCCATACAATCCGCCATATCACCGCAAACACCATCACCATGCCGGCAATCATATGATAAGAAAACCCCAAGCCATCATCGTCAACGGTATTGGCAATCGTGTAGGCGGTTAAAAAACAGCCGGCAAATATCCAGTGAAATATTCGAGTTGGTAGGTCGTATACGCGCTTTCCGTTCATGGTCCTTACTCTTCGCTTTGTATTCGTTTGATACAAGCATGAGCAAGAACGGTGATTAAGACCATTGACCAAAAGACCTAGAGGGATATTGAGCAGGCTATGGGGCATTTACTATTCTGCAATTGGCATCCAGCAATATGTGATCTATCTTCTTAAGATATACCCCTAACTTATTGAAATTTATGGTAATTGTTAGAAGTTTTAATAAAGGGAAAATTGCCTACAGAGCTTAAGAGCAGCAAGTCACTAATTTACTTTCCTGGTTTTTCCGCTTTCGGCGCGAACGCGGTTTTCAGTTTGTACATAAATGGTATCGGTCGTTGCCATGCTTGAATGCCCAAGATCTTCAGACAGGTCTTTCAGCGCGCGTCCGCGTTCAACCTCCATGCTGGCACCGGTGTGTCTTAGCCAGTGTGATGAGGCCTCCTTCAATTTACGCGCATTATCTTCACCCTCTGCTTGCTTCATTTTGTCATATGCAATATCAAGAACTTGCTGGACGATTCGAATAAGTTGTCTGGACGTCATTCCACCTTGCCCTCGAATCTTTTCGACAATGGGGTGATTTTCACCTGAAGATGGTAGGGGGCTTAGGCCACGAAACTGTCGGTACCTTTTGAGGTAATCAATAAAACTGTTGGGTACCGTAATATCCCGCAGTTTACGGCCTTTGCCAAATATCTTTAGCCACCAGTTGCCGTCAGAATCCTGCCAAAAATGGCTCATTACCGGCGTCCAGTTTGGTCGCTCAGACAGCTCAGACACCCGTAAAAACAGTGTTTTCATGGCCGTAATCACAAACAGGCTACGCTCATAAATTCTGTCCTGATTGGCGAGGTCCAGCGCCACATTAAATACATATTGCCACTGAGATTCAGATAAGCGCCTAACTTCTTTTACTTGCGCATCTTTAATAAAGTGTCTGCAATCAGGCTTGGCTATTTGTGCGGGGTTCCCGTACAAATATTCTTCATTCATCAGGTACTTATAGAGCGCAATGATGGCAGTGAACGTTGCCGTGAGCGTCTGCTGAGATGGCTTGTACTTCTTTTTGTCCGGAAGCTGTTCTTCCAGCATTTTTTTGGGAAGCTGAAGCTTGAATGGCGCCCATAAGGGGTTTTGTGTGTAATGGCCGTTATGGAAAACAAACTTTTCATGGTTCGCGGTGCAGATCCAAGAAACGGGCGGCTGCCAGCAAAAATCCGCGTATTCCAATATATCGGCTTTGCGCAGCTGTTCCATTGGTTTGGCCTTGAACAGAAAAACCCATAGCAAGAACCGTTCGGTTTCGTTTCTGAAGCGCGTGAATGTGTGTTCGGACTTGTTGCGCCCAACATAACTGAGGAATTCTTTGCCCCAGCTCCAGTGAGTTTGCCACCAGGCTTCTCCAGAGTCTAAAAATTGTTTAAGGTCTTTGTATTCACCAAA
>CAYZQH010000365.1:0-2734 GCA_964480055.1 uncultured Cellvibrionaceae bacterium
CGGCGCTGTAGGAGCAATTAGCAACCTAGATGCCTTACCTTTTGAAGATGAAACTGTGGATGTTACGGTACTACACCATGTTTTGGACTTTTCGAATAACCCTCACCAAGTCCTGCGCGAAGCCAGCCGTGTAACCATTGCCCGTGGATATATTATAGTCATCGGGTTTAACCCATTTGGCCCTATGGGTATGATCAAACCGATAGCGCAGCTATTGAGCAATAACCCCATATGGCGCCGGAACTCTCTGCGGCCTGGGCGAATAACTGATTGGCTGAAGTTTTTAGATTGTAACGTTGTGTCAACGCAGTCTGGCGCACACTTTTTACCCATAGATAACCCCAGGCTCCAAAGCGCACTAACTCCGCTAGCGAAGATGGCCGAGCGCTCGCAATTGCCTTTTGGCAACTTTTACTGTTTAGTGGCGCGTAAAGATCGTACCGCCATGACACCCATCAAACCTAAATGGCTCTCTCAGCCGCAATTGGCCGCTCGACCAAAGCAAGCCATATCGGCGCGTTCGGCAGCAAAATTAGCTGTGATTAAGGGTTCGAAACCCGACCTGCCAAACAAATAATTCACTCATACTTGATATAAAATCCATGAAATCCATAAAGCTATTCACCGACGGTGCCTGTAAGGGAAACCCAGGCCCTGGCGGTTGGGGTGCCGTGCTGCAATACGGTACCAATGAAAAAGAGTTGTTTGGCGGTGAGCCAAATACAACCAATAATCGCATGGAGCTGCTGGCGGCAATAGAAGGCCTAAACGCCTTGACCCAGCCCTGTACAGTGGTGCTAACCACAGACTCGCAATATGTAAAAAATGGCATAGAGCAATGGCTGGCGAATTGGAAGAAAAATGGGTGGAAGACCGCAGCTAAAAAGCCGGTTAAAAACGAAGACCTGTGGCGACGCTTAGATGAGGCCGTGTCCAAGCACGAGGTGCAGTGGCAGTGGGTAAAAGGGCATTCGGGCCACCGTGAAAATGAACTGGCCGATGAGCTGGCCAATCGCGGTGTATTACACGTTTAACGGCCGTGGGCAATAGTTGGAGAGGGTATGCGTCAAATTGTATTAGATACTGAAACAACCGGGCTAGAGCCGCAGCATGGCCACCGCATTATCGAAATTGGTTGTGTAGAGCTGATAGACAGAAAGCTTACAGGAAATCACTACCATCAATATATTAACCCTGAGCGGGAAGTTGAAGAGGGTGCCATTGAGGTGCATGGCATCACCAATGAGTTTTTGGTCGACAAGCCTAGCTTTAAGCGCATAGCTGAAGATTTTTTGGCGTTCATACGTGGTGCCGAGTTGGTTATTCATAACGCGCCCTTTGATGTGGGGTTTATTAACCACGAATTTAAAATGATTGGTTTTTCGGCCGTTGAAGGTGATTGTTCCATATTAGATACCCTAGCGTTAGCTCGACAAAAGCACCCAGGGCAAAAGAATAATTTGGATGCGCTGTGTAAACGATACGGCGTAGATAACTCGCAGCGTGACCTTCACGGTGCTTTGCTGGATTCCGAAATATTAGCGGATGTTTACCTGTTAATGACAGGCGGGCAGACAGCCTTAGAGTTGGCCAGTGATGCTGGCGGTAACGAGAACGGTCAAATAGGGGGCGCAGCCGCTCAGTTGGTCCGCTCTGGTAAGCCACTGAACGTTGTTCGAGCTAACGAAACTGAACTGATTGAACACCAAAAAAAGTTACAAGAGGTTGCAGGCGCGTCGGGTGACAATTGCTTGTGGGGCACTGATTGAGCGGGTAAGCACGGCGGTGCGAATCTAAAGCCTTAAAAAAAGCGCGCCAATAATATAGGCGCGCTTTTTTTACTTTGTAGTTAGAGCAAGTACATCACCGTTAACAGCCCGCTAATGCTTAATGCAATGGTGTAAGGAAACGCCATGACAACCATCTTACCGTACGACAACCGAATCAGCGGCGCCAGCGCGGATGTTAGCAAGAACAAAAAGGCCGCTTGGCCGTTGGGTGTGGCAACGCTTGGGAGGTTAGTGCCGGTATTAATCGCAACTGCGAGTGTCTCAAAGTGCTCTCTTGAGATCGTGCCGTTATCCAGTGCTGTTTTAACTTCATTGATGTAAACGGTAGCAACAAACACATTGTCACTGATCATTGACAGTACGCCATTGGCAACAAACAGCAGCGCGCCTTGGCTAGATTCTTCTTGGGAGAGCACCCACGTGGTAATAGGCTCGAATAAGTGTTGATCGTGAATCACGGCTACTACCGCAAAGAACACCACTAACAACGCTGTAAATGGTAAAGCCTCCTCAAAGGCATGACCAATTCTGTGTTCTTCAGTAATACCTGTGAATGCAGTTAAAAATACAATAATCATCAAGCCGATTAGGCCAACTTCTGCCAAGTGCAGGGCTAAACCAACAACCAATATGGCGGCACCTAAAGCCTGAATAATTAAAGAGGCTTTATCCATTGTTGTGCGCTTACGGTCTTGCTCTTGATCGTAGTCCATCAAAATAGTGCGTACTTTTTCTGGGAGTAGTGCGCCGTAGCCAAACCAACCAGTCTTTTCTAAGAGTACACATGTTGCAATACCGGCAAAAAATGATGGGATGGAGACAGGCGCCATTACCAAAAAGAACTCTATAAAATTCCACCCCGCTTTTTCTGCTATTAACAGGTTTTGTGGTTCGCCAACCAAGGTACAAACCCCACCGAGGGCAGTACCTACTGCGCCATGCAT
>CAYZQH010000366.1:0-2732 GCA_964480055.1 uncultured Cellvibrionaceae bacterium
TGGGTGTAGAGCGGCGTCACTATACCGCGGGGGAGCATAAAGCGTTTTTAGACCCGTTTTCGCCAATTAAGGAAGAGGAAGAGGCGTTTTGGCAGTCGGTTTTAAAAAATACTCACAATCAATTTGTGAAGGCGGTTTCTGATGGGCGTGGTGAAAGATTAAGTATCACCGATGAGATAACCAGCGGCTTGATATGGAATGGCGAGCAAGCATTAAACCTTGGTCTTATTGATGGCCTTGGTGGGGTTCGCTATGTCGCCCGTGAGTTGGTCAAAGAAGACAAGCTAAAAGATTACACACCAAAAGATTCCCCATTTAAAGAGATATTAAATGAGCTTGGCGTGTCGGTCGGCAAGGGTATTAGCCAGGCTATGCAAAGCCAAAGTACGTTGAAATTGCAGTAGGGTGGTGAAATCGAAATAGTAGAGCGTTCTGGTGATCAATTTATAGCGTTAGGACGTCAACCCCTTCTTTATTTAGCAAGTCGGTTAAGGTTATCAGTGGTAAGCCGATCAGTGCCGAAGGGTCTGAGCTTTGAATGGATTTAAACAACGATATTCCCAAGCCTTCACATTTAAAACTTCCCGCGCAATCGAGCGGGGATTCCTTATCAATGTACGCTGAGATTTGCGCCTGTGTTAGCGTGCGAAACTGTACATCGGTTTGAACCACTGCCTCGTGTACCGCTGCCCCGATGACGTAAAGCGCAGAGTAAAAGTGAGCCAATTTGCCCGAGCATTCGGTAAGCTGTTTGTTTGCGGCGTTGACCGAGCCGGGCTTTCCTAACAAAAAATGGTCTACCTCAGCTGTTTGGTCACTGGCTATGATTATTGAATTGGACCCTTGTGGCAAAGCGCTCTTGGCTTTTAGTGCTTTAAGTTTGGCTAGACGCAAAGCCGTATCTGTGGCCCTCTCACTGGGAATAGGAGTTTCGTCAATATCACTGGGTAAAATTTGGGGGGAAACGCCAATTTGCTTGAGCTGCTGCAGTCTGTATTGAGAGCGGGAGGCCAGTACAATTGAGCGATATTGTTCGGATTTCCTAGCAGAATTCGACATTTAGGGTCTCTAAGGCGGTTTTTTTGCATTTTAACCCTAAAATTGCGGCTTTGAGCCGAGTTTTCTTTGACACCGCAAGGGCAAGTCAATATTATTGCGCGCTTATTGTCCGAAGGCCCCAGGATTAGCGTGTTACCACAAGTTATAGAGCCTCGAAAATTTGCTCAAAAACGGGTGGATTTAGAGGGGTTTTTGGAAGTATCTGCGTTAAGCAGGCTGCATGGTGAAGGCAACGATGTTGTAAGTGCCTATGCCAAGTTGGCTTTTGATAGAGATGATCAAGGCCGCCCCAGCGTTACCGGGTCCATTAGCGCTACCGTTAGCCGCTGCTGCCAACGTTGCTTGAACGCCGTTGAGGAAAAAGTGAATTGCACGGTTCATTGGGTGTTGGTGTGGGATGACTTGCAGGCAAAGCAGTTGACCGATGCGGAGCCTTGGATTGTCACAGAGGAAGCTGCTGACGTGTATGAAGCCATTGAGGAGGAAGTGCTTCTTGGCTTGCCGGTGGTTGCACTTCATTCAGAGCAGTGTGTCCCTGAGTCGGCAATGCAATCCTCCCCAGATGTTTCGGAGGAGGAAGGGGGCAGTGATAACCCTTTTGCCCAGTTGGCAGTGTTAAAACAACGGGTTGAAGACGACGAAGCGTAATTTTTTAGAGTGGGCGCCAATGTCTGATTGACAAGTTAGGCATTGCGGCCTTGGTAAAGTTAATTGCGATAGATTACTTGATGTACATATCGCTCAGTTCTATTAGTTTGTGTTGTAGGAGTAACAGAAATGGCTGTTCAACAAAATCGTAAAACTCGCTCAAAGCGCGGCATGCGCCGTTCTCATGATGCTTTAGGTACTCAAACGTTGTCTGTGGACAGCACTACGGGTGAAAAGCATTTACGTCATAACGTCACGCCAGATGGTTTTTACAAAGGCCGTAAAGTTATTGAAGGTAAAGACGAAGAATAATTACTAAAAAGGTATAGTGTATTGGGCTCACCAATACATATAGCTGTAGATGTAATGGGCGGGGACCAAGGTCCCCGTTTTGCCGTTCTGGCTGCTCAAAAATACCTGCAGCTAAACCCCTCTGTTCGCATCACATTATTTGGTGATGCTTCCCAAATAAAACCGTACGCCTCTGGCGAGTATGACAGCAGTAGATTGTCCGTTGTCGACGCCCCCGTTGTAGTGACTATGTCAGACCAGCCGGCGCGTGCGCTGCGCCAAAAAGCTCAGTCTTCAATGGCGCAGGCCGTTCAGTACTGCGCAGATGGAAACGCCAATACATGCGTAAGCTCGGGAAATACCGGCGCGTTAATGGCGTTTGGTATGCAAAAGTTTGGTCTGCTGGAAGGAATAGAGCGCCCGGCTTTTTGCAAAGCGATTCCTACATTAGTTGGCCGTAGTTTTATGTTAGATCTTGGGGCAACCATGGACTGCACTGCGGATCACTTGGCTCAATATGCCGTACTCGGTGTTGCTGTTGCCAAGGCAAACGGGGTGCAAAACCCACGCGTTGGCTTGTTAAATGTGGGTGTAGAGCAGAATAAAGGCGGTGCGCTACAAAAAGAGGCGTTGAGTAAGCTAGAGAGTTTACCGGTAAGCTTTAAGGGTTTTGTCGAAGGTAGTGGTATTTATCGCGGAGATGTGGATGTCATTGTTTGTGATGGGTTTACGGG
>CAYZQH010000367.1:0-2726 GCA_964480055.1 uncultured Cellvibrionaceae bacterium
ATTTATGATGATTTAACCAAGCAAGCTTGGGCCTATCGTCAGATCTCATTACTCTTGCGTCGTCCACCTGGGCGTGAAGCCTACCCTGGTGATGTGTTCTATTTACATTCGCGTTTGTTAGAGCGTGCTTCACGTGTAAATGCAAATCACGTTGAGCAACTCACCGGCGGAGAGATAAAAGGTCAGACAGGTTCCTTAACCGCCCTACCTATTATTGAAACCCAAGCGGGTGATGTTTCTGCTTTCGTACCCACTAACGTAATCTCTATTACTGACGGCCAGATCTTCTTAGAAACCAGCTTATTTAACTCGGGTATTCGCCCTGCGATGAACGCCGGTATTTCGGTGTCGCGTGTGGGTGGCTCTGCGCAAACAAAAGTGATTAAGAAATTGTCTGGTGGTATTCGTACTGCTTTGGCGCAATACCGTGAATTAGCAGCGTTTTCGCAATTTGCTTCTGATTTGGATGAAGCCACTAAAGCTCAGCTAGAACATGGTCAACGTGTTACCGAGCTAATGAAGCAAAAGCAATTTTCGCCTCAGTCGATTGCTGAGATGGGTGTAGTGCTTTACGCCGCAAACGAAGGCTACTTAAAAGATGTTGAAGTGGACAAAATTGGCGACTTTGAAGCAGCATTATTAGCTTACATGCACGCAGAGCAAGGTGAGCTAATGAGTAACATTGCAAGCACAGGTGATTACAACGACTCTATTGCTGGTAGCATCAAAGCCGCATTAGAAAGTTTTAAAGCCACACAAACTTGGTAATTGATTGATTCGGTTAATGTAACCGTGAAGAGCATGTGACATGGCAAGCGGAAAAGAAATACGTACCCAAATTGGGAGTATTAAAAATACGCAAAAAATTACCAGTGCTATGGAAATGGTGGCGGCCAGTAAAATGCGTCGTGCGCAACAACGTATGGAGAAGGGTAAACCTTACGCCACACGTATGCGCGCTGTTGTTGGGCATTTGGCCAACGCCAACCCAGAATACCAACACAAATACCTACAGGAGCGAGAAGTACACCGCGTAGGTTATATTGTGGTGTCTTCTGACCGCGGTTTGTGTGGTGGTTTAAACATCAATTTGTTTAAAAAAGCTATTACAGATTCAAAGTCTTGGGTGGATAAAGGCGCACAGGTAGATTTTTGTTTGGTGGGGGCTAAAGCGGCATCGTTTTTTGCCTCTGTAGGTGGCAATGTTGTAGCGTCCGTTAGGGATTTGGGCGAAGAGCCTAGCATTACTGATTTAATTGGTAGTGTAAAAGTGATGCTAGACGCTTTTAACGAAGGCCGCATAGATAAGTTGTATTTGGTGGGTAACGAGTTTGTGAATACCATGACTCAAAGCCCAACGGTTGAACAACTTTTGCCTTTGCAAGCCGATGAAGATCAAAAGTTAAAGCACCAGTGGGACTACTTGTACGAACCAGAAGCGCGTGAATTACTAGATGGTTTATTGGTGCGCTATATCGAGTCTCAAGTGTATCAATCAGTGGTGGAAAACGGCGCTTGTGAACAAGCGGCGCGTATGGTGGCCATGAAAAATGCCACCGATAATGCTGGTAATCTTATTGATGACTTACAACTGGTATACAACAAGGCGCGTCAGGCAGCCATTACCCAAGAGCTATCAGAGATTGTAAGTGGCGCAGCCGCAGTCTAGTGATCGATTGTGTTCTACCGGCGTAAAAGAATTCTGTTTTTTAATTTTAAGTTTATTTAGAGGAACAACCAATGAGTAGCGGACGTATCGTGCAAATTATTGGTGCGGTAATTGACGTGGAATTTCCACGCGATTCCGTTCCAAAAGTTTACGACGCATTAACGGTCACACAGCAGGGGTTGACCTTAGAAGTGCAACAGCAGTTAGGGGATGGTGTAGTTCGAGCCATTGCTATGGGGTCTTCCGAGGGCGTTAGCCGCGGTTTAGAAGTTCAAAACACTGAGGCACCTGTTTCTGTACCTGTGGGTACTGAAACTTTAGGCCGTATTATGGATGTTTTGGGTAACCCTATTGATGAAAAAGGCCCAATTGGTGAAAAAGAGCGTGCAGCTATTCACCGTGAAGCCCCGGCTTATGACGAGCTGGCCGCTTCTGACGAGCTTTTAGAAACTGGCATTAAAGTTATCGACTTGGTTTGCCCGTTCGCTAAGGGCGGTAAAGTTGGGCTATTCGGTGGTGCTGGTGTTGGTAAAACCGTAAACATGATGGAGTTGATTAACAACATCGCCACCGAGCACTCGGGTTTATCCGTGTTTGCGGGTGTGGGTGAGCGTACTCGAGAGGGGAATGACTTCTACTACGAGATGCAAGAAGCCGGTGTTGTTAATGTAGACAAATTTGATGAATCAAAAGTGGCTATGGTTTATGGTCAGATGAACGAGCCACCAGGGAACCGCTTACGTGTTGCCTTGACCGGTTTGACCATGGCGGAGAAGTTTCGTGATGAAGGTAAAGATGTACTGTTGTTTGTGGACAATATTTACCGTTACACCTTGGCCGGTACTGAAGTTTCTGCACTATTAGGGCGTATGCCTTCGGCGGTGGGGTATCAGCCTACGCTAGCAGAGGAAATGGGTGTACTTCAGGAGCGTATCACCTCTACGAAGCAAGGCTCGATTACTTCGATTCAAGCCGTATACGTACCTGCAGATGACTTAACAGATCCATCGCCTGCAACCACGTTTGCTCACTTGGATTCAACGGTTGTACTTTCTCG
>CAYZQH010000368.1:0-2726 GCA_964480055.1 uncultured Cellvibrionaceae bacterium
CGCCAGCTTGAATCTCATTGATGGTAGCGCCAACGGCTATGTTGAAGGTGTCATTCTGAAGATCATATAGACCCTCGCCATCAGATATCTGTACATCTGTTTTATCGTCCCCAAGATCACCAACCACTTTTTGAATTGTAGTGCCGGACGCAATATTGAATGTGTCATTCGCATCTCCACCGGCCACCTCTTCAATATTGGTAACCGCTACTCCGCTGTTAATAGTCGCTTGAGACCCACTAATATCCCACGTTATATCTCCATGGCTTACGCTCTGCGTAAGTAAATCGACGCCTTCACCTAAATCGATAACTTCATATTGCTCTGGAATATCTGTTGTGAGTATCACTACCCAATCATCGTTTGTACCACCATACACTTCTGACATTCCCACCAGCTTCATAAAGGTACTATTTCCTCGTCCTGATTTATTTACCTCGCTCAAATCGATAGTGTTGCCTTGAATACCCCAAAGTGCATGTTGATCATTTGTGAAATTTGACTGCAAGCGCACAATACCCTTGCCATCCAAATCGGCAATTTGAGCATCGCTAATAAAACTGTCTACAATATATTCGGCAGAATTACCTTCGTAATTTCTGAACATTTCAAGGGCATAAGTATTGTTACCCGCCGAGGCTTGGCCGGTGGTACCGATTCTATATTGCGTGGCGCCTGTAATTTTTGCTTGAGGTGCATTTGTGGCGTCAAAAGCTTCTACATTGGTAAAACTCAGCGGTGCGGAACCCGTAATTGTTGCTGTTGAAACATCTACTACCGATGGATTTTCTGCATCCGCGGACAGTTTGATAGTGTCAGTCCCGCTACCGCCACGAATTTCATTTGTGCCAGTAAAGCTTAAAAGCGAGTCTGCACCGCGTAATAACTCTACTGAGCTATTCTGACTTAACACCCAGGAATTATCGCCGTTTGATGCTTCTACAATTAACGTACCTGATACCGGGCGCTCGATTGTTTCTATATCCGAAAATGCTATGGTGGATGTTGTTAAAGTACCTTCCATTAGCAACTTACCACTGCCAATTCCGCTGGCGGTCACATGAGCCTCACGGACAGACCCCGGACCACCAGTTAACTTTTGGAAAGTAATTGTATTCAATTCACCGTCATCAGAATCACCCGCATTCCCAAATATATTCATGGTTAGTGGGCCATATACAATAAATGTATCACTTGCGCTACTGCCATATAAATTTGAGATATTCTGAGCATTTAAGCCAGCAATCGGTGCGCTTAGGCCAACAAAATTGCCCGATATTTCCGGTTTTGCTATTGAATTTAACAGTAAATCATTAACGCCGGCGCCGGCATCAAAAATATAGCTCCTCTCGCTAACCAATTGGGCTCTAAACCCCTCAAGCAATGTGATTACATCTGCACCATTGCCAGCATTGATATTTAATGCATTCTCAAAGGAGATACGAGTGTTTGGATCACCCTTAGCTGCGAATGAGCCAGCCCCGCCTTCTCTAATCGACCAATTCATATCTATATTTGGGGCGTTTAACGATTCGCCACCAGACAATTTCTCAAATTGAGAAAAAGAAGAGTTATTTCCATTGTCCAAGCTACCAGACAGTTGGTCATTAATATTCCATATACCAGCATCGGAAGC
The DNA here is from genome assembly GCA_964480055.1 of uncultured Cellvibrionaceae bacterium. GTDB lineage: Bacteria > Pseudomonadota > Gammaproteobacteria > Pseudomonadales > Cellvibrionaceae > CAYZQH01. Next base: position 1,637 of record CAYZQH010000368.1, read on the forward strand.
ATCGGTAATGGTATCAATGCCGCCACCGCCTTCTACGCTACCACTGATCGAGCCGGTCGCTTCAAAAATGAAAGTATCTTCGTTAGTACCGCCCTGAATATTATTTTTGTTATTGAAATTAAATATTTCTCCATTGACTGCTACCTGCCCAGAGTTTAGCCCTGTTATTGTCCAGGTATCACCACCATCACTGCCTTTAAAAATCGAATTGCCAGTGGTCTCTACGGTTTCGAAATTTACAGCATTTAAATTATTCGTACCAATGGTTATAGTGCCGTCATAGCTTTCTATGGTGTCAACAGAACCTAGGCTTATTGTGTTTTTACCCGCGCCGCCGTCAGCTAATGTAAGGTTTGTAATGACGTCACTGGTGGCTGAACTTAAATCTACGGTATCAGCACCACTCAATCCATTTATTGTAAGATCGGTTAAAAATGTACCTGTATTGGCAACAGTAATAACGTCATCACCCTCGGTACCATTAAGAATAATATCGCCACTCCCATCACCCAACGCAATGCCACCAGTCCAGCTTAATGTTTGAGCGTTAAAGATGGTATTTGCTGTATTTTCAGACTCGTTAAACATACCGCCGGCGACACTGATATTGTCTGCAGTAAAGGATAACTCTCCATCCGAGGACTTAAAGTTTCCTTGAAAAATAAATTCTGCTCCATTTACGGCAGAAGCATCCAGAGCTTTGCCGTTATTATCCCTACCGCTGAACTGCCAATTGCCTACGAGGACAGTGTCTACCCCCACTTGCAAGCTGGCTGATTGCGCGGAAATATTAAGGTTGCCAAAACTGTTGTTGAGATCTTTTAACTCAACCATCCCGGACGAGCTTATGCTCGTATCGCTTGTGTTGATGACGCCAGTTTGTGCAACACTGGCTGATTGAGTAATATTTAATTCATTCGCTGCAATTGTTGCAAGGGTTACTGAACCACCAGCGTCTATAGAAACACTACGGGCTTGGTTTTTCACTTCAGGTAACACCACAGCATTGGCGCTAAAAATACTAATATCACCGGCGCCAACATCACCACTCGAGTCTAAGTAGTTGCCACCAAACCCACTGGTAATATCT
>CAYZQH010000369.1:0-2719 GCA_964480055.1 uncultured Cellvibrionaceae bacterium
TTTGCTGTAGTTCGGCCAGCTTATCAATATCCGCAGCGCGGCGCAGCCATTTGATATCCGGGTGGCGGCGGATAACGCCAGAGGCTGAGCAAGGTGCGTCTAACAAGATGCGGTCAAATTGTTTGCCGTCCCACCACTGGCTTACATTGGCCGCATCGGCACACAACACGGTTGGGTTGAAGCCAAGGCGAGTGGTGTTTTCTTTGATGCGCTCAAGGCGCTCGGGCTCAAGCTCTATAGCCAGTAGGTGACTTAATGCGGGTTGGGATTCTAGCAAGTGGCATGTTTTGCCCCCCGGCGCGGCGCAGGCGTCCAACACTCTAAAACCCGGCTCCAGTGTCATAAGCTCGGCTGATAGCTGCGCGGCTTCATCTTGTACACTGACTTGGCCCTCGGTAAACCCGGGCAGTGATGTAACTGCGCAGGCTTGGGTGAGCGTAAGCCCGTGCGGGCTATATTGCGTGTGTTGACAGTTTTGGCCTGCGGATATCAAGGCGGCCTCATAGGCCTCCAAGCCAATTTTTTGAGCATTGACTCTCAAGGTCATTGGCGCTTGAGTATTGTTGGCTTCGGTAATGGCTTGCCATTGTTGTGGCCAGTCTTTTTTTAAGGCATTGATCATCCATTTGGGGTGGGCATGGTTGGCGCTTTCGCTATTGACCCATAGGGCCTCATTGGCCTCAATTTTACGCTGAATGGAGCGTAGCACGCCATTAATTAGACCTGCGGCCCAGGGCCGTTTTAACTCTTTTGCTGCGTTGACGGTGCTGTTAATGGCTGCATGGTCTGGCACGCGCATATGCAATAACTGGTACAGGCCAATCAAAAGCAGTGCTTGGGCTTCGTGTTCTTTGGCTTTAATGGGCTTGTTGAGTGCACCCTTAGCGACGGCTTGCAATTGGTGACCTAATCGGCAAACGCCAAAGCACAGCTCTTTGATCAGTGCTTGGTCTTGCGCACTTAAGTGGCAAGGTGTGCGAGCCAGCACAGCGGTTAAAGACTGTCCGCCAAAAAGTACCTGTCCAAGAGCTATAGCGGCTGCGGCACGCGAGGATAGTGGAGTCATTGGGTGGAGGCGGTGCTAGGGAGTAGATGCTGGGCTTCAAAAAGTGCAGCAAAGCCATTGAGAGCCGTTTGTGTATCCATGGCTTTTTTACCCGGTAGTTGTAACTCAGTGATGGCAATGGCGGTTTGCTGGCCGCAAGCAATCAGCAGTTCTCCACTGGCTGAAAGGATGGTCCCGGCTGCAGCTTGGTGCGTTGTGGCGTGAGCTTGGGCATTTAAAACCCTTAGTCGCTGCTGCCCCAAATAGGTGTATGCCATTGGGAAGGGGTTAAACGCATGAATGATTCGCACAATGTCGGTAGCGCTGTTTTGCCAATTGATTTGCGCCTCTTGCTTTGTGAGCTTGTGTGCGTAGGTGGCCAGCTGACTGTCTTGTTCCACTGGGTGTACATGGCCGCTCTGAATTTGGTCTAGCGTCGCCAGAAGTGCCCTGGGGCCAACGCCCATCAAACGGTCGTGCAACATACTTGCGGTATCCGTAGGGTGAATGGGGCACTCGCTCGTGTAGAGCATATCGCCAGTGTCTAAACCTTCGTCCATTTGCATAATGGTGATGCCAGAGACGATGTCACCAGCCTCAATGGCTCGCTGTATGGGGGCTGCGCCACGCCACCTTGGTAGTAGCGAAGCATGCACATTGATGCAGCCTAGGCGCGGTATCTCTAGCACTGCCTTAGGAAGTAATAAGCCATAGGCCACCACAACCATAATATCGGGTTGTTGCTCTGCTAGTGTTTTTTGGTCTGCAGGCTCTTTTAGCGTTAGAGGCTGAAATACGGGAATCTCAGCCTCTAACGCTGCGGCTTTTACAGGGCTCGCGGTCAGTTTCTTGCCTCTGCCGGCAGGCCTATCTGGCTGGGTATATGTGCCCACCACGTTGTGACGGCTGTTGATCAGCGCTTTTAAGTGATGCGCGGCAAACTCTGGCGTGCCGGCAAAAATAATATTCAAGCCCGTCGCGTTTGGCATGACAGTCCTTAGTGGTGTAAAGGGGTTATGCTTGCTGGCGTTGCTGCTTTTCCAGCTTGGTGCGGATACGCTTGCGTTTTAGGTTAGATAGGTAATCCACAAACAGTTTGCCATCTAGATGGTCTTGTTCATGCTGTATGCAAACAGCCAGTAAACCTTCGGGCTCAATTGTGAACGTATTCCCATCGCGGTCTAACGCAGTCACTCGGACATGGCCTGGGCGCGTGACAGTCTCATAAAAGCCTGGCACACTCAGACAGCCCTCGTCGTAATCGTGTAGCTCTTTGTCTAGAACTTTGATTTGAGGGTTAATGAATACCAGGGGCTCATTTTGATCTTCTGAGGCGTCAATAACAATAATTTGCTCGTGGATGTTAACCTGTGTCGCGGCCAGGCCCACGCCGGGCGCGTCGTACATGGTTTCAAACATATCATCGACAATCTGGCGCACGCGGTCATCCACCGCCTTTACAGGCTTGGCTAGGGTGCGTAACCGCGGGTCAGGAAACTTAAGTATGGGTAGTACAGCCATTCGCCTTGTGACAAATTTCTAGTAATAAGGTAAATTCCGCTGCTAACATAATGATTGACCAAGGCAAATTCATCAAGTTTTGGGGGCAATCAAGCTGTAGGCCCAGCAGCATTAGACTATTATAACTGTAATAAATCCAAAGGGCCCCATGGT
>CAYZQH010000370.1:0-2698 GCA_964480055.1 uncultured Cellvibrionaceae bacterium
ACAAGCCATTAAAGCCCTGCAAGAAGCCGCTACCGGCACCAATGTAGAGGTGGTGCCCTTCCCCACCAAATACCCTTCTGGCGGTGAAAAACAACTAATACAAATCCTAACCGGTATAGAAATACCCAGTGGCACGCTACCGGCCCACAGCGGTGTGTTGGTCCAAAACGTGGGGACCGCGTACGCTGCGTGGCGTGCAGTGCGCTTTGGCGAGCCGTTAATAGAGCGCGTGACGACCGTAGTGGGTAAAGCACTTGGCCAAGAATGTAATGTCCGTGCCAAAATTGGTACCCCCATAGCACACCTGCTTGACGCCCAAGGGTTTAACGCCAATAACGCCGCGCGTATCATTATTGGCGGCCCAATGATGGGCTTTGCCATTTCTGACACTCAAGTGCCTGTAATCAAAACCACCAACTGTATTTTGGCCCCAAGCCACCAAGAAATGCCACCACCACCACCTTCGCAAGCCTGTATTCGTTGTGGCTTATGCGCAGAGGCTTGCCCCGCCAATTTACTACCGCAGCAATTATATTGGTATGCCAAAGCTGAAGAATACGAGCGCTTACAAAACCATAATTTAATGGACTGTATTGAATGCGGTGCTTGCTCTTTTGTATGCCCCAGCGCCATCCCTTTGGTGCAATATTATCGCGCTGCAAAGGGCAACATACGCACGCAAGAAGCAGACAAACAAAAAGCCGACCGCGCGCGGGAACGTTTTGATCACCGTAAAGCGCGAATTGCCAAAGTCGAAGCTGAAAAAGAAGCCAAACGCCAAGCCCGTAAAAAGGCAGCTGAAGAAACCAAGAAAAAACTCGCGGCCAAAAAAGCCGCTGAAGCCGACGCCAATACAGGTAACCTTGAACCTGGCTCTACACAGCTTAACGCAGTTAAGCCCGACGTAGTCGCGCAGGCCATTGCCAACGCCAAATCCGCTAGCGTTAGCCCAGAGGTACAAATCAAAAAACTCAACCGCGCATTGAGTAGCGCCCAAAGCCGCGTTGAGCGCGTGCAAAAACAGTTGGCAGAGTGCGAAGACGAAAAACGAGACAAGTTACAGGCATCACTCAAGCAAGCCGAACTCAAAGTTGATGACGCGCAAAACAAACTGGGTGCCTTTAACGCAGAGCAAGCCATACAGCAAAAATTGGAAGCCTCGCCCATAGAGGCACAAACCAAAGCCGTTACCACTTTGCAAACACGCTTGCAAAGTGCTGAAGAAAAGCTCAAGCAAGCTCAAGAGGACAATGCCCTCACCGTAAAGGCATTGACAAAAGGCGTAGAAAAAACCAGAGAAAAGCTAACCCAAGCTAAGGCAGAACTAGAAGCATTAAAAGGCAGCCCTGCGGCCGCCCACAAAACCCATGTTGCCTCAGAGGTAAAAGATGCCGCAGCCACGGCTATTGAAAAGGCTAAAGCGAAAGCCGCTGCCGCGGCCAGCCAATCGCCCGAAGAAAAACTGGCCGCACAAATCACCTCACTTAAAACTCGCATAAGTAAAGCAGAAAAGAAGCTAGAAACAGCAAAACAAGAAAACAGCGAGCACGTAGCAACACTAGAACAAAGTTTAGATAAATTAAAAGTTAAGCTTCAGGCGCTAGCGTCACAACAGCCTTAAATATCGTAATGATTTTAGGCTGATAGCACCAAGGAAAGAGTTACCCAGGGGGCGATATTCTTTCCATACGCTGATGAAACACAGGTAAAAAACTCAATGGCATTTATTCGCGTAAGCTCTCCGCACACGCACAACCCCAATACCACGCGCGGCGTCATGCTGCAGGTATTAATGGCCACCATTCCTGGTGTTGCCGCCTTAACCGTGTATTTTGGTTTGGGCACGCTCACCAACCTATTGTTGGCAATTGGTTGTGCCTTGGGCTTTGAAGCCGCCGTGTTAAAGTTACGCAAAAAGCCCGTAGCGTTTTATTTAAATGACTTAAGTGCAACAGTAACGGCCGTTTTATTAGCATTGGCTTTACCACCCTACTGCCCTTGGTGGGTCGTAGTGACTGGGTTATTTTTCTCGATTGTAGTGGCGAAGCATTTATACGGTGGCCTGGGTTACAACCCATTTAACCCAGCGATGGTGGGCTACGTGGTGCTGTTAATTTCTTTCCCCGTTGAAATGACCCAATGGGCTGCACCTACCACTACATTGAGTGCAGACATATCCCCTTGGGGGTTAACTGGCATATTGTCCAAATTTGGCTTTGCACCGGTGGGCGCATTAGATGCCTTATCTGGTGCTACCCCTTTAGATATTGTAAGGCAACGCCAGGGCCAAACACTGCAAGACGTCTATCAAGCCAACACCATATTCAGCGCCGCGCGCTTTGCTGGCGTTGGCTGGGAGTGGGTAAACCTGGCGTTTTTAGGCGGCGGCGCGTACCTGTTGTATAAAAAAATATTCACCTGGCATGCCCCGGTTAGCATGCTAGCGTCACTGACGCTGTTTTCAATTTTGTTTTACGATAGTGCCAGCTCAACCAGTGCCGGCTCACCGCTTTTACACTTGCTCTCTGGCGGCACGATGCTGGGGGCCTTTTTCATTCTTACAGACCCAGTGACCTCTGCGGTCAGTAACAAGGGCCGAATTATTTTTGGCGCTTTGGCTGGGCTACTCATTTTTGTGATACGCGCTTGGGGCAACTACCCGGATGCCGTAGCCTTTGCTGTACTACTGATGAATTTT
>CAYZQH010000371.1:0-2683 GCA_964480055.1 uncultured Cellvibrionaceae bacterium
GGAATTTGACCGTACTGGCTTTCCGGCCACTATCGTGCGTCCGTCTCATACTTATTCGCGTGTCATCCCAATTACAATTGGTGGTTGGCAGAAGTACACCACGGTGGCGCGCATGAAAGCCGGAAAGCCAGTTGTAGTGCAAGGCGATGGCACCTCTTTTTGGACGCTCACACACGCCGAAGATTTTGCCGTTGGGTTTTGTGGGCTTCTGGGTAAACCCATAGCCATTGGTGAGGATTACCATATTACGTCTGACCATTTTTTAAGTTGGAATGAAATTTATCAATATACGGCGCAAGCGGTTGGCGTAGAGGCAAAAATTGTTCACGTCACTTCAGATAAAATTTGTGCGTTAGATGAAAGCTATACGGGTACGCTATTGGGCGATAAGTCCACATCCGCCATTTTTGACAACAGCAAAATAAAAGCCTTGGTGCCAGAATTTAATGCCACTATACAATACTCAGACGGTATTAAAAGGGTGATTGAATGGTTTGAGGCAGATAAGACCAGGCAGGTTGTAGACCCAGAGACTGATGCGTTTATAGAGTCTTTGATTGCAAGTGTATGACGTGCGCATACTCATACGAAGTGATTTACTGTACGTAAAATTCGGTTTTTCGAGCTGTACTTTTTTGCACTAAAAATTACTGTTTTTAGAGGTGTTCTTTATTTTTTTCAGCGCGAAATATTAAAAATGTGAATAATTAATAAAGCTAGACGGGCGCTAATTTGCGCCCGCCTAAAAATTATTTAAGCGATGAAAAAAACTTCCAGAAGAACGCAGCACCTTGACCCGCTTTGGAGCCGTCCCCCGCAGCGCCCCATCGGTCGTGACCCTTCCAGCCGTAGCCTGAAGTAATGCATTGCCCCACGGGGTTGTCGCCACAGCCTTGGTACATTTTGCACGGCGAAGGGGTAATATCCATCGTGGCATTTTGGCAGCCATTAAGCTTGACCAAACGGTCGCGCGCGGTAGAGTAATCGCCCTGCCATTTATTGTATGGGTCTTGGTGGTCGTGAACAAACAAGTGTGCAATGGGGCCTTTACATTTTTGGCCATTGGGTACTTTGTTGCCGCCAGCTGCGGTTACAATGCCGCGCAAAACGTCTGCGCGTGAGCAGCCTAACCAGCTAAGTACAAATGAACCAGAGCTATAACCGGTGGCAAAGATCCGGCTTTTATCAACACACGCCTTTGAGCTGACTTCGCTCACTATTTTGTCAAAGTAAGCCTCTTCTGCTGAGCCAGGCTTGGCATCACCCCAACAATTTTGCACCGCACGGCCACGCACAATAATGGCCTCTGTTTTTGCGGGCCCTTTGGTCATATCCGTATTGTTAGAGGTATTGTCTAGGTTTGAGTCGCACCCGTGAAATTGCACAATCAGTGGGTAAGCGCGGTTAGCGTTGTAGTTATTGGGCAGGCGTGCGTCCCACTTACGGTTAGCGCCTTTCACCTTCGCGCCGTCTCGTCTTACCCAGCTGCCAACATTTTGGTATGCGGGCTTACCACAGCCTGCGCTTTTTGTTGTTCCGCCATTTGAGCCGCTAGAGCTACTGCTAGAGCTTGAAGAGCTAGAGGACGACGCTGATGGGTTTAATTTCCCTTCAGTTGAATACACTGCAATACCGGCAATGGTTGCGTTGTTAGTGGTTGCCGCTAGAGCTATATTCAGCCAGCCGTCGGTGACGTTGACGGTTTTGACGTTGTACATATAAGCCGTGTCATGACCAGCCAAAGAGAATAAATCAACACCCGACATTTCCTCTTTACCTTCTACTGATACGTTAAACACGCGTGCGTTAGCCGTAGTTTGATATAGCTCTGCAAAGTGCAATTCAATAGAGTAGGTGCCGTTAGTAACGGGAATATTATAATTGGTGCTGTTATAACGCTCTGATTGATATAGGCCATCTTCGTTGGTGCCGGTGATGGGGTCGGCGGTGGTGTAGGTTTCACCACCAGTGAAGAAGCGGTCGGCGTCAAACATCACACCGTTTAGGGTGGCAGAGCCCTGGCCGCCTGCGTTAATGGCGACAACTAAACTCTCTGTGGCGCTCGCTCCAGAGCTAGAAGAGCTGCTCGAACTGGAGCTAGAACTGCTTGCGCTTGACGAGCTAGAACTGCTAGAAGAGCTGCTTGAGCTTGGTGTTTGGGTTTCCCCGGGGCCACCGCAGGCGCTTAATAAGCTGGCCATGGCGATAGTTGCTGCAGCGCTCAAAGAGCTGCGTTTATTGATCAACATGCGTTCACCCTAGAATGTCTTGTTATTGCCAGTAATTGATAGTTTTAATTACTGGTTAAAGGCGGCAGTGCGCACATGGCTGGATAGGCTTTGAGGCCGCCGCAAAGTGCAGCAAGTATGCCGTAAAAACCCCAATAAAAAAGAGAGATAACGCAAAAATTATTAGTTATTGGGGCAAACGCTGGCATTTTATCTGTTTTAGGTAAGGCATTTGTGACGAGCAAAACAGGTCGCAGAGGCAAAAACCATGATAGTTTTGGTGTCAGTAACATCACTGGTACCAGTCAAGCTGTACCGTTGCTCAGGCATTACAGTGATTAAATCTAACCCAAATTAGATGTCACGGGTAAGGGCATTGTGGTATCAGGCATCGCGCGGATGTCAAAAGCGGCGATACCGCAAATGCCCATGCACAACCCTGAAAAGATGGTAAG
>CAYZQH010000372.1:0-2679 GCA_964480055.1 uncultured Cellvibrionaceae bacterium
CTTAAATCCGCAAAAGATCATGTGGCCCACTCAATACAAGTGTTGGCAGACAAATTAATTGAGCAAGACCGCTATGAAGACGCACTATTTGCCGTGCCGATCGCCGAGGTGCTTCTCCCTGAGCATTCGGCGTGGCAAAAAATCATACGCCATATTTACTGGGAGTGGGCTAATCAATATTGGCAACAAAATGCCTGGCAAGACGTGATTCAAGTTACTCAAGATTGGCTCGACCACCCCGGTCAAAATACAGGCGACAAACAAGCATTGTTATTTGCCGCAAAAGCCTATGAGCAACTGGTAAAAACCGCTTTAGACAATCACGAGACGCCTTACGCCATAGATACAATAGCCACCTGCAAAAATACATTTACACAACACCCGATAACCGTGTGCGCCAAAGCCGAGAAAAGGCTACAGCAATATCAAAAGTATTATCAAACCAAAGCAGGTAAGGTTAAGTAACTTGCAACATTATTTGGTGTGAGGTCAGACAAATAGGGTACGCAACCCAAACACGGAACTGGTAAGTATTGACGCAGAGTGTTGATGTTTTCTTCTAGCTCATCCATTGGGCCACCCGTACTATTTGCCACCCAGCCGGCCAAGGCTAGTCCGTCTGCAGCTATCGCTTGCGCAGTTAAAAGCGCGTGGTTTAAACAACCCAAGCGCATAGCCACCACGAGTATTACCGGCGTATTCAAACGTTTAGGTAAATCTGCCAGTTGCTCAGTCGCGGATAAAGGTATACGCCAACCACCAGCACCTTCAATTAACCGAAGGTCTGCCGGGTAAGTCAACGCCTCACGAACTGACTCCTCAATAAGCGAAAGGGTTAATTGCCTCCCTTCTTGAGCCGCCGCAATATGCGGTGCAAGGGGCGCTTTTAATGCTACGGGGTTAATTTGTGCGTATTCTATTGCTACAGCATTGACTTGCTGTATTTGCAGTGCATCTTCGTTAACCCACCCAACGTCTGTTTGCTCACACCCCGCGGCAATGGGCTTAAGGCCATAAGCGGTTAAGCCTTGGGCTTTAGCCAAAGCGATAAGCCCTGTGGTAATTTGAGTTTTACCCACACCCGTATCGGTGCCAGCCACAAAATAATTTTTTGCCATATTGCGTTTGGTAAATAATTTTAGGTTATCAACATACTAATGAGCACCCGATTCAGCCATTGCACTTATATTGCTCATTCAGGCTTATTAACAATCACCTGACAAACCACATAGGATACAGGTAAATGACCACAATCTAATTGCAATTTTGTATAGGCGGCTTCTAACTGCAACAACTGCCGTCGCGAGGTTAAACCTGGGGCCTTGCGCAAATTCATGTTATGCGCACCAATATTTTTTAAGCTTCTCAATAGAGGAATTAGCCCCAGGTATTTATCCACAAAAACATAGGTATTTTGATCAGGCTGGCAAAAGCCGGTTTCGCATAAAACACTTGTTACTTCCGCCTTTGGTAAAAAATGATTCACATGTGTAAAACAATCTACCTCTTGCCACGCGCTCTGTAATTCATTTAACGAGCCTTCAACCAAAGTAGAGAACACCCAACACCCGCCAGGCTTAAGCACTCTAAAAACCTCTTTTGCTACCAAGCCTAGGTCACACCACTGCACCGCAAGGTTAGATACTACGCCTTCTAATACTTCTGGCGCTAAAGGCAAGTGCTCGGCATCTAAAACACCGCCTGTTGCATTGGGCCTATCGTGTTTAATGTGTCTTAACATGCCAAGGGCAATATCTCCCTCAATGAGGGTTGAGGGGTTTTTATTAGACGCATGCATTGCGTCTTGAACAAAACCGGTACCGCAGCCTAGATCCAGCCACATTTCACCAACGGCTTCAGGCATTGTGCTCACCAATTTATTGGCTGCGTGTTTTTGAATGATTGCGGCTTGATCATAAGTAGACGCATGCTCACTGAACGAGCGAGCGATACGCGCTTTTGGCAAAACATCAAAAGGCGCAAGGGCTTTTAAAATTACATTGGCTACCAGCTTAATATGTGAAATGGGTAATGCGTGTGCGGCACCTTCAAGCACAACTGTATCCAATCCCAGGCTTTCTAACTCTTGCGCTACAGCCACAGGAACCAAGCTATCCAATTGCCCCAATATATGACGCTGAACAATGGTTTTATTTACGTACTGTCGGTTGTCTAACTCTGCCAACCAACTCAAGCTCTCAGCCCAACACGACACAGTAAGATCAGAAGGAGGATTCAACGCCTTTAATTTTTGTAAAACAAATTTTGCCTGCGGGTCATTTTTTGTTTGCAGCAATAAAAATCTTTTATAAACTTTTTGCGCCTGCTCTTTAAAGATAGATTCAAACCCGAGAAAATCTGCTTCAGGCATTGCACAGGGCCAATCATCGCGCTGAATAAAAGTTAAATTTGTTGCAAGCGTAATCAGCCCTTTAACCTTGTTGGTGTTTAAGTGGGCCAAACGCGTTGCTAACATCCCCCCAAGGGACCAACCTACTAATACGCAGCTGCCCGGTAACTCACCGGAGACGTCTTCAATATACTGGTCAAGCGAAGCCTCCTCGTTGGGTGCACTACCAAACCCAGGCAGCTCCAGAGCAACGTGTTTACCTGGCAGCGCTCGGCTTAAATCTTGCCAAATACAGGCCTCAGCGCCCCAGCCATGAATAAACACTAAGA
>CAYZQH010000373.1:0-2676 GCA_964480055.1 uncultured Cellvibrionaceae bacterium
GCCTAAACCAATCCGGCGAGAAAAAAATTCTCAATTTAAACTTATCCAAAACCCACGCGCTTACCACAAAACTAAAAGATGGTGACCACTTAACCATTGCATCTGCGTTAGACTTTTTAAATGATCAAATTGCCATTGAAGGTCATTTAAAACGCCCGGGTTACCGCTCGTGGTCCAGGAACGTTCGCTTTACTGACTTAATTGAGGCGCCTTCTCAGCTGCTACCCAATCCAGATATTGATACGGCACTGATTCAACGCTACGACCCAAACACACTGGAAGTCTCCACGCTCATATTTTCGCCAAAAGTAGCATGGCAATCCCCCAGTAGTGCACAAAACCCCAAATTACAGCGCAGAGATGTGATTCACTTATTTAACTACACTGATGATCGCGCGAAGCTTATTGCTACTTTAATTGAGCAGCTCGATACCCAAGCTGACTTCAACGAGCGCAAGCAAACCATCAACATATCGGGCAGTGTGCGCTTTCCTGGCATCTACCCGCTCACGCCAAGCATGACTTCAGCCAATTTAATATTATTAGCAGGCGGCTTAACTGAGAGCGCAATGGGTACTAATGGCGAACTCACTCGTTACGATGTGGACGAAAACCGCCAGCGCGTCGTCACCCACATCCCCCTAGATTTTACTGATGCCCCGATTACCCTTATGCCTGGGGATACGTTGCAAGTGAAACAAATTCCTCTGTGGAAAAAGAAAGAGACCGTAAAAGTACAAGGCGAAGTTATGTTCCCTGGGACTTACTCTATCCTCCCAGGTGAATCTTTGTCCGATGTACTTACCCGTGCCGGAGGCATTACACCTCAAGCCTATGCCGAGGGCGCCATCTTCTCGCGCAAAGAGTTACGGGAGCTAGAAGCCCAACGGATTGCCGAATTTAAAGGTAAGCTCAAAAACGATATTGCTAGCCAATCTGTAAACGCTGGCGAAGGGGAAGACAGAGTAGATATGGCCGAAGCCCAAATGCTGCTCAACAACCTAGACAACTTGCGCCCCCTTGGCCGTATGGTGATCAACCTGCCCAGAATACTTAGTGAAAAAGACGAATCTGACTTTGTTCTGGAAGACGGCGACGAGCTGACGATTCCACGCTACAAACCCTCCGTCACCGTAGTGGGCGAAGTGCAATACCCCACCTCACACTTTTTTGAAAAAGCTTTTGATGCCACTTCGTACGTCGAGCGCTCAGGCGGTTTTAAAAAGCACGCAGACCAATCTAGAGTGTACATTGTTAAAGCCAACGGCCTGGTTGTACAACCCTCTCAAAGCCGCTGGTTTAGAGCTAACGCCACACCGATCAACCCAGGTGACACCATCGTAGTGCCACTTGAAACTGACAAGCTCGACAAGCTTTCAGTCTGGTCTAAAGTAACTCAAATCATGTATCAGGCAGCATTGGGCGCAGCAGCAGTCAACGGGCTGTAAATACCTCAAAATGGGTTGCCAGTGGCAACCCTGCCCGCTAGAATACGCGGCCTTCCTTTGAGAGGCTGATCGAAGCAAGTCGATTTGAAGTTATTCGATCTATAGGACCGTAGCTCAGTTGGTTAGAGCACCACCTTGACATGGTGGGGGTCAGCGGTTCAAATCCGCTCGGTCCTACCAACCCTTTTTGAAAAAACTGTTTTAAAATCAAACAGTTAAAATAATCACCAAGGGGTTGACAGCGCTTATTCTGCGCTCTAATATACGCGCCTCTATTGGGGCAACCCAGAAGAAATTCCGCTTTAGCTCAGTTGGTAGAGCAAATGACTGTTAATCATTGGGTCGCTGGTTCGAGCCCAGCAAGCGGAGCCAAACATTAAAAAGCCGACTCACCTGAGTCGGCTTTTTTCGTTTTAAGCGCTCAAACAATTGGCTTTTCAACGATTCAGCATTACCCAATGTAGCGTTTCGGCCTAGCTCGAGCGCAACAAATGAGGCTGGATACTACAAACCCTTTTTAGACACTCTTTGACTAATCACTCTGCCAGTAAAACCTCAACGCCCCTCGCACTGCTGTGGTCAAGAAAAATGACCACAGGTTAGCAGGAATTCCAGCACAACATTTTCGCCGTGTTTGGAGTTTGCCCTCCGTTATTTGAATGCGGTCTGGGATGACAATAGTAACCCGTTAAATAGCTGACGATATGCAGCTCAGCTTCCACAAAGTATCTATACCCTCTACTGTGAACCCACTCTTTTTTTGGAGTCCGAAAGAATCGTTACGTCAGCGCATTGTCCAATAATTTGCGCGACAACTCGTACTTGTTTAATTGGAAAACGCCAGGGGCCTAACGGCAACGTTCTATCACCAACGGTCACGCGCTTTCTTTTACAAAGGGTTACAGTAGAATAACAGGGTTAATTATTAGCTCTACTATCTGGAGAGTATTATGGCGATTTTAGTAACCGGGGGCGCAGGATATATCGGGTCTCACACTTGTTTGGTGTTACTTGAAGCGGGTTTTGATATTGTTGTACTAGACAATTTATGCAACAGCAGCGAAGAAGCTCTTAAGCGGGTGAAAGCCCTCACGAATGCTGACTTTCCGTTCATAGAAGGTGATATCAACCACCGCGAAACTTTGGATAGCATCTTTAAGGAACACGACATTCACGCGGTCATTCACTTTGCTGGCCTCAAAGCCGTGGGTGAATCCAATGAAATCCC
>CAYZQH010000374.1:0-2591 GCA_964480055.1 uncultured Cellvibrionaceae bacterium
TAAGCGCCTATAAACGTAAGCGAACCAACTAAGAATACTAACGCTCCTTGTGATATATTCTAAGCGCAATGGGCGCAAAAACTGCGGTTAGAGCGCCAGATGCCGCCAACACCCAAATAATACTGTTTGCATCAACCGCACCTTGCATTAACCCTCTTGAAGCGCTGGCCAAATGCGTGACCGGGTTGACCGCCACAAAGGCCTGCATAAATTGCGGCATTGTTGTTGGGTCTACAAATATATTGCTGGTAAATGTAAGCGGGAATAAAAATAGAAAGCTGGTCGTCATGACAGACTCCGGGGTTTTGACGTACATGCCGAGTATGATCCAAACCCAGGATAAACTAAAAGAAAATAGCTGTATTAACATGACTGCAAGCACCACACCCATCACACCGCCGGCCGGGCGAAACCCTAACACTAACCCTAAGCCAATGACCATTAGTGCCGCCAGGGTATAGCGTAAAACATCCCCCAGTAACGCGCCAAAAATAGGGGCCGATGGCCAGATGGGCAATGAACTAAAGCGGTCGTATATGCCTTTATGAATATCCGTATTAAGGCCCACCCCTGTATAAACCGTAATAAATAAAATAGTTTGCACTAAAATGCCTGGCAGTAAAAATTGAATATACTCTTCTGGCGACCCTGCCAAAGCGCCACCAAAAAGATAAGTGAACATTAATGTCATCATTAAGGGAAAGGCGGTTACATCAAATAGCTGAAACGGTACATGTTTAATTTTTAACAAAGCACGCCAGCCCAGGGTAATCACGGCAGAGAGGGCGCTGGCAGGCGAGGGTTTTGGTCGTTGGCTTAGGATATTTGGCCCGCTGATGTTTTTATTCATATTCGGCGCTCCCATTTTTTTCATCGTGGTCCACATCTTGATGACCACTCCGTGCTGTGCTTTCTTCACGCACGGGCTTACCGGTTAATGCAAAAAATACCTCATCTAAACTCGGCGACCCAAGGGCATATTCGGTAAGCGTAATTGCATGACTATTGAGAGTATTTAAAATGTATAGCCCTTGCTGCTCATCGGTCAACTGCACGGTAAGTACCTCACTGGTTAAACTGATACCTAAGCCGTTGCCGAGCGTGTCAATCAATATCTGTTGCGCGCGTAGTGCCTCGGTTTCATCAACAAGGTTTAGTTTGAGAGACCCACTGCCTACAGAATTTTTCAATTCGCGCCCCGTTCCTTCTGCAATCATTTTGCCACGGTCAATAACCGCTAAACGGTCAGCCAATTGGTCTGCTTCTTCTAAATACTGCGTAGTGAGTAACACCGTGGCACCCTCGGCCGCTATAGCGCTCACAATAGCCCACACTTGATTGCGACTGCGCGGGTCCAGGCCGGTGGTGGGCTCATCTAAAAACAATAACTCGGGTGTAGCAATGAGGCTAGCGGCTATATCTAGCCTACGGCGCATACCGCCTGAATAGGTGGTTACTTGCCGCTTGCTGGCCTCATGTAAACTAAAAGCGTGTAACAACTCTTGTGCACGGGTTTTGGCATCTTTCCAGCTGTGACCCAATAAGCGTGCTATTAAAATTAGGTTTTCTCGACCGGTTAACTCCTCATCCACAGAGGCAAATTGCCCTGTTAAACTCACCTTTGTGCGAATGGTTTTTGCCTCTTTGAGCAGGTCACAACCTAACACCCGAGCACTGCCAGACGTTGGCCTAAGTAGCGTAGACAATAGCCGTACCACTGTGGTTTTGCCCGCACCATTTGGGCCCAACAGGCCGTAAACGCTGCCGC
Organism: uncultured Cellvibrionaceae bacterium; assembly: GCA_964480055.1. Lineage (GTDB taxonomy): Bacteria > Pseudomonadota > Gammaproteobacteria > Pseudomonadales > Cellvibrionaceae > CAYZQH01. The sequence continues at coordinate 1,769 of CAYZQH010000374.1, forward strand.
GTGCAACGGACAGATCAATACCATCAACCGCACGAGTATCTCCAAAATGTTTTACTAAGTTTGCACATTCAATCGCTTGGGTCATTGGCGCCTCTCATTGTCTCCAGCGTACTCAATATAAATTTACGCGGCGTGGCCTTTTTGAAATAGTTCAGATTCTGTCACACACTTCATGGCTTTCGTGGTACAGAGATTAATCCGCTGCTGGCGGCGTTTGATCTTTTAGCTCTGCAAACTTAGTTGCCATCGTGGGATTACGGCGGGTTAGCTTTTTGATGGTTACGTCCTGCGCTTTGTCATTTGCCAAGCGCAGGTTTCTGTCCGTACCCAATAGGGCATCCTTGGTTTTTTGTAAATGATCAATGGATTTGTCAATTTCGTTAATGGCCGTTTCAAAACGCCTAGAGGCCAGATCATAATTTTTGGCAAACGCCGTTTTAAACTTGTCTAGGTCCGTTTCAAAGCTGGTAATATCCACACTCTGTGCTTTTGCATGGGCAAGCTCTGCTTTGTACTCTAAAGAGTTCATTGCCGCGTTACGCAGTAGAGTAATCATGGGAATAAAAAATTGTGGGCGCACCACATACATTTTTGGGTAACGGTGGAATACATCCACTATTCCGGTATTGTATAGCTCACTTTCTGGCTCTAACAAAGAAACCAACACCGCGTATTCACAGCCCTTCTCTATGCGGTCTTTATCCAGCTCTTTTAAAAAATCTTCATTGCGTTTTTTGGTGGCGGTGCAGTCGTTTTCGTTTTTCATTTCAAACATGATTGAGACAATTTCTGTGCCTGCTTCATCTTGATCACGAAAGATATA
>CAYZQH010000375.1:0-2578 GCA_964480055.1 uncultured Cellvibrionaceae bacterium
CATTAACAGCCTGCCAGAAAAAATGGGCATTAAAGGCATTTTTTCTGAGTCGTTTACGCCACTAAAATTAGTCAGCTCCTCTATTATGTTTTTCTCAATGATGACGGCATCCACCGCTGCGGTTAACACCTTGGGGATTGAGATAATCTCTAATATCTTTGCCCGTATATTAGAGTTTGGTGGTGGGATATTAATTGGTGGCGTGATCCTGATTGTGGGTAACTATCTGAGCAATTTGGCGCATATCAAGCTGACCGAATCTGGCAGTGGTGGTATTGCGAATATCGCTCGTTTCGCTATTATTGGCTTGGTTTTAGCTATGGGCTTACGCGCTATGGGGCTTGCTGATAATATAGTCAACATGGCATTTGGTTTAACCATGGGTGGCATCGCCGTGGCCGCGGCCCTGGCGTTTGGTCTTGGTGGGCGTGATGCCGCAAAAACTGTCGCAGACCGCTGGGCAGAGAAGGTTAAGGAGTAACGGTTTTTGTTGTTTATGAAAATAGATTCACGTTATTGATTTAATACTATAAAAGCAGGTAAACAGGCAGGTAAGACACCTGCCTGTTTCATTATTCGTTTATGTTGAAATTAAGCATTCGCACCATTCAAGGTGATGGGTTGTTTACCCGTTATGCCGGTCAACACGTTACCACCCAAGGTGTTGTAACCGGTGTTATCCGTAAAGGTTTTTACATTCAAACCCCAGAGGTTGTTTGGGATAACCAAAGGTCTGATGCTGTTTTTGTCTTTTGTCGCAAATGCGACGTTACACCTGGGCAGCTGATAGAAGTCACTGGTACCTGTGTAGATTATTTAAAGCACGATACTGCCCGCCCCAATACTCAATTGCTGCTTTCTGAGAGTAGGTTATTACAAGCCAATGGCCCTGTTATAGCGCCAATTCGACTAAGTAATGAGTTACTGCCCAGCGCTACTATATCGCTGGCAGAGCGCTTGAATAGTTTAGAAGGGATGCTGGTTTGCATCCCCAAAGGCGCTACGTTTATTGCACCAAGCAACCTATTTGGGGATTACGTGTGCGCGTTTGAAGAGCATTTGGATGATGAGCACCTGGTTGTGTCACGCGAGGGGGGCATCATACCGCACCATACAGCTTTAGACCGTTGGTTTCCGGGGTTTAGGGTTAGAAACTACCACAACGCAGAGACGGTGAATGTGGGCAGTAAACTTTTGGTTGATGTCACAGGTCCATTACATTACCGAGTCAATTCTTGGCAGCTGGCTGTAGATCATGCATTTGATGTGCAAAATAACCTTGTTAAGCCACAGGCAAGCAGTCTGCCAAGCGACCCGTACGCCATCACCGTTATGACACTTAACTGTTTTAACTTGGACCAAAAAATAGAGTCTGCCGAGAAAGTTCAAAACCCCAAAACCGATGTAGATGATGACTGGGGGGATAGGCGTTTTCACACCTTAGCGCAAGCAGTGGTGATGCAAGCTAAGGTGCCAGATATTATCGCCCTGCAAGAAATTCAAGATAACGACGGCGCCGAAATTTCCGATGAGGTCAACGCCGATCAATCTTATTTGGCGCTAATCGGGCTGATTCAAAAATTATGCGGTATTCGATACGACTGGGTAGATATCCCTCCAGAGCCCGATGCTGATGGCGGGCAACCCGGTGGTAATATTCGCAATGGGTACCTTTACAACCCCACACGCGTGGACCTTATCCCCGAATCTGTACAACTCATAGGGCAGGGCTTGGCCTGCTTTGAAGACTCGCGCAAACCCCTGTGCGCCACTTTTGTAGAAAAACACAGCCAACAGCCGCTTACGGTAATTAATGTTCATTTGGTGTCTAAGCGCCAACAGCAGAGTATATTTGCCCCAGAAAACCCAGGTGTGGATATTAAACAAGTTGTAAGGGTGGCCCAGGCCGAAGCCATTTGCGAATTCACCGACCAACTGTTTCACAAGGGGCAGGGGTATTATATTACCGGCGATTTTAATGACCACGAACATAGCCAAACCTTAAAAACCTTAGTAGGCCAATATAATGAAAACTTAGTGTTTACCGTGGAGGAAGATAGCCGTTACGACTACAACCACCGGGGTAAATTACAAGTATTGATGCACGGTATTATTCCAAAAATATTTTTGGAGCAAGGCCAAGTAGCCTATGAAATTATTCACGGGAATGAATTAATCGGCGTGCAGCCGGGTAGCACAACCGATAAGCCCAGTGATCACGCCTACGTTATTTGTCGGGTGGCATTTAATTAACCGCGCTAAATAAGTAGCCGGAAGATAAAAAGAGAAAGGGCAGTGCTGGAGTGGCACTTACCAGCTTCCCTTCTCAAACCCTTTGTAGTATGTCGGAGCCATACGTAAGGATAAGGGCTGGCAGATAATGTCCACGCGGCCTTGATAAATTAGCGCACTCAGAAGGATTCATTCGCGCCATCGTGGCGCCCTGCCATTTAGTCGAACTGGGGTTCTCATCTTCAGAGCGTGCAAAATAAAAAAACCCCGCCGGTTGGCGAGGTTTGATATTTTGGCGCACCCGGAGGGATTCGAACCCCCGACCAAGTGGTTCGAAGCCACCTAC
>CAYZQH010000376.1:0-2541 GCA_964480055.1 uncultured Cellvibrionaceae bacterium
TGGCGAATTCAGCACTACTTGGAAGCAAGCAGGGTTGTATTTATTAGAAGCGGAACATACCGCTCTTCCCTCCGAAAGCCCACAAATTGATGTCGACCTTCACGCAGTTTACGTTACCTTAGAGGTGAATCCTGAATAGTGAATGCTGTTGATCAATACCCTTAATTGATTGATTGCACATTTGCTATTCGTGTAGGACGGCAAGCTTTATTGCCGGGTGAATACTCTCTCAAAGCTGATTTTTGACGAGGGTAGTATCTACGGATTGATATAAAAACGATGATGTAAATTATAGACATAGTTCGAGATCTAGCTCGACGGTCTTTAAGGTTCTAAATACTAGGCAAACTAAATTCACTTGTATGGATTAATTTATCCAGGGACGCGTACGCATTTAAGAGGGTATAACATTGAATTCCATGGTCGAAGTTGGTGATGTCAATCAAAGAGCTGCATATTTAATAGACGCGTATAAACCACTAGAGAACGTCTATTTTTCGTCGAATACACGTACGCTCTTAGCGCAACCGCCTTTTGCAGCATTGCTGGCAACGGGTTTAAATACCGTGTCCGCTCAGGTGGAAGAATCTTTACGGTTTGCGAGTGAGCTTGGCTTTAAAGAGAGCGTTGTTGTCGGCGCCATTCCGTTTGATGTAAATGAAAAATCTTATTTAAGGGTGAGCACAAATATTTTGTCGCAAGAGGGTAAAGAGCGGCCGCAAGAAGCCATACAATCACCGTCAATAGGTACGCATACGGTGGCCGAATGGCCAACATCGGATTGCTTTAAAAATGGTGTGGTGAATGCCTTGGCGCGATTTGCGCGCGGCGAGCTAGATAAAGTAGTGCTTTCTAGAACACTAAGACTACAGTATCAGCAGCAGCTTAATGTACAGGCGATGGTCAAAAATTTAGCCGCAAAAAATCACGTGGGGTACACCTTCGCTGTAGATCTTAATGACGTGGGTCAGCCAAAAGTCAATAAAACCTTGATTGGCGCAAGTCCTGAGTTACTTATCTCTAGGAGGGGCAATAAAATAATCACTCACCCACTGGCTGGGTCAGAACCACGCAGCACCAACCCAGAGGAAGATCATTCACGTGCCCAAGCGCTGCTGAAATCAAAAAAAGATTTGTACGAGCATGAGTTGGTGGTTCACGCCATTGAAAAAGCGTTATCACCATTTTGCAAAAAACTGTCTGTGCCCAATAAGCCTGAGTTAGTCGGTACACCTGCATTATGGCATTTGGGTACACGTATCGAAGGGGAGTTGATTGACCAAAGCACTTCCTCGCTACAGTTGGCGTTAGCGCTACATCCAACACCTGCTATTTGTGGGTATCCCACACACAAAGCTAAAAATGCCATTAAGGAAATTGAAACCTACGATAGAGATCTTTTTACGGGAATGGTGGGGTGGTGCGACGCCAATGGAGACGGCGAGTGGGTTGTCACTATTCGCTGTGCGCAAGTAGAAGATAAAAGCGTAACGCTTTACGCCGGTGCAGGCATCGTTAGCGGTAGCTCACCGGATAAAGAGTTGGCTGAAACTGGTGCAAAGTTCAATACCATGCTAGGTGCGTTAGGTATTGTGCAATGACGGATAAATCAATCGATTCTCCCTGTGGAGTGACATTTACGCCATGGCCGAGTGAACTAAGGGATCTTTATCAATCCCAAGGGGTTTGGCGCAATGAGCCACTGGCGAAAATATTAGAAAGTAGTGCGCGGCAAAGGCCAGATGCAGTGGCGTTAATTTGTGGTGAAAGGCAATGGTCATATCGTTTTTTAAATGCCAGAGCTAACCAAGTTGCGTCTGGTTTTACTGAGGCTGGTATTAAGGCCGGTGACGCGGTTGTGGTTCAGTTGCCAAATGTTGGCGAATTTTTTGAGGTGATATTTGCGCTGTTTAAGATTGGTGCTGTTCCCATCATGGCGCTTCACGCGCATCGTAGTTTAGAGGTTACCTATTTTTGTCGGTTTTCCAAGGCAAAAGCCTATGTCATTGCACAAAGGTATGACGGGTTTGATTTTCTTGGCTTGGCCGAGCAGGTTGTAGAGCAGTCGAATATTAAGGTGGTGGTAACCCTTGAAGAATGTACATCAAATTCAAAAATTTTAAACGGAAAGTTAAAGTCTCTAGCGCAGTGGTACAAATTGTCCGAGCAAAAATATCCGCCAATTTCGGCTGAATCTGTCGCTTTGATGCAGTTATCGGGTGGTACCACTAGTGTTCCAAAGTTGATTCCTCGTACACATAATGATTATTTTTATAGTATTCGTAAAAGTGTAGAAATCTGCGGTTTTGAAGCAAGCACGGTGTATTTGGCGGTGCTCCCGATTGCGCATAACTTTACGCTTAGCTCGCCGGGGTCATTAGGCGTTTTTTTTGCTGGTGGATGTGTGGTGCTGGCTCAAAATGGCTCGCCGGATAATGCTTTCCCCTTAATAGAGCGCCATAAAATTACTCATAGTGCTCTAGTACCGCCTTTAGCCATTACTTGGTTAAATGCCGTTAACTCATCCAACTCAATAATATC
>CAYZQH010000377.1:0-2540 GCA_964480055.1 uncultured Cellvibrionaceae bacterium
GCTAGGCTAGAGGCATTTTTTGTATAAATAAGCATATTGGGTTTAGGCCTTTCAGTAGCATTTAAGGTGTTGGCCCCTACGCTAAAAAAGTTGCCTATCTCTACAAATACCGCAAGTGTTACCCCACAGGTAGAACAAAAGTGATGGACCATATCCATGCCCGAGTCACCCTTTCTAGTAAAAGTAGAGGGCTCGGTTTGGTTGAAGCTAAAGTTCTGTTTTGCTACCCATAAACCATGCCATTTGTCAGAGTTGGTATGTATCTGACAACTTGTACAATAACAATAAGCCACATTGATTGGGTCACCGCTGAAGCTGTATTCAACCTTCCCGCAGCTACACTGCCCGGTATGCTCGTTCATGCTGCCTCCATAATGGGTGGATTATTGTAGGGTGTATAGGTTACCAATTTTTGCTGGTGTTTTGTGTAGAGTTAAACTGCTGCTTTACCTCAGTAATATATTCTTGTTGGGTTGTAGAGGGCGCGGCCTCAGCTACAGAGACTTTGTCTAACATTGCTAATACAGAGGTAATTTGAGACTGAGTAAAATCAGCCAAAGTGGGCGCTAATATGTTTTTTACCTCAAGCACAAGGTTGGAGGCATCTTTTAACAGGTGTGAGCTGGCGCTAAACAAGGTGTTAGCCTCGGTTTCACTGATGTTAAAAGCTTCTACAAATAGGGATAGGATCTCTGATTTGGTGTCGCGCGTAATTTCCACGTCAATTTTAGCAATACCCACCACCAATACTGCGGCGGCCTCTAGGCTAGAGCCAATGGTATGAAGTGGGTTTGAACCATGAATTTTTTGCCACCGACGGCGCCTGACCCACCAAAAGGGGTTAAACGAATTTAGATCTACGCCAGAGTTTTGGAGCCGCACCAGCGCCCAAATTAAGCCGGCGGCAGCGGTGATAATAGCGATTAAAATATGCATAATTGATCCCTTTATTATGGCAGGTGTGAACGAGTATAGAGTGCTTGGCGGCTCAATAACTCGGGTTTTCTTCCGGACAGGTCCACTTGGCCAAAGGTGATGCCTTAGTCAACTTTAGCCCTTCAACGGTCAGCGTGGCTTTGTTGCCTGTCACTTGTAAGCGTTGTTCTAGCGTATTCTCAATGTGAATAAAGTGAAAGGCTTTTTCTAAAACCAGTTTATGGGCTGAAAGTTCAATTATTTTTGCCTTGTCAAACGTTACTTGGGTACGGCTGCTGTGTTTGTGGTTGCCGGTAGCGTCGTTCACAATGATACATTTTAGATATGTGGCGGTACCGTCACCATTAATTTCAAACAATACCGATTTAAAGTGGTGGGAATCAGCGTTAGATTGCTCATCATGCAAATACCAGGTGCCCAAGTATTGCGGGTGTTGCTGGCCCATAGCAATGGGCGCGTCTTTCAAGCAAGCCGTCAGAGTAAGGGTAAGCAGGGCGATAATGGTAAATTGCGTGCTAGGGAGCATCTACTGCGCGTTGTCTTGTTCTGCTAGATCTGCGCGAGTTTCATAAACTACATCACCAAACTCTTTGTACATATAATTGTGAAGAATATCTGTTACATTGGATTTTACGTTTAGATTCTTACTTAACAACGCCCTAAATTTTGGATTAGACACAACTTCAATTAAATACTTCATGTCGTCAGGAGTAAACTCCGTTTTATACGAATCTTTAATCGCAGAAAAAATGGCGCCATTTATGCTTAAATCGGTGTTGAGCTTTTGCACAATGATACGAGTGCCCTCGTTCCATTTTGCCGCATTGTATCCTTCGGGTATTTGACTGCTCTGGTAGAGCGCGATGAATTTTTTGCGGGGTTCACTAACAAGATTTATTTCAATAAAGTCATCATAAATATCTGCATATGTGCAAGGCGCTAATAAAAAGCTGAATACGAAAAATAGGTACTTCATGATGCCTCGTCTTAAACCTAATAGAAGGATAAGTGATGAGTATAGTTTTTTTATAACCGTTTCAGGTTTGGGGTGTTGGGTCATTAGGCCGCGTGTTTCAGACACGTATCGCTAAAATATTAAGCTTAGTTGTTTTTCACACAATGGCAAAAACCCGTGCAGATATCATCTAGGGCTGAGGGTTGCGTATAGGCCAGTTGGTAGAAGTTGGTGGGGCAGACGGTGCGGGCTTATATCCATCCGTGGTATATAAGCGGTATAGGTAAAGCCAGGTGGGGCGCTATTTGTTGGTTTCTAAGTTGGGTAATACAAAAGATTGGGCATTGGGGTGCAGCCGTATCCATAGGCCTGGGTTTGCATTTAATTGGCTTAGCGCTTCTTCCCTATTATTACTTAAGGGCGTATGCAACACATTGGCATAGGTTTGCACCTTGGCGGGCGCGGTAGCGGCATCCACTACAGATTGAACAACCTTTTTAGCCTGCAGTATGGCAGCAGGGCCTAACGTCAAAATGTATTTTGCCGCTCTACATTCGGCTTCATCATTGTCATTTACAATGCTGCCACCGGCTTTAAATTTGCTAATGTGGTGCTCTAATATACTGTTAGATATAGGAATAATACCGGC
>CAYZQH010000378.1:0-2528 GCA_964480055.1 uncultured Cellvibrionaceae bacterium
ATAGCCAGTGGGAATACCCTTAGGTTAACCCTAGAAGGCGCATTAAAACGTATCTAACTGTATTTGTACGTAACAAACTGTATCAGTTGCGCAGTGAAAGGGGGAGTTTAATAGCTGTGGGTGCTAGCGCGGTGTATGAAAAACTCGGCACGCGAAACACTATGAATGGCGTTTCAGGGTAAGAATTGGTTAGAAGAGAGCCTCACATCGTAACCTGGCGTTACACCAAACGTTTTTTTGTAAGCCGATGAAAAGTTACTGACGTGTTGGTAGCCGGCTAAATACGCTGCCTCCCCGATGCTCAGTTGATTATTTTTTAGCGCTTGCTGGGCAGACCTTAACCGATGGTTTTGGACATATTCGCCCACTGTGGTGCCAATATGTTTTTTGAACGTGCGTTGTAATGTGCTTTTACTCATATTCATTTGCGCTGCAATGGAGGCAACGGATATCTTTTGAACGCCCTTATCCAATTGATCTTGGATATGCGTTAGAACTTTCTGGCTGGTAGGGTGAACCGCGAGTGAATCAGGGCGTTTTGGCGCGAAGTGCTCCATTGCGATCACGGCAAGTTCTAAAGCCTTGGCATCACGTAAGATGGGCAAGCTTTGGGTGGTGTCAAATTCGGACAGATCATAAGCCAGCTTTATTAGCTTGGCGCTGGCGGCCTGCTCTACAAGTGCACCGTTCTCGGACAAAAGACCATTCCCGGTTTTATCTTGTTGGGCGTTTTTGTTTTGTAGAAGCGCCCAAGGCAAAGTGACAACAACCTTGTGAGACGCCACCGATTTTTGTAAAAAGCGCTCAAATAGGGTGGGGTAAAGCAGGTTGTACCCAAATACGAGCGGGCTTTTGTGTGCGTTTAATTGATGAAGTTCTCCCCCGACGGAAAACACCAATTCCCCGCTTAGTAACACTCCAAAGGTGACGCCCGGCGCCAACTTTGCCGAGACCTTAGCCTCAGTTATACACTGCCCATTGAATGTGTGGATGCTAAGTTCAGTCAAGGCCGTACCGGCCTCCAACAGCCAGTTACCTTCTAAAATTTCGGTCTGCGGCGCAGCGCCCATTGTTTCTATCCTATGTTCATCGCAACTCCCGGTGTTACTCAGCGCGGATACGTCTAGTCGTTCAGGGCTCTGTGATTCTGCGGTGGTTTTTTTACGCATGGTGCTCATCATTCCTTGGGAAGGCTCAGCAATAGGTCGTAAGGGGAGGTTACGCCTGCGGCTCCGCTCAACGCGAGTGGTGACGACTTGGAATATTAATTTGACGCTTATTCATAAGCAGTTTTGCTCATCATGCCATAGTCAATCAGTATAATGCAATTGCAAATCATTATCGTTTAGATTGTTTTGTTGTGCTCTGCGAAGAGCCCCGTGTTTATTGATTGTGAGATTAAAGATGTACAAGAGGTTATCGCTTGCCCTCATGGCGGCAGGATGTGCGAATGGTGCAGTGGCTGATTCAGCGGGCATCGAGGAAGTGGTTATTTGGGGGGCTGAGGTAAAAGCTTCATCTTTGAAGTTGGACGCCGAGAAGATCGCGCTAAAGCAAGCAGATCATATTAGCGATTTGTTACGAATTATACCTGGCGCAGACGTGGGCGGAGCGCATTCCCTTAACCAGCGCATTACGCTGCGCAGCATGGACGATAAAGACTTACGTATCAGCATTGATGGCGCCAATCAAAATACTTATATGTATCACCACATGGGCAACCTACAAATCCATGCAGATATTTTAAAGTCTGTAGACATTGATGTGGGTAACAACTCGGTAATTAACGGTGGTTTGGGCGGCGTGGTACGTTTTGAAACGCGTGATGCAGAAGAACTTTTAAAAAAGGGCAATCAGTTTGGCGGGCGTGTTCATTTGTCCTCATCTAATAATGCATCTTCAAATTTTTCTTTGGCCAATTACGGTCAGGTGACCGAAGACGTAGATTTTTTAGCTTACTACAACGCCGTGGACCGTGATAATTACAGTGTTGGCGGCGGAAAAATATTGGACCAAAACGGGGATGAAGTCCCAGGTACCGATGGGGATGTGAAAGGCCTAAAAGGGGAGCTGGATGATTTACTGCTCAAGGTAGGTTGGACGATCAGTGATAACCAAAGATTAAAATTTGGTTATGAAAGCTATAAAGACGAAGGTGACTATAGCTATCGGCCCGATATGGGCTTAGCCACAGATTCGGCTATTGCCGATGCATTAGACGTACCTATTGTGTACCCCACCGAATTTACCCGGGATACATACACATTAAATTACAGTTTGATGTTAGACAATACTTTCGTAAAGGCGTCAATTTTTCGTAATGAAAGTGATTTATGGCGTGATGAGCGTGGATTGGCATCTTGGCGCCCAGCCGCTGCAACCATTAATGAGGGTGTAGCCGACAATACTGGTTTAACGATTATTGCAGCAACAGAGATAATAAGTGGCGTTGAACAAGAGCTGACTTATGGCTTAGATCTTATTCAGCATGAAACTTCGTTTTCCAATGACGGCATAGAAGCCGGAAG
>CAYZQH010000379.1:0-2528 GCA_964480055.1 uncultured Cellvibrionaceae bacterium
AACGTGCGCAAGTTCGAATTCCCGTAGATGAAGAAATATTCGTCCGCGATACCGTGTCAGGCAAAGAGTTAGGCACTCTGGCCAATGTCCATACGGACGGGTTTATGATGATCAGTGATGGTGGCTTGAAGGAGGATAACCTCTATCAGGTGGTGTTCGAGCGTGATTTGGGCTCGGCCAGTATGGATTTAGCCATTGGTGCAGAATGCCTGTGGATTAGCGAGACAGGTACGGGTGACCAAGTGTGGGCAGGGTTTCACGTCATGGAGTGTACGGATGCGGCCCGTAAGCAAATTGATGCCTTGATTGAAGAGCACAGAGAGTAAGCTCCGCGCTCACCTTTGTGCCAATCGTTTCTCTAGCCATACTGTTTAGTGGAGTGTAGATTCGCGCCGAAATTGGTATGGGTTGGCTTAAAAAAGCCTCGCTTTGTAAGAGTAAGCGGGGCTTTTTTTATTTAGATCGTGTTGATTTACGTGTTTACAACGCTTTAAACACCTTTCTAGCTGTGTTGAGGGTAAATTCTATATGTTCGTCCGTATGGGCTGCCGACATAAAAGCCGCCTCGTAGGATGCGGGCGCTAAGTTAACCCCGCCATTTAACATACCGTGAAAAAACGTGTTAAAGCGGTTGGTATCGCACGCCATCACTTGCTGAAAATTACTGACAGATTCTGCCTTCGTAAAAAAGCCGCCCCACATGGTACCCACGTGGTTGGTGGTGAATGGAATGCCAGCCTCGTTGGCAGCCTCCTGCAAGCCTTCAACCAGTTGCGTGGTTTTTGTAAATAGTGGTTGATAAAACCCGTCAGCTTGAATTTTTTTAATGGTGGCGAGGCCTGCGGCCATTGCTACGGGGTTGCCCGATAAAGTCCCGGCTTGATATACCGGCCCTACTGGCGCCAAGTAATCCATGACCTCGGCTCTTCCGCCAAGCGCGCCCACTGGCATGCCGCCGCCAATGACTTTGCCCAGCGTAGTGATATCTGGGGTAATGCCGTAATACCCCTGTGCGCTGGTAAGCCCCAGTCTAAACCCGGTCATGACTTCATCAAAAATGAGTTGCGCGCCGTGCCTGGTGCAATTTGCGCGTAGGGCTTCTAAAAACCCTGGGGCTGGAGGAATACAATTCATGTTACCGGCGACCGGCTCTACAATGACACCGGCAATTTGGTCTCCACATTCTTTAAAGACAGAATTGATCTGGTCAATATTATTGTAGGTAAGCGTGATTGTATGTTCGGCAAGGCTGGCCGGGACACCCGGGGAGCTAGGCACACCCAAAGTGAGTGCCCCAGAGCCTGCTTTGATAAGCAGGGAGTCCGAGTGCCCGTGATAGCACCCTTCGAATTTAATGATTTTGTCGCGCCCAGTGAAGCCACGTGCTAGGCGAATTGCACTCATGGTGGCTTCGGTGCCAGAGCTTACAAAACGTACTTTTTCAATACTCGGGAATATGCCCGTTATGGTTTGGGCTAGCTCGGTTTCTAACTCTGTGGGCGCGCCAAAGCTTAAGCCATTTTTGGCAGTTTGTATTACGGCCGCCAGTACGTCTTCATCGGCGTGCCCCAAAATCATCGGCCCCCAAGACAGTACGTAATCTACGTAGGGTTTATCGTTGGTGTCAAAAAGGAAGGCGCCTTGCGCCCGCTTAATAAAGATGGGCTCTCCCCCAACGGCTTTAAAGGCTCGTACGGGTGAGTTAACGCCACCGGGAATGACTTTTTGGGCTTGAGCAAATAGGTCCGACATAATATTTCCTAAGGTGTATCTAGGTCTGTTTGAAAGTCACTTGCTTGGCTGCGGCCATGAGAGTCTGCGCTGCGGTGGTAATATCGTCGCTGGCAAAAAGGCCATGGCATACCGCAAGGCTACTTGCGCCATGCGCAATCAATGGCGCCATATTATTTCGATTTATGCCGCCTATGGCTACCACTGGAATGGAAAGTTGAGCGCTGGCTGCGGTTAAAATCTCTGGGTTAGCTTGGCCAGCAAGGGGTTTGGTTGAGGAGGAGTAGAACCTGCCAAAGGCAACATAGCTGGCCCCCTGGCGGCTGGCTGACAGCGCCAACGGCAGTTGGTTGTGGCAGGTCACGCCAACAATGGCGTCGGGCCCCAATAGTTTTCGAGCTTGCTCAACCGAGCCGTCTGCTTGCCCAAGGTGCACACCGTGGGCCTTTGAGGTAGTTGCAAGCTCTGGGTCGTCGTTGATAATTAATTGTGCATTTAAGCGTTTACACAGGGCAGACAAAGTTTGTGCCCGCTCTAATTTTTGAACAGCGCTGGCGGTTTTGTCGCGGTATTGAATGGTGGTTACACCACCGGCAATGGCCTGCTCAACCCCTTGGTACAGCTTATTGCCAGGCAACAGTTTAGGATCTGTAATGGCGTAAATTGGGCAAAGTGGCGGCATTAATGTGCAGTGTTACCAGAAGGGTTGTCTTTGTCGTCAGGCTCTTTTGCATTCACCCAATGTAAACGGTTTGGCGTTGGTTTGCCAAAGCCGAGTTGCCAAGCGTGGCTCATGG
>CAYZQH010000380.1:0-2523 GCA_964480055.1 uncultured Cellvibrionaceae bacterium
CGGGTGAACCTAAATAATTAGCGTAGGCTTTAACAACTTCTTCAGGGCAGATATTTGGGCCTATCTTCAAGCCTTGATTGATACTGGTACGAATCATAGTACTACGGATGGGCTGTCGTTCTTGGGCCGCCCACAGCCCCCAGCGTGCCTCTATTTGATCAGCCTTATAAAATTTTTGCCAAGTACTCGTTTGGGCGTTATCTGGCCCCACCACAAATACCAGCCCCTGCTGTGGGTGGGCCGCTTGCAATTTGTTAAGCACATCAAAGGTATACACTGGCGCACCCTTGGGCTTTTGCGCAGCAATATCTTGCTCAATACTACTAATAGAGACTCGCTCGCCCCATTTGCAGTATTCCACCAGCATTTGAGTCAGGTTTACCCTAAGTGCGAACGGTGCCATTTGCTTGCCAAAGGCATGAACAAAGCTGGGCACCATGATCACCTGATCAAACACCTCTAACGCCTGATTCACCACATCCGCATGCCCCATATGTGGAGGATTAAAGGCTGAGCCAAAGACAGCTAATTGTTTGGTATGCATAGTTTTAGTTAACGACATATAAGGAACCTAGTGCTGTCAACAGTACCAGTTAGGCTCCTTTAAGTCGAAATAAACACTTCACGGCCAGTACCTAGCGGGTATATAGCGCCCTAAACAAACACGCCCTTATGCTAGAATTCGCGCCTTAATTTGTCCCGTTGTTTAACTTTACAGAGACCTAAGTATGTCAGATTCTCCTTACACCACCCCCCACACACGCGGCAGTTACGGCGTAGGCCTACAACTGGGCGACCAGCTTCGCTCCAACCCATTTGATGGCATGGACATAGAAGCGGTGTGCGCCGGCCTTAAAGATTCCTTTGCGGGGAACGAAAGTGCTGTGAGCCGAACAGACCTAGAAGCGGCATTTGTTGTCATCCGAGAAGAAATGGAAAAACAAAGCGCAGAAAAATCTAAAACCTTAGGCGCCGAAGGGGCTGCATTTTTGGAGAAAAACGCCGACAGAGACGAAGTGCACGTAACCGACACCGGCCTACAATACGAGATACTCACCCAGGGGGAAGGCGAGCTGCCTAAAGCAAACTCTGTTGTTAAGACCCATTACCACGGCACCTTGATTAACGGCGACGTATTTGACAGCTCTGTTCAACGCAACGAACCTGCTGAGTTCCCAGTCAACGGTGTTATAGCGGGCTGGACTGAGGCATTACAAATTATGCCTGTTGGCTCTAAGTGGAAGTTGTTTATTCCGTATAATCTTGCATACGGCGAGCGCGGTGCCGGTGGCGCCATTGGGCCTTTCGCTGCGTTGATTTTTGAAATTGAATTACTCGATATCGTTTCTTAAGCAGCTACCTGCAATATCTGGCTTTTTCATGTAAGCCAAAAGCTCCGTCGTCGGTGCACTAACTTACGGTGACAGCATATATACCATTCGGGCCGATCACTTCGGCCCTCCCCTCAAATGCCTAGCCCACCTAGGGTACGCCGAACTCACTTCATACAAGAAATACCGCCGACAACCTACAACGGTATGATCGTAGCTATAATAAAAAAATCGCTATCTATCGTTAACAGGGGGTAGCTGTTGGAGGGAGTATGGCCGAATCTAAACACAAACGCGATTGGTCTTGGGCAGGCTTGTTATTTGGCCTTGCCTTTTTTGGTATGGGCTCCTCTTTTATGGGGTTTATGGGGATAAAGCCCATAGTACAAAGTATACAAAGCACATTTTGGCCAGAAGTATCTTGCACCGTTATTCACAGTGAACTACTTACCTCCAGCAGTAGCGACGGCACTACTTATCGGCCAGACATTCGTGTGCGTCACTACTATCAAGACACTCCTTATGAAGGGGGCAGCTATAGCTTTAATGCTACCTCTTCCAGTGGCCGCTCTGGCAAAGCCAAAATTGTTAGGGCCTATCCTGTTGGCAAGCAAACCTGGTGCAGGGTCAACCCCAATAACCCTTCACAAGCCGTAATAGACCGCACTATTCCCGGCATGGTGTGGTTTGTAATTCCATTTACGTCCATTTTTGTTTTGATTGGCTTGGCCTTTATGCTAGGTAGTACAGGGCTTACGCCAAAAAAGTGGGCTTTGTCACGCAACCACCGCCGCGTAACCACCAAGAGTACTGGCCACACGCAACTCAAACCCCAGTTAAGCCGCGGCGGTAAATTGGCCGGTGCCATCGCTTTCACACTGTTTTGGAACGGCATTGTGAGTATTTTTGTTTTTCAGGCCGTAGAAGAATTTAAAGGTGGGCACGTAGATTGGTTTTTGGTGATATTTTTAATTCCTTTTGTGTTGGTGGGACTTGGTGGGGTTGGTTTTATCATTAACGGGTTTTTGGCGTTATTTAACCCCAAGCCTTCACTCTTTATGAATGAAGGCAGCCCAAGGCTTGGGCAAAGCGTTCACTTAAATTGGGCCATAGAGGGTAACGAGGCGAAATTAACAGGGCTTTGCATAACCCTAGAGGGCAACGAGAAGGCCACATATCGCGTTGGCACCAA
>CAYZQH010000381.1:0-2506 GCA_964480055.1 uncultured Cellvibrionaceae bacterium
GAGCACGTATTGGCCACCCAATGCTTGGTTGCCAAGAAGATGAAAAACTTACTGGTGAAAGTTGATGGCCAATTAAAGCCCGGTGTAACGCCAAAAGATGTGGTGTTGGCCATTATTGGTGAGGTTGGTACGGCAGGCGGGACCGGGTACGCCATAGAGTTTGGTGGTGAAGTGTTTCGCAGCATGTCTATGGAAGGTCGTTTGACCGTGTGCAATATGGCCATTGAAGGCGGTGCGCGGGCCGGTATGGTGGCGGTGGACGACATTACTTTGGATTATGTCAAAGGTAAAACATTTGCACCTCAAGGGGCCTTGTGGGACATGGCCGTCGAACAATGGAAGCTGTTGCACTCGGATGCTGATGCAGTGTTTGATGAGATAATAGAAATCAATGGCAGCGCCATTGAGCCGCAAGTGACTTGGGGTACCTCGCCAGAAATGGTATTGCCAATTTCTAGTCATGTGCCAAACCCAGCAGAAGAAAATGACCCTGTGAAAAAAAATGGAATAGAGCGCGCACTAGATTACATGGGGTTAAATGCAGGGCAAGCTATATCCGATATTGCTATTGATAAAGTATTTATTGGCTCTTGTACCAACTCTCGAATTGAAGACATGCGTGCAGCGGCAGCGGTTGTGAAAGGTCATAAAAAATCGGACAGCGTAACGTTGGCGCTGGTGGTGCCCGGGTCGGGTGCTGTTAAAGCTCAGGCAGAAGAAGAGGGCTTGGACAAAATTTTTGAACAGGCTGGTTTTGAATGGCGTGAGCCTGGTTGCTCCATGTGTTTGGCCATGAATGCCGATAAGTTAGAGCCTGGCGAGCGCTGCGCCTCTACATCCAACCGTAACTTTGAAGGCCGCCAAGGTTATGGCGGTCGTACGCATTTGGTCAGCCCCGCCATGGCAGCAGCTGCAGGCATAGCAGGCCATTTTATAGATGTTAAAGATGTCGTCGAATCTGGCAGCGGGCAATAGGAGTAAGTATGAAAAGTTTTACAACATTGAAAGGTATTGCCGCCCCTATAGATCGCGCAAATGTGGATACCGATTTAATTATTCCGAAGCAGTTTTTAAAATCTATTCATAGATCAGGCTTTGGCCCAAATTTGTTTGATGAGTTACGTTATTTGGATAAGGGAGAGCCCGGTAAAGATAATTCGTCTCGGCCGGTGAATTCAGAGTTTCCTTTGAATTTTGAACGTTATCAAGGCGCAAGTGTTTTATTGGCAAGAGAGAATTTTGGTTGTGGTTCTAGCCGCGAGCACGCGCCTTGGGCACTTGATGAATATGGGTTTCGCTGTGTTATAGCCCCAAGTTTTGCAGATATTTTTTATAACAACTGCTTTAAAAACGGTTTGTTGCCTGTGGTATTGGCTGAAGCTGATGTAGAAGATTTGTTTGTGCAGATGTATGCCAGCGAGGGGTATCAATTAACGGTTGATTTAGAAAGTCAGAAAGTGATTCGTCCTGACGGCATAGAGCATGCTTTTGAAGTGGATGAATTTAGAAAGCACTGTTTGTTAAATGGCTTTGATGATATTGACCTAACCTTGCAGGATGCGCAATTTATTACAGATTATGAAAATAATCGAAAGCAATCAGCCCCTTGGTTGTTTGGCTTGTCTCAATAGGAGTTGAACGTGAGTAAAATTGTTGTACTGCCCGGCGATGGTATCGGGCCAGAAATAGTCAAAGAAGCCGTTAAAGTTTTGGACGTGGTTAATCAAAAGTTTGACCTAGGCCTGGCTTACGAATATGACTTAATTGGTGGCGCGGCTATTGATGAATACGGAGTGCCTTTTGCTGACAGCACGCTAAAAAAATGCCAGCAAGCCGACGCTATTTTAATGGGTGCGGTGGGCGGGCCTAAATGGGATGGTTTAGATGCGGCCGTTCGCCCAGAAAAGGGTTTGTTAAAAATTCGATATGAAATGGGGTTGTACGCAAATTTGCGCCCGGCCATTTTGTATCCACAGTTGGCCGATGCCTCCAGTTTAAAGCCAGAGCTTGTTGCCGGTTTAGATATTTTAATTGTACGTGAGCTTACCGGTGGTATTTATTTTGGTGAACCTCGTGGTATCCGCACATTGGATGATGGTCAAAAACAAGGTTATAACACCTATGTGTATAGCGAAACCGAAATAGAAAGAATAGGGCGCACCGCATTTGAAATGGCGCAAAAGCGGAATAAAAAAGTGTGCTCGGTAGATAAAGCCAATGTGTTAGAAGCGACGGTACTTTGGCGCGAAGTTATGACGCGGTTACATGCGCAATACCCGGATGTAGAGTTGTCGCACATGTATGTGGATAACGCCGCTATGCAATTGGTACGCGCGCCAAAACAATTTGATGTGATTGTTACAGGCAATATGTTTGGTGATATTTTGTCTGATACAGCGGCAATGTTAACGGGCTCTATTGGTATGCTGCCTTCGGCTTCATTGAACGCTCAACGTTGCGGCTTATATGAGCCGGTACATGGCTCGGCGCCAGATATTGCCGGGCA
>CAYZQH010000382.1:0-2497 GCA_964480055.1 uncultured Cellvibrionaceae bacterium
TTCCAGTTTTTGGCCCCAGCGCAAGCCACGCTGCTGACCGAGCGCAGAGACTCTGTTGCTTGGGGGTTAAATGCCGCAGAACCAGGCCAGGCTGGGCTAAATATGCTAAATAATCGGGGGGTACCAGCAAAAATTGAAGTAAAGCTTGAAGCTGGAGATGAACTGACCATTTGTACCCCAGGCGGTGGTGGCTGGAATAAACCAGGGTAAGTGCGCTAAAATACCCGAGTGTTTTACTCGGCTTTTGGCGGCGCAAGCGATAGCCTCAAGCGGGTTGTGAATTGACTATAACGTCTTATTTTAGTGAGGTAAGTGCTCCGTGGACATCATGGAAACCATCAAAAAACAAATTGAAGATAACGCAGTTATTTTATACATGAAAGGCTCGCCCGATGCGCCGCAGTGCGGATTCTCTATGCGTGCCTCGCAGGCGGTAATGGCTTGTGAGCGCCGGTTTGCATTTGTGGATGTGCTCTCTAACCCAGATATTCGCACTAACTTACCCACTTATGCTAATTGGCCCACCTTCCCGCAGTTGTGGGTTAAAGGTGAGTTGGTTGGGGGTTGTGACATCATCACTGAGATGAATGAAAGTGGTGAGCTTAAAACCCTCGTGGAAAGCGCTGTTCCTGCCGACCCTGCCTCCGAGTAACCTCTTTGTGCGGTATTGCTCCTAGTAATATCGCCCTTGATCTGCGCTCTTCCAAAGCTCCCGTTATTCCTACTATGGCGGGAATCCCCTCCGAACCGGTGCCGCTTTTGGGTAGGCTCTGTGTCGTCATGTTCTTAGTATGCACATTTGATACGCCCTTCTCAGGTTTTAATCACAATTCCCCGCATTTATCCAGCGATATTGCTCTGCTTGCCGGAGCTTAATAAGAAAAAGATTGCAATTGATAATAGTTATCGTTTATAAAGTGAGGGTCATACTATGTTGGGCTTGGCGTGGGCGCATTTACCCCAGTTGGGCCTATTTTTGTAAATGGGTAAGCGGGGAAGCGTGTGAGTATTAAAGCTTTAGTTATGTTAGCGATGGTTGTTGGCGCGGTGGGTGCCACTGGATGCAGTAGTTCTAGCTCTAGTTCAGACTCTGGGGAGACTTCTAGTTCGAAGTCGAGCTCGTCTAGCTCAGGCACGGCCCTACCAGATGCTGACGGTGACGGGGTGGCTGATACCTTAGATAACTGTCCGGCTGCTGCAAATGCAGACCAATTAGACTCAGACGTTGATGGCAAAGGCGATGCCTGCGACCCAATTGTTACGACCTATACCTTTGCGGATACCGGAGATAACGATACCGTTTTTTACACGGGCCAAACCAAGCGCCATATTTTGATCAGTGACCTAGCGTCTGCCGTGGGTGCATTAACCGAAGGCTCCGTCAAACAAGCCACCATTGACCAGCTCAATTTTTACTTCGATTTTGACAGTGGGGCGGCGGATACTCAGGCGTTTGCTTACGCTATTGATGGGCAGATGTTAACCACCAGTGATTCAAGTACTGGTTTAACTTATGGTGATATTGCCTCCGGCAAAAGCTTGATTGGTAAAATTGCTGGTGGCGACGGTTTAGGCGCAGGAGAGCCTGACCTTTTGGTGGGCGATGAATTTTTTGGCTGGGAAGCAGGAATGGACGCAGACCCACTACCAGTGGAGTTGGTGAATCATTTATTTGACGCCGTCGCTACAGAGGCTTCCGATAACGTAACGCCGCAAATAAATACCGTGACGGGCAACGTTGCCTTAGACGTGGTGTATGCGGATGCTTACGGCGTTGACTATCAGCAAATGATCCAGAAGTTTTTATTGATGGCGGTGACCTTTTCTCAAGGCACGGCAGATTATTTGAAGACCGACTTTGCCAGCATAATGACGGTGGATGAAGACCCAATGAAGTTCTACACCGGCGCCGAGCATAAATGGGATGAAGCGTTTGGTTACTTTGGTGCGGCACGCAACTACAACGACCAAACGGATACCGTCAATAAAGACGTAGGCTACAACGACATCAACGGCGACAATATGATTGATATTCGCAGCGAAGTGAATTTTGGTCAATCTGTAAACTGCGCTAAGCGCGACGCGGGTGCCGTGGTGGTGACAGATTACACCAAAGAGGCGTTTGAAGCCTTTGCTCTAGGCCGTCAAATTTTAAGCTCTGCGGCAGAGTCACAAACCTTAAGTGCAGAGGCACAAGCGGCCTTAATAGCACAAGCCAAGATCGCCGGTAGCGTATGGGAAGAGTGTATTGCAGCCACAGTGGTTCATTACATTAACGACACCATTGGTGATATGGACGCGTTTGATGGAACCCAATTTACTGACTTGGCAAGCTTTAAAAACCTAGCCAAGCACTGGTCTGAAATGAAGGGCTTTGCCCTTGGGTTGCAATTTAATCCAGATTCTCCGTTCCGGGCCAGTACTGATACTTTGACGCAGCTTAAAAGGGTTTTAAGCTTGATGGGGGATGCGCCCGTTTTGCCAAATGGTATGCAAA
>CAYZQH010000383.1:0-2484 GCA_964480055.1 uncultured Cellvibrionaceae bacterium
GAGCCAATGCACTCAACCGGTGTATACGGTTGCACTCAAGGGCCAAGACTAGAGAGTGCCGCTGAAGTTAAGCGCTTAGCACAAGACGGCTGTACCTTAGTGGGCATGACAGTAATGCCAGAGGCCGCACTCGCCAAAGAACTTGAACTGGCCTATGCCTCTATTTGCCTTGTGGCCAATAGGGCAGCAGGGTTATCTGATACCCCTTTAACCATTAAAGACATACATTCCAATATGAAAAATGGCATTGACAAAGTACAACGCATTATTCGTCAAACAATACTTAATGGGTCCGCGGTATAATAACCACCAAAGGCGGTTGATAGTGTTTGAGGCTATTCAATATCCTCAATTTTTTATCGGGTGAAACAGTCACTACCTCTGGGAGGGTTATCAGCTTTAACCCCCTAAAGCTTAAGCGCCTCTGCGATTGCTGACCAAAGGTACAATTTTGAAGTTTTGCAGTGCTTTACGACCAACATGCACAACCAATATACCGTCTCGGTATTGGCCAACAAAATTGTCACTAGACACCTCCAACCCTTCAGTTTCAGAGCTGCCATCAATCAGCTGCTTCGTATTTAAACCGACGCAGAAGCGCTTAATTTTCACGACGCTCGTAGTTTTGTCGCTCGTTTAAACGTTGGGCTGGTATGCTAGCTAATAAATTACGTGCACAGCTTATTTAGACATACAAAGAGGTACTTATGCCACACTCCAAGGCACATAAACCAAGGCCTTCTGTTAACGATAGCTTAGAATTTAGCAATGTATTAGACACCCGTTTATCACGCAGGCAATTCATCACGGCCAGTAGCACCCTAGGCGCTGCTTCGTTTATGGCAGCTGGCTGCACGCAGTCAATATCACCCAACTCAAAAAAATTGGGTTTTTCTGCAGTATCGGCACACAGCCTGGATACAGTAACGGTACCTCAGGGCTACAAAGCCGAGGTACTCATTAGCTGGGGTGACAGCCTTACAAATAATCAACCGTCATTAAAGCCGAACGAACGACCAACATCCGCCAATCAAGCTAAACTCTTTGGCGACAATAACGATGGCATGAGCTTTTTCCCCATTAACGAAGACACAGCATTATTGGCAATTAATAATGAATACACTAATTACCCCTTTTTATTTTCACATGCTGGCTTAAATCTTTCTTCAAATGATGTACAAACTGCACAGGCTGCCGTAGGTGTTTCAGTGGTTAAAATTAACCATGTAAATAATCAATGGAGCATTGCTGATCAATCGCCTTACAATCGACGCATTCACGCCAACACCCCAATGCACATCAATGGCCCCGCTGCAGGCCATAAATTAATGCAAACGCCTGCCGACCCTTCGGGCACAAAAGTATTGGGCACTTTTGCCAACTGTGCAAATGGCCAAACCCCATGGGGTACTTATTTAACTTGCGAAGAAAATTTCAGCGGGTATTTTGGTACCGATAACACCAGCCCCCTCGCCTTTGAATTACAGCGCTATGGGTTTATGGCTGCACCTGGCAGCTATCGGTGGTATCAGCATGATCAACGCTTTGATACATACAAAAACCCTAACGAACCAAACCGCTTTGGCTGGGTTGTGGAAATTAACCCACATGCACCCAACTCAACTCCGGTAAAACGTACGGCTTTAGGGCGCTTATCCCATGAAAATGCCGCGTTTACTTTGAGTAAAGATATGCGTGCCGTTATTTATATGGGCGATGATGCACGTGGTGAGTACCTATACCGATACATCTCTAATTCTGTGTACAAAAAAGGAGGCGTTAATAATAGCGCGTTACTCGACGATGGCACGCTTTATGTGGCAAAATTTGAATGGAATGAAGACGAGCTAGCCGGTAAAGGCACATGGATACCCTTAACCTATGAGAACCCTATTTTAAAGAAACGCTTTACCGACCAAGGGGATATTTTAATTCATACTCGCTTGGCCGCTGACGCTGTTGGCGCCACCGCAATGGATCGACCAGAATGGGTGGCCGTAAACCCAAATAAAACAGAGGTTTACTGTACGCTAACCAATAATTTCGAGCGAGGCTCACAAACACAACCCGTAGGCGGCCCTAACCCTCGACCTAATAATCGGCACGGTCAAATTATCCGTTGGCGCCCAACCCGTCAAGACCATGCAAGTAATACATTTGAATGGGATTTATTTGTCATTGCCGGCCACCCCACCCTAGGGCAAACACCTTTAGAACGCGGAACGCCTAACATTAATAAAGACAATATGTTTAACAGCCCTGACGGGTTGGGCTTTGACCCAAGTGGTGGCTTATGGATTCTCACCGATGGAGACGTTAGTAACTTGGGTGCCTTTGCCGGCATGGGCAATAATCAGATGCTGGCCGCCGACCCAGTAACGGGCGAAATTAAACGCTTTTTAGTGGGCCCTACAGGCTGTGAAATAACAGGCCTGTGTTTTTCACCCGATCAACGCACAATGTTTGTGGGCATTCAACACCCTA
>CAYZQH010000384.1:0-2484 GCA_964480055.1 uncultured Cellvibrionaceae bacterium
GAGCAAACATGTGATACCGCGTTTAACAGTGTATTGGTCAACTGGTATAGGGATGGCAAAGACAGCGTAGCCTGGCACGCAGACGACGAACCCGATCTGGGCTTAGCGCCCATCATTGCCTCGCTTTCCATCGGCGCAACGCGGCAGTTTATGTTACGCCCCAAACGTTGCCAAAATGTAGCCTTGGGTAAGGTAGAGTCCACGAAGTTAGACCTAAACCATGGTGATTTATTGCTGATGGCAGGCAGTACTCAGCAGTGTTGGAGCCATTGCGTGCCTAAAACTCAGCATATTGTTGGCGAGCGGCTAAATCTGACATTTCGGTATGTGCAGGCTAAATAATAAGCACAATCACGGTGATAGCAAGCTTTGCCAGTATTAGATTGGCAAGAAACTATCTAGACAATTGATTTTGCCTAAGGGAATGAGAGAGAATCTCGCTCGCCGTGATGTCAGCTATTGGACGTAACGCCGAGCGGTCAAACCATTTAGCATTGCTGTTGTGAGGCGAGGAAGCCCGCAAACGTAAGAGGTATTACTCTGTGACAAAAATTGTAGTGGCAGACGATCATGATCTGGTTCGCATGGGTATAGTGCGAATGCTAGAAGATGTGCCCGGTTTTAGTATCGTGGGCGAAGCAAAAACCGGTGAAGAAGCCGTACGTATTGCCCGTGAGAAATCCCCCAATGTTGTATTGATGGATGTAAAAATGCCCGGTATTGGCGGCTTAGAAGCCACCAAAAAAATCTTAACTTATGATGATTCTGTTAAGGTGATTGCCGTTACATCCTTGTCCGACGATATGTTTCCAGAGCGGTTAATGAAAGCCGGGGCCTCCGGTTATGTGACCAAAGGCGCTAACTTTGACGAGATGATTGATGCCATCAAAACAGTCATGAGCGGCAGCTTGTATATGAGCAGTAACGTGGCTCAGCAGTTGGCCTTAAGAAGTTTTAGTGGGGCTAAATCTAACGCTTCACCATTTGAGCAGTTATCCGAGCGAGAGCTGCAAACGGCCATCCTCATTGCCAATGGGGCCAAGGTGCAACATATTGCAGATACGTTTTGTGTTAGCCCAAAAACGGTTAACAGTTACCGGTACCGTATTTTTGAAAAGCTCAATATTCATAGCGATGTAGAGCTAACCTTGCTGGCGGTAAAATACAAAATATTAGATATAGACACCATGGAGTAGCGCAGAGCACTGCGTTATTAAATTAATTTTGCCAGCGTCTTTCTGCCTTGATAGCGCCTACCAATTGACCTTGGTGGGCGTAATTATAATTGGCGCTGGCCATGTCTGAGCAACCATTCGATCATAAGACCTTTCTTAAAAACCTTACCGTACAGCCGGGTGTGTACCAAATGTACAACATCGCTGGTGAAATACTGTACGTAGGTAAAGCCAAGCATTTAAAAAATAGAGTCAGCAGTTATTTTAGAGGCAGTGGCTTAAGCCCAAAAACTGAGGCGTTGGTTAAGCGTATAGCCAGTATAGAGGTGACGGTTACCAGCAGTGAAGCCGAAGCCTTAGTGCTGGAGCAGAACTTAATTAAGGCGCAGCGCCCACCTTACAATATTTTGTTACGAGACGATAAATCTTACCCCTACGTTTTTTTATCAGGCGGGCCGTTTCCACGTTTGGCAATACATCGTGGCGCTAAAAAAAAGCGCGGCCAGTATTTTGGGCCCTTCCCGAATGCCTCTGCAGTGCGTGAAAGTTTGCACTTTTTAAAAAAAGTATTTTTAGTGCGCCAGTGCGAAGACAGCGTATTTCAAAACCGAACGCGCCCGTGTTTGCAATATCAAATAGGCCGCTGTAAAGGCCCCTGCGTAGATTTGGTAGAAGAGCAAGAATATGCAGAAGACGTACGCCACACCAAAATGTTTTTGGACGGTAAAAGTGATTCTCTTGCGCAAGAGTTAGCGCAAACCATGACGGCGCAAGCCCAGGCGCTAGAATATGAAAAGGCTGCGCAAACACGGGATCAAATTGCGGCACTTAGGCAAGTGCAGTCGCAATTTACCGTAGAGAAGGGGCAGGGGAATGTGGATGTGGTTGCCGCATCGCTGCAAGCGGGTGAGGTTTGCGTGCACATGCTGTTTATCCGTCAAGGGCGTATGCTAGGCAGTAAAAGCTATTACCCCAAAGCCGGTTTGGCAGAGAGTGAAGAGGCCGTGCTAGAAGGGTTTATACCGCAGTTTTACCTGGGGCAGAGCGCGCTAGATATTCCCAATGAAATTGTTATAAGTCACCGGGTAGAGTCTATGGAGGCTATTACTGTTGCGCTTAAAAACCGCTATGACAAAGCCATTGGGCTTAGCACAGAGGTGAGAACCCATCGCGCCAAATGGATTGCCATGGCCCTTATGGCCGCAGAGCAGAACATAAAAGCAAAATTGACCGGCGCGCAAAACGTTTTGAATAAATTAGAGGCTCTACAGCAGGTTTTGGATTTGGACGAGTTGCCAAGCCGAATTGA
>CAYZQH010000385.1:0-2427 GCA_964480055.1 uncultured Cellvibrionaceae bacterium
CGCTAATCCCCGTTTCGGCCATCACTCAAGTGGCCAATAATTTAGACCAATATACCCAGGCTAGCGTGGCAACCTTGTGCGAGCCAATTACCACAGCAAAGCACATTTTTGATCCAAATATAGTTAAAGTGGTGCGTAGCCAATCAAATTTGGCGTTGTACTTTTCTCGTGCTCCCGTGCCTTGGGATAGAGAAGCATTTACGAGTTTGAACCAAGGCGGTGCTAATGAGCTAGCGGTGCCTGCTACAGCTTATTACCGCCATATCGGTTTATATGCCTATAGAGCGTCACTGCTTCATGAATTTGTGACGTGGCCCGTTGGCCAGCTAGAAAAAGTTGAAAAACTGGAGCAATTAAGGGTAATGGAAAACGGCCATAGTATTCATGTAGAAGAAGCCTCTGAGGCTTTTGAGGGTGGCATTGATACCCAGGACGATATCCCGCGCGTATTAAAAAAACTGCAGAAGAATTAAAAAGAGTTAAAAGCAATATGAATGAACCTATTGGCGTTTTGATGGTGTGTTTGGGTAATATTTGCCGCTCTCCCACTGCGCACGGGATTTTTGAGGCGCTGGTAAAAAAAGCCAATTTGGAAACACACATTTTTGTGGATTCTGCAGGTACCTCTGGTTGGCATATTGGTGCACCGCCCGACCAGCGTAGCCAAGCTGCCGCGTTAAAGCGGGGTTATAACTTAAGCCGCCAAACCGGGCGGCAAGTAACCAAAGAAGATTTTGCAAAATTTGATTATATTTTGGCAATGGATGCAGACAACCTGCACAATCTAAAACTGTTGCAGCCTTCGAGTTACGCAGGCCATTTGGGGTTGTTTTTAGAATTTGCCACCCAAACAGATTATGACGAGGTGCCAGACCCGTACCATGGGGGCACGGCAGGTTTTGAATTGGTTTTAGATTTGTTAGAAGACGCCAGCAAAGGTTTGTTGCGACATATTCAACAGCATCACACGTAACGCATGAGTCGCACAACTCACATTAATATTCCCAGCCAGATACCCATTCAAGAGAGCTTTGATTTAAGCCTTTTTAATACTATGGCTGTGCCGTCCACAGCCCAATATTTTTGCCAGGCTCATACGCCCGAGCAAGTCATTAGCGCAGTGAATTGGGCCAATGCGCATAAGTTGCCCATCACCCTATTGGGGGGTGGCAGTAACGTGTTATTGGCCGAAAGTGTTGAAGGCTTGGTTTTACAGCCCAAGCTTATGGGTAAAGTAAAAAAAAACTTGGGCGACGAGGTGGATGTTACCTTGGGTGCAGGAGAGCCCTGGCATAACGTTGTAGAGTGGGCCCTTGCAAATAACCTGTATGGCTTAGAAAATTTGGCGTTAATTCCAGGTTCTGTAGGTGCGGCTCCGGTACAAAATATTGGCGCGTATGGCGTAGAGCTTAGTCAAGTGTTTAAAAGCCTGACGGCGTTGAATTTACAAACACTGAAAATTGAAGAAATCACAAAAGCTGAGTGTGCCTTTGGTTACAGAGACAGTGTCTTTAAGCACGTTACGGGCCGTTGGGTTATTTTATCGGTGCATTTGCGCCTTAGTTGTACGCCAAGCTCTATTACACATTACCCAGCGATAGCATCCTATTTGAATAAAAATAGTATTCATAATCCGTCACCTACTGACGTATTTGAAGCTGTATGCTCCATCAGGCAGCAAAAATTACCGGCACCAGAGGTGTTACCCAATAGCGGTAGTTTTTTTAAGAACCCAATTGTAACGAATGACAAGCATGCAAGTTTGATGGCCCGGTTCCCAGGTATAGTGGCCTATGACGTGCCAAATGATGATTGTAAAAAATTGGCGGCGGGCTGGTTAATAGAGCAAGCAGGCTGGAAGGGAAGAGGGCTTGCAGGCGTAAAAACTCACGATCAGCAGGCTTTGGTGATTGTTAACCCATTAAAGCGGCCTATTACAGAGGTGCTGGCGTTGGCCGCAATAATTCAGCAGTCAGTGGCAGATCAATTTGGCGTTGAGCTTGAAGTTGAGCCTCAGGCCGTTGGCTTTAACTAGCAGTCATAGCGTGGACACTATCGTTTAATGGTATTTGATTAGCATGCAAGGCGACCTTTTTTCTAGTGAGCCCGGGTTTACATCATTGGGGTTAAAAAACGCCTCTGTATTGCTTTGGCGTAAGTGGTTGGGCGAGCAACAAGCCACCGATCTATTGGGGCGGTTAAAGGGCACGGTTTGTTGGAGTCAGCCCAGTGTGTGTATTGCGGGCAGGGCAGTGCCTATGCCCAGGCTGCAAGCTTGGTACGGGGATGACGGAGCGTCTTATAAATACTCAGGGCAACGTTTTGATCCTATGCCGTGGTTGCCGGAGCTTGCAGAGCTTAAGCGTGCACTGGAGCAAACATGTGATACCGCGTTTAACAGTGTATTGGTCAACTGGTATAGGGATG
>CAYZQH010000386.1:0-2425 GCA_964480055.1 uncultured Cellvibrionaceae bacterium
CCGAAGGGTTAAAACAGCATAAAAGCTGTTTTAATTCACCAAGGCCCCGGGCACCACTTTATTTGTTTGACCTCTCCGTACTTCGATCCAGTATTTTGTTAGCAGAATCTCCGTAGGACTTGAACCGGAGGTTCATTAATTGCGACCACAAGAGCAATTAACAACGAGCGAAGCGAAGCCCGAAGGGTTAAAACAGCATAAAAGCTGTTTTAATTCACCAAGGCCCCGGGCACGACCGTGCTCAAGTCGAAACGTAATTGGTGTTAGCTACGAAGTGCTTATAGCAAAGCGCCCAGCCCGATAGGGCGATTCGCCGAAGGCGACCGAAGACGAAGTCTTCAGCAACGAACCACGAAGTGGTGAAGCCCGCAGGGGCAAAACGGTCTGTAAACCGTTTTGATTCATAGGTAAAAAGCCACTGGATTGCAAATCCACGTAGGCCGGTTCGACTCCGGCTCGCGCCTCCACTTTTTTTCAAACTTTTTCTTATTAAAAAATGCCATTGCTGAAGGTTTAAGCAATGGGCTCTGCGAAGGCAACGTTTACAACGTCATCGAAGATCTAGCCCAAAAATAAATCACTTCCTATACCCATCAATCCGCACAACATGCCCTGAGGTTTCAAAATTAGCTTCGTTTTCTTGCGCATCTGTATCATGCTCAACACCATCGGTAATCTCATCCAATAATGAAAACATCGCATCTTTTGGCCGGAAATACTTCTTCGAACCTTTTTCGCTGCAAAGCTGATCAGCCACCCACGCTCCTGTTTTATAAGCGCTGATATCTTCCAGCGAAGCGCGGTCGTGCTTGAGCATATACTCGATATCGCCTGCCATACGATTCATCGTGCCTTGCACAGAGCGGTCGCAGTGGTTATCAAATGTGAGTGCTTGCAAGGCATTCGCAGCAGTCTGTATTTTCTTGTTGTTGGCCCCCAATTTTAGAAGCGTGTTTACAAAGCCATCGTCAAAAAGCCAACTCAGCTCTGCAAAATCGTATTTATCTAAACCTTTAATAAACACTGGAAAGCGCGTGGTGTCGTGCACAAACAGCAAGCAGTTGCAGCCTTGCAAGGTAAGCACGTTTGCATGCCAATTGCCCAATGGCGATTCAGAGCTCGGGCGCTCATCGGGCTTCTGCCCTTGGCTGATTAGCATGCCGCTATCGTCTAAGGGCAGTTTTGCGAGTAGCTTTTTGGTGGAGTGAATCTTGATCATGTACTAGCACCTCCCGTGCTCCAGCCCATCATACTTTTCATAATGAAAGCTTCAACACAAGGGTTTTCTTCCTTCTAAGTCTGATCACTCAAATTCCAACTTTCAAATCACCGCTGCATCGGTTATAAGTGCTTGTTTGATATAAGAATTACGCTAAAAGGAAATTCCACCAGGTGTTCGAACAAACCTTTAAAAACATAGACGACGTACTCTGGAAAGACGCCGGTTGTTCCAGTGAACTGGACTACACCGAACAAAGCAGCTGGATGCTGTTTCTCAAGTATCTGAATGACTACGAGTACAACAAATCGCTAGAGGCCGAGCTTCTAGGTCAAGAATACCAATACATCATTGATCAAAAACACCGCTGGGTAACATGGGCAGCGCCAAAAGATGCTCAAGGTAATTTTGATCATAACAATGCACTCACCGGCAGTGACTTGATTGATTACGTTGACCAAGAGCTATTTCCTTATTTAAAAGCCTTCAAACAGCGCGCTGATAACGTCGATACCATCGAATACAAAATCGGCGAGATTTTTGGCGAGATCAAAAACAAAATCCAAAGCGGGTATTCACTGCGTGACGCCTTAGAAAAGGTCGACGAGCTAAGCTTTCAAACCCAGGAAGAAAAGCACGAGCTAAGTCACCTTTACGAAACCAAAATCAAAAACATGGGTAACGCTGGGCGAAACGGGGGCGAGTACTACACGCCAAGACCGCTGATTCGCGCCATGATTGATGTGCTCAACCCTAAAATTGGTGAAACCATTTACGACGGTGCCTGCGGTTCGGCAGGCTTTTTATGTGAAGCCTACGATTACCTAAAGCAAGGTGGCCGCGCGCAAAACCAGCTTTCTACAAGCGATTTAGAAACCCTGCAAACTCGCACCTTTTACGCTAAAGAGAAAAAGTCGCTCGCCTATGTGATTGCCATTATGAATATGATTCTGCATGGCATAGAAACCCCCAACGTGGTGCACACCAATACCCTGTCTGAAAGCTTGCAAGACATTCAGCCCAGCAATCAGCACGATATCGTTCTCGCCAACCCGCCCTTTGGTGGCAAAGAGCGCAAAGAGGTGCAGCAAAACTTCCCGATAAAAACTGGCGAAACCGCGTTTTTGTTTTTGCAGCACTTTATCAAAATGCTTAAACCCGGTGGCCGCGCGGCCATTGTTATCAAAAACACCTTTTTAAGTAATA
>CAYZQH010000387.1:0-2424 GCA_964480055.1 uncultured Cellvibrionaceae bacterium
TAACGAATAAGGATAAATAGCGCAGCAAAGCCGCTATTGATCCGCCTTGTTGGACAAGCCCGATGGTGGGGTTTTCTTCTAATACAGTAAATAAATTATTTCTGCTTCGTCCTTGTCAAAGAATTAGTAGTTATCTCTTTTCTTTAATTTGTGTATTCTAATTATTAAAAATATGATCAGCACGCTGGGTGGAGCCGTGCTTATTTCGGTAGCTTTTTGTTTCTCTAATATTTATAGCGTATATTTCCTTTTTGGTCGAGACGGATCCTTGGATGCAATCCAATAAAAAGTAAAACCTGGCTATTCTTTGTGTTCTATTTTTTCATCGTCATTTTTCAGGTGCTATACATACCACCGATTTCTTTGGGAATAACATAGGCATCCTTTTGTGTTCGATTAAATCAATTTGCATTGGGTTGCTGCATTTTCGACATATGAGTTTCGGTTTGGATTTTTTGCAGATATTGATAACGGCCTGTAATTCTGTTTGTATTCTCTTAAGAAGTTTCTTGGCGTTACCATGCAAAAACCCAAAATCTCTCACTCGTCGGAACCGTCTCGGGAGAACATGCTTGAGCAAGGCCCATAAAAACTCATCAGCGGGCATTTTTTTGGTTATGGTTAAATTTGTATTGCTCTGCTTGTAGGTAAATCGAACCACGCCTTGGTCATCACATAGAATATCATTCTCGCTGATCACACCACGATATAAATATCGCGACAGATAGTTGAGTGCTTTTTCACCTCGGCCGACGTTGTGTATATTGGCTACCCAGTTTTTAGAGAGGTCGCAACTGGGTAATTTCAGATTTTTCTTGAACAGCATGCGGAGAAAGATGGCACGAAACACTTTCGCCATCGCCGTTTGATTGACAAAAAAGGCATCGGGTATGGTTTTCCAGTGTTTGGTTTTGTTATTTAAGCCCATACCGCCCGCGGGCATGATGACATGCAAGTGAGGATGGTAGTTCTTATCTCTCTTGTGAGTATGTAAAACGGCACTAAAACCGACCGAGATGTTGTGGTTGTTTTTAGCAATAGTGATGAGTGTTTCTGCAGCGGCTTTGAATAGAAGTTCATAGACAATACGCTGGTGACGCCACGCGGTTGTTCTGAGTTCGCTCGGCAGTGTAAATGTGATCATAAAGTAGGTGGCGGGCAACAATTTTTGTTGTTGTCGCTCCAGCCATTGCTCACCAAGGTTGTGTTGGCAGCCTGGACAATTTCTATGGCCGCAGGATAAAGGTATGATCTCTTTATGGTTGCACGAAGTACACGAAGCATAGAGTTCACCACACTGTTTACGGCAGGCGGCCATGGAATCCAAGGCTTTAAGCTGGCTGGGGAGTATATAGCTGCCGTAGCGTTTCAATAGTTTGGGTGCATAGTTGTTAACCAGTTGGCGGATCTTCATTTCGAACCCCCTTTTGCAGTTGGGGGTTGAGGCACGTCAATAAGATTGACAAAGCGGTTAACAATTTCTTGGTTGTTGCTTTGCAATCTTTCTGTCAGCCTGGTGTAAAGTGCTGTGGTCTTTAAATCCTCATGTCCAAGCAGTTCTTGTAGGCTGCGTAGATCCATACCGTGCTCAATACAGTGGATGGCAAAGGAATGTCTCAGGTTGTGCACCGACACTTGTTTGTGGATGTTTGCGGCTCCGATAGCCAGCGCCATAGATTTCTGGGCGCTGCCTTTGTCCATGGGTACATCGTGTCGATGCTTTTGAAGGCTTGGGAAAAGCCACTTGGGATCACGGTGAGAACGCCAAAATTGACGAAGAGCTAGGTAGGTATTCTCGGGAAGAATCACAAAACGATCTTTACAGCCTTTGCCTTCGCGAATATGAACCCGCATGGTTTTACCACAGATGTCACCGACCTTAAGGTGAAGGGCTTCGGATAACCGAATACCCAGGGTATAAACGGTGTATAGAAACACCTGGTAGTGGTAGCGTTGAACGTGATTGAGCGTCAAGTTGATTTCTTCAGAAACGAGGGTGTCGGGTAGGTGTTTTGGGGTTGGGGGCTTGACCAAATCAATGTGCTGCCAAGGTTTCTCGAGCACCAATTCCCAGTAACGCATAATGCCGTTTCGGTCCCGCTTGACTGTACTCCAAGAATGGGTTTGAATGAGTTGTGTAAAGTAGGCTTCGAAGTCCGTTTTTTTAAGCTTTGGCCCAGGGCAAGCATCACACCATTGAGCGAGGCGCCGAAAGCCAAGCGTATAGGCCTCGAGCGTGGATTTAGAGTAGCCTTTGAGAACGAGGCGTTGTTCAAATAATGCCAATTGGTTATCGAATTTACGTTGATGATAAGAATTCATAATAACTTCCTTAAGAGTTGGGGGGCCCTCGAAATGAGGTTCCTAAGGAAAGTGTTGATTGAGATGGTTTTATTTGCCGCGAAAGCGGCTTGGTTCAACAAG
>CAYZQH010000388.1:0-2424 GCA_964480055.1 uncultured Cellvibrionaceae bacterium
GCTCTCAAGAGGGTGCCAGTGAGTTGGGGAAAATTGCCGCCACCTTGGCGCGCAGTGAACGGTTAGAGGCGCATGCGCGCTCGGCGGAGTATCGTATTCAGCTTACCAACGGTTAGATCTACTGACTTTAACCCATGAGCCTTGAGCTGAGCTTAAACAACACGTGAGCCTGTCAACGAAGGTATTTTGTGTCGTGTTTTCTGCGTCTATACATTTTCTGGGGAGTATATGAAGCTTAAGTTCTTAAATCATGCATCTGTATTGTTACAGAGCCGCTCAGGTGAGCAGTTAGTCGTTGACCCCTGGGCTTTTGGTACGGTTTTTAATGACAGTTGGCGGTTACTTGACCGATCTGAGCCTACTAAGGCGTTGATAGAGCAGAGCTTGCTATCCGCAGATTATATTTGGGTCTCTCATGAGCACCCTGATCATTTTCATATTCCAACACTAAAACTGGTGCCCGAGGAGAAGCGCCCTCAAATCACCGTGTTGTTTAGGCAAGAGGCCAAAACAAATGTGGTAGATGCACTCAAAGGAATGGGGTTTCAAGTGCAGATTATTACGCCAGGAGTTCAATGCGATATACCAGGGTTTTCTCTGTATACCTTACATAAAAGTGGTGATACGGCTTTATGTATTACCGATGGTGAGCATGTGGTATTCAACCAAAATGACTGCAAGCTCAAGGAGGAGCAACTAAAGACTGTTCACAGTTTATACCCATCCATTGATTATTATCTATTCCAGTTTGGCATGGCGGGTTTTGTGTGTAATGCCGATGAGCAAGAGGGTTTTGCGAGGGAAAGAGCGGCATTGCTTGGTAGTATTAATAAAGGCGTCGAGATACTTCAACCTAAAAAATACATACCATTTGCTAGTTATATAGAATTTTGCGATGTTCACAACGCATACTTAAATGAGGGTCAGGTGAGTTTGGAGTATGTATGTACCCATATGACCAGTGGTGTTGAAACGCACATCCCAGTGCCGGGAGAAGTGATTGATTTAACACCCCAGTCAGAAAACCAACACGTGTTTGCGGTCAATTATTGGTCCGAGCAATGTTTAACTGAGCCGTACCTCAGCCAGCAATACACTAGTAAATCAGAAGTAGAAGAAACTATTATTCGGTATAACGAAGTTACTGCCAAGGCGGAACAAAACCTGACGCTTACCAAAAAGCTTAAGAATGCTATTTACAACTTAAAGCCCGGTAATAACCAGTGGCAAGTTTTAATTATTGGTGTAGGCACAGTATTTAAGCTTGAAGCAAAGCGGGCGGGTTTATCTAGAGTGTTAAAATACAGCCTGACTCAGCTTGAAAATAGCACTCTTAGCGCGGATGCTCCCTTAGCCTCTTACAAAGATGAGGCGGAAAAGCAAGGCTGCGATTATATTGCATCAGCCAACCAACTTCTATTTGCGGCAAAATTTCCATGGGGTAGTGATACTTTTAATATTGCCGCGTGCTTTTACATTTTGAATGGGCGGCGCAGCCATTTGGGTAAGTTATTTCGTCAGTATTACCGTTAGTAATTTGCATTGTTAGAGTTTTGGAGGAGTTATTCCCCTCGCGACAATAACCACGCATATTTTTTAACGTTTACCCAATCGCGCCTCTTAATAGATTTTGAGAACCCCTTAATCGCAAGCCGTCTAATAGCATAATGCAGCAGCACTCTGTCCGGAATATTTTTCCTGTAAATACGGGTTAGCTCGTCGTAATAAAAGTTTAAGGCGTTGTTACTGTTGCTTAAATTGTTGCCGTGCCAGCGGTAGTAAGTGTGAGTTTTATTGATAAAGCCCACTTCAAGTTTGTTCGTTAATCTTAACCAAAAGTCGGTGTCTTCAAATTTAAAGTTTGGGTCGTAGTACCCAATGGTTTCGTACACGGCTGTACGGTATAAGTGTGAAGGTGTATTGATGCCCCCTTTTTTCTTAATAATGGCTTCGTACAGGTTGCCGGAATTTTTCCGTTGACTGTGGTCCATCAGACCCAATTCGCTTCCTTCGCTATTAATTTTTATTGAATTGGAGTGCACCAATGCGACATTCGGGTGTGACTCTAAAAAAGCTACTTGATCTGAAATTTTTGTGGGCGCCCAGTAATCGTCAGACCCTACAAAGGAGATATATTCCCCGTGGCTGAGCTTGGCAATCTCGTTGAGCGTATTGCACATTCCTTGATTGGCTCTGGTTAAAAGCGTTACGCAATCATTGTGTGGGTGGGCATTTACACAGGCCTGGGCGTGGTCAAAAGACTGATCCGGTGAACCGTCGTCAATAATGATGAGCTCTATGTTCTTGTAAGACTGGTTAAGAACCGAGTTAATGCATTGAGCAATATAGTCTTGATGATTGTATAGGGCGATACCAATGGTAACTAGGGGAGGGCGCATAAGAGGGTGTAATCGAAGGCCGTTT
>CAYZQH010000389.1:0-2396 GCA_964480055.1 uncultured Cellvibrionaceae bacterium
GCGCTGGCCTCATCAACGCTGGTCTCATCGTCAACAATGGCAGCATCCTTATGCCATACTTTGGCCAGCCCCCAATCTAAAAGCAGCACCTCGCCATAGGGGCCAATTAATATGTTTTCTGGCTTTACATCTCGGTGTAGCACGCCTTTAGAGTGGGCATAGCCCAAAGCCCGCGCCACCTTAACAACCACATCCATTAATTGAGTAAGGTCATAACGCTCGCGAAAATTTAAGATTTCGCGCAGGGTATAACCGTGCACCAACTTCATGGTGAAATAATAATTACCACGATTGTCGCGACCTAACTCATAGGTGGGAATGGTATTGGGGTGCTGTAATTGAGCGGAAATGCGCGCCTCACGCAGCAGACGCTTGGTCTCTATTGGGTCATTAACAAACTCGGGACGTAAAGTTTTGTAACAAACAGTTCTACGCAGGTGCAAATCTTTGCACGACTTAATCAGCGACTTCCCTCCCTTTGCAATGGTGGCAAAGGACGAATACCGTGTTTTTGGATTGAGTGTTTCTGACAGGGGCGCGTCTGTATCTTCAATAAACAGACGCGTATCGCAAGATTTCTGCTGTGGGAACTCGAGCATGACACTCCTTCCTCCCCAAAATAAAAAGAATTTGGGTTCATTCTACACCAGCTCAACCACCAACTACCAAAGCAAGCGTTGAGAACTCACCAGAGTTGCCCCAAATCAATGGGGTGCAATATTGATACAAAACGAGTATTGAATAACTTGAGACTCAGCAATGGTATGCGGCCTATACGTCACGGCCCTCAAATACGCTTCTATCGTTTACCGTGAAGCCGCCAAGAAAGAACTCCCTACGCTTTTAAAGTATCTAAGATACGACCACAAGCCTTTCCATCCCCATACGGGTTGTGGGCGTAGGCCATTTTTTGATATTCGTCTTGATCGTCCAATAACGTTGCAACACTGCTTGTCATTAAATTTACGTCAGTGGCAACCAACTTAACCGTGCCCGCCTCTACGGCCTCTGGGCGCTCGGTGGTATCGCGCATAACCAATACCGGCTTCCCTAAAGAGGGAGCTTCTTCTTGAATACCGCCTGAATCTGTCAGTATCAAATAAGCGCGCCCCATTAAATAAACGAAGGGTAAATATTGCTGCGGCTCTATTAAGTGAATATTGGGCACACCCGTAAGCAAACGGTTAACCGGCTCACGTACATTCGGGTTTAAATGCACGGGGTATACAATATCTACATCTGAGTATTGCGTGGCCACTTGACGTAAGGCTTCACAAATTCGCTCAAACCCACCACCAAAACTTTCACGACGATGCCCTGTAACCAAAACCAAGCGACGCTCCGCGTTCAACATAGGGAACCGTTCGGTCAAGTTTTTGGCTAATGCTGGCTCGGCCGTTATTTTATTTTGCACCCACATTAATGCATCAATCACGGTATTGCCGGTAACTGCAATGGCATTTTTATTGACGCCTTCGGCCAATAGATTATTTTGGGATTTTTCTGTAGGCGCAAAATGATATGTCGCTATTGCCCCAGTTAATTTGCGGTTGGCCTCTTCTGGCCAGGGCGAATAAATATTGCCCGTGCGTAGCCCCGCCTCCACATGCCCCACTGATATTTGCTCATAATATGCGGCCAAACTCACAGACAATGTTGTGGTGGTATCGCCATGAACCAACACCACATCGGGCTTAAAGTCTTGCAGTACGGGCTTCATACTAATCACGATACGCGCGGTAATATCATTCAAGCTTTGCCCGGCTTTCATTAAATCTAGGTCATAATCAGGCGTGATATCAAAAAGCTCTAGTACCTGATCTAGCATTTCTCGGTGTTGGGCAGTTACGCATACACGCACGTCAAATGTGACATCGTCTTTTAATGCATGAACCACTGGGGCCATTTTAATGGCCTCTGGGCGCGTGCCAAATACCACTATCACTTTTTTATTTTGCATAACCCAAAACCGTTATTCGCTCAAAAAGTAAAACTAAGATTTTCTCGTATAGCAATAAAATCGAATTACCAAATGCACACTTTATTTAAACGTCGTGCGCTACCTTTTAGGTATTTACGCGTTTGGCCCAGCTCCATCACATCATCAAAAACCGACCCCACATCCAAATAGGTATTTTGAGGGAATTTGTCAGTCAATCGATACACCAGCATGTTACTGAGTACACCGGCACAAAAAATAAACACACTATTGGTAACGGCGTTTTCTTGGATATAGGATTCTAGCTCGGTCAGTGCGCGGTGGTAATCTTTCACCCAGGCATTGCCGCCAATACGCACGCTGTGCTGCACCGCAAATGGCAGTTTTGCCACATTGGCTTTCTCGTGACAGACCATAATAACCGGCTTTTTTTGCAATATTTGAACGGTGCTATCCA
>CAYZQH010000390.1:0-2392 GCA_964480055.1 uncultured Cellvibrionaceae bacterium
ACAATTCCCAAAACACTTTTTACGCCTATGCTATATCGAGATATTCATTAAATGTTAAATAAATATTCATTGTTTGATAGCCACATGCATATCATAGATAAGAGATTTCCTCTTGTTGAAAACAATGGGTATTTTCCAGATGAGTTCAATCACCAAGAATACCTTAAACGTATGTCTTCATATGATTTATGCGGTGGAGTGATTGTCTCTGGTTCTTTTCAAGCTTTTGATCAAAGCTATTTAGTAGAAGCATTAGGTAATCTCGGTGAGTCCTATGTTGGCGTAACTCAGCTCCCAGCTTCGGTATCAGATGGTGAGATTCAACGTTTAAATAGCTTTGGTGTGAGGGCAGTTCGCTTTAACTTAAAGCGTGGCGGATCCGAAACAACAGCTAACCTAGCTGCTATGGCCTCAAGACTTCATGAAGTGGCTAATTGGCATGTAGAGCTTTATATAGATTCTAAGGAACTTGAACAGTTGTATAGCACATTAGCAAGTCTCCCCGCTGTTAGTATTGACCACCTTGGTCTAAGCAAATCAGGCTTTGAGGTCTTAACGCATTTAGCTGAAAAGGGAGTTAGGATTAAAGCAACCGGATTTAGTAGAGTTGATTTTGATGTCAAAGCTGGGTTAAAGGACTTATATTCAGCTAATCCATCATCACTGATGTTTGGTAGTGATTTACCATCCACAAGGGCGCCTAGTCCATATTCAGACAATGATTTTATACTCGCAGCTGAAACGCTCGGAGAAGCAGCAGCTATAAATATATTTAGTAAAAATGCTATCGAATTTTATAAGCCAAAACACACTTAGGTTCTCAAGTGAAGTGCAATTAAGCAGGATCAGTAGGGCTTTTAGTTTGGGATTGATGCCAAAAGGGTTGACCAATGGTTGGAGTGCTCGGTGAGGCGGTTTGGCGTTTAACCATTAAACCGGATAAATAAGCTTGCCTGCCAGCATCTATGGCATT
Source organism: uncultured Cellvibrionaceae bacterium (assembly GCA_964480055.1). GTDB lineage: Bacteria > Pseudomonadota > Gammaproteobacteria > Pseudomonadales > Cellvibrionaceae > CAYZQH01. Next base: position 974 of record CAYZQH010000390.1, read on the forward strand.
TGCAAATGCACCGGCCATCACGGGTGGTTGTTGCGCTTTTGCCACGGCAGTGTTGAGAAGTACTGCGTCATAACCCATCTCCATAGCCTCGCACGCTTGTGAAGGCGCACCAATACCCGCATCTACAATGAGTGGGGTGTTGGGTAGACGCTCGCGTAAAGTGCGCAAATTGTATTTATTTAATAACCCTTGGCCAGTGCCGATGGGGGAGCCCCAGGGCATGAGTACTTTGCAGCCAACATCTAAGAGTTTTTGGCAAAGTACCAAATCATCTGTGCAATAGGGGAATACTTTAAAACCCCGTTTTATTAATTCACTAGCGGCTTCCACTAAGCCGAAGGGGTCGGGTTGTAAGTTATAGTCGTCTCCTACAACTTCTAGTTTAATCCAATCGGTGTTGAAAATTTCGCGGGACATTTCTGCTAAATTGACAGCTTCCTTCGCTGTTTTACACCCGGCTGTATTTGGGAGTAATGTGCAGCCACTATTCTTAATGGCTTCCCAAATGGTGGCGCCATCTCGATCTTTAGGGTTTTGCCTGCGAAGTCCAAGGGTTACGATGCTACATCGTGATTGCGTAATGGCGTCTAGCATGCTTTGCGGTGAGGGGTACAAAGCGGTGCCCAATAAAAAGCGGCTGCCATATTCTTGGCCGTATAGCCTTAGTGTGTCCACGCTGGAATTCACTATTATCCGCCTCCAACCGGGCTAACCACGTCGAGTGTGTCACCTTCGCCTAAAATGGTTTGGTTGTATTGGGTGCGTGGCACAAATTCTCCGTTTAAGGCAACGGCAACTGGGCCGGTGGCTTGGTGATGTAACTCTAAAGCATTTTGTAAGCTACAGTTTGGCTCAACTGTTAGTGCTTGGTCATTCAGTTTGACGGTAATCATAAATCTATTTCACGGTTTGTTTTTAACGCGTTAATCGTGGTGTGCACAATGTGAGGGGCCAATAAGTACCCATGGCGATACAGGCCATTCATGTGAACGCAGTGCTGTAGTCTTCCGTTGCGCAATGTATGTTGAGTTTTTTCAACGTTGGGTAGGTTATCTATGTGCGAGGGCCTTAAGTTTGCGTCTAGCTCTTGGATGCGGGCCTCTGCAAAAGCTGGGTTTAAGGTGTACAGCGCACTGCACAGCTCTAGCATGGATTGTATGCTCACAGGTGAGCGGTCGGCGCTTTCTATTTCCGTGGCGCCAATAATAAATTGCTGGTCTGGTTTGGGTACAATATAAAGCTTGTAGCGTGGGTGCATGAGCCGAATGGGATGGTGTAGTGTGACTTCATCTGTGTGCACCCAAAGCACTTCTCCGCGCACCCCTCTCACAGGTTTTGGGCTGTCTATTGCGCCGACGCCACGGCAATCAAAAACCCAATCATATTGATCTAATGGCATGCCATTTGTGGAAGGTGCAG
>CAYZQH010000391.1:0-2392 GCA_964480055.1 uncultured Cellvibrionaceae bacterium
GCTTTCTTGCACTCAAACAAAAATCACTATTTTTAGGGGTGCCCTTGAATAGACTGCGCCTACTGCAGGTGGCTTTGATTGAGCGTCAGTTTTTTGCATAAGCCTACCTTCCCTGAATTTGAATTAGTCGACGAAAACGCCCACTTTTTGGTTGTGGGCAAGGCTGCGGGTGTGATTTCTCAGGGGGCGCAAGCGGATCATAATTTACTGGCTGCTATTGAACGCCATTTAATGCAACGGGTGCTTCCGGTTCATCGCTTAGATTCTGGTACATCCGGGTTAATGGTTTTGGCTAAACATTCCGAGGCGGCCCGCTTGCTTTCAAGTGCATTTGCCAATCGCCAAGTAGAGAAACGATACATTGCGCTGAGCGACCGTAAGCCCATTAAAAAACAGGGCAAAGTAAATGGCGATATGGTGAAGGCGCGCAATGGGTGTTGGCGCCTTGCGCGTACTCAAGATAACCCGGCCGCTACGGTTTTTCAAAGTGTGGGGGCTTTAGATGGCCCACGGTTATTTTTGTTAAAACCCATTACAGGGAAAACGCATCAACTACGCGTGGCGTTAAAAGCCATCAGCGCACCCATTTTAGGTGATAACCGCTACGGCGGCACACCCAGTGATCGCCTGTATTTACATGCTTACCAGCTGAGCTTTTCTTACCAAGGCATTGACTATCGTTACCGATTGCGCCCCAATCAGGGGCTGTATTTTCAGCATTTAAACACCGTAGAGTTAGACCTTTTGGAATCTAAATTTTGACAGCGCTTAGTGCGGGTTTGGTTTTTACGTTACTTCTAACTCTATTTGCCTGCGAAGGGGAGAGTTCAAAACCGTTGGTTAACCCGGTAGCTGACACTCCTCCCATAATAATGGCAAGCTCACCTACCCCCTTAAAGACTACAGACTGTGATTATTCTTCAGAGCTAAAACCCCGGGTGCGGTGTTTTAAATACTATACGCATAGCAAAGACCTGGGTTTTACATTGCCTGTAATCAAAATACTCCCCAGGGAGTACCTTAGTAACGGCTCGCAAGATACACCAATACTGTATATACCGGGTGGGCCAGGTGGCGGTGGGTATACGCAGGAGGTTATGGTTCAGCTTTGGCTAGAGTGGCTGGACAGCTCACAGCTCAAAAGCCCCATTATTTTATTCGATGGGCGTGGCCTAGCCAAAGATGCGGCGTATTGGAAGTGTGATGCCTATCAATTGCTCACCCAACAAATACTGACCAACAATTGGGGGTTAGCGCTAGAAGGCAAACGCAGTATTGATGTGTTAAATACCTGTTTTGCAAAATGGCAGGCACACTTGCAAAAGAGCTCACCCACCAATAATTACACAGGTTTACAGAATATTACAGGGTTTAATACCGAGCAGTATGCTAAAGATGTTGTCTCTATGATGAGTGCACTGGGTTATGAGCGCTGGAACATTATTGCTGATAGCTACGGCACCCGCTTAGCAATGGCCGTGGCCTCTCAATACCCAAAGGCTGTTAATAAAATTATATTAGATTCGCCGTACCCCGCTGGCAAAGGCAATTTAGCAGATGCCTTTAACGTTTTTACTGCGGCTTATGAGTCGCTCTTTCAGCGCTTTAGCCATGTCAATTTTGAGCAAAAGTTCTGGGCGCTTTATGCGGCATTAAAAAAACACCCATTGCAGGTTCAATCAGAAGATTGGACTACATTTACGCATAAGGAATGGTTATTAACCCATGACCGGCTTGCTTTATTGCTGTATACCGCGATGTATTCATCCGACTGGTATAGTGATATTCCCGCTGCCGTTGATGGCTGGCTTGGTGCCGGTAACAAAGAAAGCCAAACGCTGTTAGATGGGTTTTGGAATTTTGTGTTTGATGATACGTTTAATGCGCTTATTTATTATGCAACGGAATGTCAAGATAATGCGCTGACTTCTCATGCTGACTTTATTAAGGCGCTCAACGGGGCACCGAAATGGAAGGCACTTTTTAAAGATGATTGGTCGCTGGATATTTGTAAACATTCCGTATTTAAAGATGCAAAAGAATTAAAACCAAGGCCCTGGGGGCAACCGACGTTAATTGTTAATGGCGCGTTAGACCCAGTTACGCCAGAGGCTTATGCACATACAACCAAGGCTTTGGCAAAGCAAGCATGGTTAATTAAAAACCCCAATACGAGCCATTCAGAATTTATACTGTCGCACTGTGCTAAAAAACTGGCTTTTTGGTTTTTTATGCAACCCCAGAACGTGTTAAAAGGCCCGTGGCCCCTTAATGAATTAGACTGCCAAGAGTATAAGTTGCACTAACCTCATGGCATTGATCTATAAAAAACAAACCAAGCAAAAATGCTATGAAGTGCGTACTGCGGGCAACAGTGTGCGGCTGTACACTA
>CAYZQH010000392.1:0-2352 GCA_964480055.1 uncultured Cellvibrionaceae bacterium
TAGCGGTAATGGTTTGCGGTAGCTTTATCACACAGGTCAACGCAACAACCCCCATAACAACGGCAAAAACTGCAACTCTTACGCGAGTAAACTGCGAATACATCGCTTGCTTTACGCGCCACAAGAGTGAGCTGTTTTGGTATACCAAGTGCTCGTATAACGGTGCCAATTGCCGGGCAATGATATTAAGATGCGCAACCTCACCAGACCGTAGGGGCTGTGTTTCGGAGTGATACATGGCAATCACACCGTAGGTGGCCCCTCGGTTTTTTATTGTTACAAGATCGAGTGAAAGCGGAGGTTGTAGCTTCTGTAGCCACTGCTGATAAGTATTTTGCTCTGCAGCAACCTGCTCGTTCTGGTTGCTTTCAGAAGAGTCACCCTCAATGGCATTAACGACACCCTCAAGCTGTGTAAAAAAATCACCGCGGCTATCAACTTTCGTGTTGTGAGAGCTTGCTTGTACGTAAAATTTTTCATCGCGCTTGATGACCAACACCACTTGATAAGCATCAAATTGCTCTGCAAGAGTCGTGGCTAACAGCGCCGTATGAGAGCTAATATCCCCTTGCTGACTGACTCGCTCTAACAGCTGTAAAATGCTTTCAAAGGGGGGGGTATCGTTGGCCTGGTTGAACTGACCAGATAACCTTAGCCAATCGCAAGCCCAGGCAATTAGGCCTTTAACCGTAGCTTGGGCCGATTGGGGCATCTCAATATTCAAAGCAAGTACGCCAAAGACCACGCCACCTTCGGTCTTTATAGGGTGCGTTACCTGCATAATATCGCTATCTAATTTGCTAAAGCCCCACTCTTCACTCTGTACGGCTTTTACCTTTTTGGCACTTAGCAATGGCTCGTTGCTGATGGGTTCTGGCCAGCTGGCAGCGACCCCGCGGCCGTTGCCACGCAACACCTGACCACATTTAACATTGGGCAAAAACTCGCACAAAAGTTTTAACCATTCACTCAGCAAGCGCTAAATCCACTCTAAATTTCCAAATTTATATCTCGTCAGTAATGACTAGATGGGTTACATAATAGCCAGAAATCGATTGCTTATTGATCGTTTCACGTGAAACATAGCCAACTATGGTTTATTTTGATTCATATTTCTCAATGTAAGCAATTGCTAGGATCAAACGGTTGCCAGCATGAGTCAGTACTGTTTACTATGTCTTGCGTCGCAGCTAAAACTTATGAAGCGTGCGTCGCACCTGATTAACACTAGGTTCTTGTGTCAAGTGTTTCAGGTTGATCACTAGAGCTTTTATTTACTGGGTTGCGCCTCACCTAATAACTGAAGTTAATGACAGTTAACACGTGGGTACCGTATTTATTGCTTTAGTTAAGAATAGTCAAACCTTTAGATTTTGCGTAAGAAACATATGCACTCTAGGGCGTTTGGTCACTTAAAAATGATAATAAAAACAATCCACTATAAGGGGGCTACTATGGCTACACCACTTGTCATTGTGGACGGAAAGAATGGACAAGGTAGAAGAATTTCAGTATCAATCGATGAAGCTCTGTGGGGGTTGTACTGTGCCTCACGAGACTACTCTGCGCAACTGGCGCGCAAAGACATTAAGCGCCGAATGCAGCAAGATTTGGTAAAAAACACTTACGATGTGAAGCGTTGGATATACACTGAAATTGCCAAGCCTTCGCTATTAGAAAGTGCCAGCACAAACAATGAAGCCGCACTATCCACACCATCTGAATCAGTAATTCAGCAGGCTGATAAAAGCGCATTAGAAGTTTGTTAAATGGGAGCGCTACCATAGCTCACGCCTCTAGTTTACTAGTACCTAAACAAGGGCGCGGGCAGTAGTTGGCTCATTGCTGTAGTTTTGATACAGCTTTTGTGAACCACATTTGTGACGCAGCCAAATGCTTATTTAGCTGCGGCTTTGGTGTGAGTAAACGTTAGGCGCGTACCAACTGGCACGGCTTCCTTAGCGCTTTCTGCCCCTTCCGTCTCCCTTAAGCGCCTTAACCTCAAGTAGCGGGTTGGGCCCACCAGCGTAGATGCTCCGGCTTAATACCTGTAAAGCCCGCGGAGCATCAAAATCACCCTGTGCATGTTCAGCATTAACATTAGCTAACTTGTTAACCATTAAAGTTAACGCATGGTGACAAACTCTTCTGCAGCCGTCGGATGAATACCCACCGTTTTATCAAAATCCGCCTTGGTTGCCCCCATGTTGATTGCAATTGCCACGCCTTGCAGTATTTCTCCGGCGTGATCCCCCAACATATGGCACCCTAGTACTTTGTTAGTTTGCTCCTCCACGACCAGTTTCATCATTACGCGATCATCTAGCCCACTGATTGTATGAATTAATGGCT
>CAYZQH010000393.1:0-2349 GCA_964480055.1 uncultured Cellvibrionaceae bacterium
ACTGCTTAATGACGCCTAAGCGCAGCCCCATGAAAGAATCAGTTGCCTTGTCTGATAGCGAGTAAGTGGCTAATGTTAAGCCCTTTGGTGAGCAGTGCGAAAACCCCGCTGCCGAATCATTGTTAAAAACCAAGGCCGGGTTGCACTTATAGCGATACCAGCACGCTTATATTAATACCCAACAAAAGGACGAGTTATGATTTCTACAGCGCGCCAACCGAACAAAACCACCCCACAATTCACACTCAAAGCCGCTGCGCTTGCATTACTTGCAAGCTTCAGTCCCTATGCCACTGCCAACCCTCAAAGTACCGACGTGCTAAAAGTGAGCTGCACAAGCTTAAACCCATTATTCAAAACATTGAGACACGCACTGGTAAAACGCTTATTGCTTCGGCAAGTACTGAGCAAGCATTATCCACGTTCGCCGACGATTTGAGTCAATTGGATTACGCAGAGCTATTAGCCATACTGCGCGTTAACGACTTTACGGCCTATCAAAATCAAAACTTCATCTATATTATCCCACTGAAACAAGCACGCTCATCTGCCGTTCCTATTTTAGACAACGCAAAACAATACCCCGCCGATCAATATGTCTCTGGCATTATTTCAATGGAAAAGATGTGCGGATACACATTAATCCCCGCTTTACGACCCGCTGTACCGCAACACGGCCATTTAAGCGTGGCGCCCGGCGGCAGGTTGCTTTACATCACAGACAGTTACAGCAACGTGATGCGAATACAACAAATAGTAAAAATTTTGGAAGAAAAAGAAACCAGCGTACAACCGTGTGAGGCGCGCTCATTTAAGAAGCGCAAAGGCAAGAAGGATAAAAAAATAGCGCTTGCAAAACCGTAGATTACGAGCAATAAACTGCGCAAGTTGATCCTTCAATTTGTAAGGGCTTGGCAACGGAACTTATGTACAAGATGTACATTGTTAGAAGTGCCCTACAACCGTTATTGATCTTGACGCTTGACGGCCGGGCTTAATAATCAATAATTTTTAAAGATGGGTTTTGCTCCCAACGGCCTTCAGTATTCATGGAATAAAAAGCCCAATCGTAAGCATCAAATACTAGGGGCACTCCCGCATCATTGATGTGTACCGCACCGCCACGATGGGTCTCTTTTTCGTCCTCGGCCGCTACAATGCGTATGGCTTTAGCGGCTAAATCTGCTTGATAGAGTGTGCGACCATTGGGCGATAACATATAAACAGACTGATTATCTGCGTTGTATATCGCAGAGCTAATTACCCACAAAGGATTGCCGTCGTGTGCTCTACTCGCCACTGCCGACATGGCGCCAGTAGCAATATCAATGCGACTTAAAATATGAGCGTCATTACTACACGGTGCATGCGCCATAAATAGCGACCCAGAGGAAAAATCTGCCGCTAAGGCCAAGGGCAAGCAAAAACTAAAATCATCTTCAGGCAAGTCTAAATGGCTAAACACCACGCGGGCTTTACTGCCTGCCACTTCTAGCACTTCAAAGGCACCACTTTCAGTTTGTTCCAATAAAATATACGAAACCAGTTGCCCCCCGGCGGCCTGTTGCACATTTACCACAGGAGGCGTAGAAATATAGCCTATTAATTTGTAATCACTGTCAAACTGGTGCGTTACCTGCCGCACCCCGGTACTTAGATCTAGCGTAATTAATTCTGCACGCTCGCTTTCATCCTCAGACAAAAACACAATCAGGTTTTGCTGCGCATTGTAATCAAAAGATACCGCATTGCTAATAGATGGGCCCGTACCCACTATTGGGCTAGCAATCACTTCCATGTCTCCGGTTGAAGTGTTCACTTTATATAAGGTGCTTACCCTTTTATCCATAAGATACATAACACGCGCATCTTTCGATATCACCGAGTAAATACCATTGGTATCAAAAGTTTCAAAGCGCGAGCCCGGATCAGTCACCTCCTCCGTATCCGCGCCACAGCCATATAGCAATGCAATGGTCACGCAGCAGCAAAGTGTAATGCTCAATTGTTTTAATAAACCTTTCATGCTCGCCTCTATCACGTACCCATTGCCCCTCGGCCACCAATATTCGTATAAAATATAGTCAACACTCGGAGACTGTCATGGTATTCAATGCCAGCGCTTGCGAATACCTTTGCATCATTGGGTTATTTAAAGTGTGAGATACTTCTCACCCCTATAGAGAACGTCACTACACACGCCGCCAACACTCGCAATGTTCGCGCCTTTATGGAACGCGGTGCCCGTGCTGTCATTTTTACCCGCACCTTGCCAAAGGTGCTTGCATTCGTCCTATACAAATTAGCGTTTTAAACGTGTTCTCGCACTTTGTTGCCGTACAGCAAGCC
>CAYZQH010000394.1:0-2342 GCA_964480055.1 uncultured Cellvibrionaceae bacterium
GTGTGTTAACGCCACTGTTAGCTCAAGGTATAGATGGCCGCACATTGATATTGGGAAAAGCCCTCGCCCTTGTATCATTTGCAACGCTTCTACTTTTGCCCCTTGCTGTAAGTTGTGCAATTGCATTTGTAAATGGGGGGGCTTTATCCGCGCTGATTTCTCTTCTCGGCGTTTATTTTATCTATTTAACGGTTTGGTCACTCCTGGCGTTGTGTTTTTCGGCCTTATTGAATAAGCGCTCAACGGTATTGGCAACACTGACCGCTTTGTGGTTTTGCTTTACCTTGGTGCTTCCATCCGTCGCGGTCAATATTGCAGCCTACACGGCACCACTGCCCGGTAAGATCGAAACAGATCTTAAAATGTTGGCTGACCTTCGAAAGCTTGGCGATGGTCACAATGCTAATGACCCTGCCTTTGCGCAACTGCGTGCAAATTTATTCATCAAATACGGTGTCGAACGCGTTGAAGATTTGCCAATAAATTTTCGCGGCCTTGTGGCGATAGATGCTGAAGGGAAACTCACAAAAGTATTAAATGACTATGCCGAATCACGTATGGCTGGTGAAACAAAACAAGAAAAACTCCTTACAAGCTATGCTTGGCTGACACCAACGCTCGCACTTGCTTCTGCCTCGCGCGCTCTTGCTGGCACAGATCTTGAACATTATCATCGCTTTCAACGGGAGGCCGAAGCTCTCCGCTTTGAGTTTGTTCAGGGGCTCAACCGTGCGCATGTTCAAAAGCTGTCCTACCAAGATGATATTAATCGCAATAAAAGTGAGGCGTCTTCGCTTCGTGCACGCGTAGATGCTTCCAACTGGCAAGTACTTAATAAATTTAAGTTTCAGCCCGCAACTACATCTAAACGCATGACCTATGCGTCTTCATCTATCACCATTCTAATGGCTTGGCTTGCGGTAACTTTGTGTGTGCTGATTTTGTGCGCTAAGAGAATAAAACCGTGAGTACATTTAAGGCGTTAGGCAGGGAGGTTAAGTTCGCCACACGTGATCGTCCGTTATTGCTTTGGATGATTCTTGTTGTGTGCTTGTCATCTATTTCCGTCGCGTTTGGGCTTGTGGAGGTAAAACACCAAAAGACCACGATAGGTAATCTTCTTGATGCTGATAAAAAAGACCGGCAGGAGGTATCTGCAAAACTGAAAGATTGGGGCAGCGCAGCCTATTACAATTTCCATTTCACCTATAACGCGCCTTCAAATTTTGCCTTTGCAGCAATGGGGCAGCGGGATGTTCAGCCATGGAAGCATCGTATTCGCATGCTTGCACTAGAAGGCCAAATTTATGAGCGTGATGTGGGTAACCCTAGCACTGCTTTGATCGGTCGTTTTGATTTTGCGTTTTTTGCAGCTTTCATATTCCCACTTGTGTTAATCATGCTGTTATACGACCTTCGCGCCAGCGAGAAAATAGCGGGGCGTTATAATTTATTAGAGGCGACGGCCGGACGACCCCGCTCCCTTTGGCTGTTACGTGTTTGTTTACGTGCAGGTTTTTTATTTTTATGCTTAATTACGCCTTTGATTATCGCCAGTTTTATAGCCGGCACAAGCGCTAAGGTACTGATTTTAGCCAGTATCGGGGTATTTATTTACTCTCTTGTTTGGGCCGCGCTTTGTTATTTTATATCGTCTTGGCGCCAATCCGGTTCTCTCATTCTTATGACCCTTATCGGAATCTGGCTAATCACGGCTGTGGTGCTTCCAGCCGGTGCACGGCTTGCCATAAATCGAGCGGTAGTGCTACCGTCAGGTGCTGACATTCTTTTGTTGCAACGCGAAACAGTAAACGATGCATGGGATTTACCCAGAGATGTAACAATGACGGCTTTTTTTGAGCATAACCCCGAGTGGTTGGATTATGAGCCAGTAAAAAGTTCGTTTGAATGGCCTTGGTATTACGCGTTTCAGCAAGTTGGAGACCAAAAAACAGAGCATTTAGCGTATGCGTATCGCGATGGCAGGTTGCTACGTGATCGTATTGCAGCCTGGGTTTCCATTCTCACGCCACCGGCACTACTTGAACGAGCGCTTCAATCCCTGGCAAATACTGATGTGAATGCAAGTATCGCCTACGAAGACAGCGTGCGTGCATACCATGGCGCACTGCGCGCCTTTTACTACCCTAAGTTTTTTCGCAACGCGCCTTTCGAAAAAACTAAGCTTGAGCATTTGCCAAAATTTGACCCCGGTCAGTAGTGGGTGGTGGCCGGCCAAAGATGATTAATCGGCTTCTATTGGCCTTACTCCAATAGGTCGATTATGGTGTTTCAGCGTTGCCTGGTGGAGAAACGTATTCATCATAGGGCTCAATGCTTAC
>CAYZQH010000395.1:0-2316 GCA_964480055.1 uncultured Cellvibrionaceae bacterium
CTGTAGGCGTTAAATCAGAAAGGGTTAACAATCCGGTGTCATTGACATTGGCAACACCCGTTAAATCGTCACTGTCTTTGCTATTGTCGTATCCTGCGTCGTCCGTATAACTGGCAACCACATCAATGGTTTGACCTACATCCGCTTGCGTTAATGTATAGGTGCTCGTATTTGCACTGCCAATATCTACGCCGTTTCTACGCCATTGATAATTAATGGTATTGGTAATGCCGTTGACGTCAGTTAAGGTATTGGAAGCCGCCAATAGAACCCCTTGTTGAAGCAACCCTGAATATGTAATAGAAACCTCGCCTACTGGAGCGGCATCAGCAGGATTAGTAACAGTAAAAGCACGCCCTGCAGACATCTCAGACGTGCCAGAAATATAAGAAGTAAAAGTCGCAGAAATATAACCGCTTTGAAAAATATCAACACCGGATAAATTAGTTGAACTATCAGGGTCTGGGTCGTCATTCCCAGCATGGCTTATCGCACCAAGATACTGAGATACTTCAACCCCATACACTGGGTGTAACTCCGTACCGTAAAAAAACTCTATTTGCACGTTCCCCGATGCCCCAGACAAATCACCACTCCACTCAACAATAATAGAGCTGGAACTACCGTCATAAGTTACATTATCAATAACAGGCGTATTCATACCTTGGTTGGAGTAATTACTATCAGCATCATCTACATCATTTGGTGTGGCACCGTCATCATTTAAATCTATGGCAATACCTGTGTTGCCGTAAATAATATTTTGTGACATCAACACACGAATGGCGTCTTTGTCGGTTAACACAATACCGCTTCCGGTATTGGCGGAAATGGTATTTTGCCGAATGATTTGGTTTGCATCAGAATCTAAGGTGTGTTCAATCCCATGACCTTGGTTGCCAGCAGCGTTACCCAAAGTATCTAGGCCAATTACATTACCCGTTATAGTAAAAGCGCCTATATTATTACCTAGATATATGCCGGAGTTTCCGTTACCTGAGATATAATTCCCCTGCCCGGTCGATGGCCCACCAATATATAGATTCGCTATATAGGTGTGGGCATATATTCCATAGTTACCGTTTCCATTTACGGTCACTCCGTCGGCGTCTAAACCAATATAGTTCCCTCGAAACGAGTTATTTTGTGTGCCACTACTAGCAATATCGACGCCGTTTTTAATATTGCCAGAGATAACGTTCCCTTCGCCTGAGCCACTGCCACCAATTTGGTTATTTGAAGACCCATTATTAATTGTAATACCTGTATCATCATTGTTAATAAAATAATTACCTTGAATGATATTTGTATCTGCACGATCTAAAATCAAACCGTCGCGACCATTAGTAAAAATTAAACCTCGTATCGTATTATTGTCGCTTTCAACATCTAAAATGTTATGAGAGTTTCCGTCAATTGTGACCACGGGGGTGCCCATAAATCCATCGTCTGAGGTGCCGTCAATGGTAATATTTGAAACGTTTAAATCTGGTAATGAAGAGTTAAGTGAAATTGTATTACCCGATAAGTTAAACTCAATTGTGTGGCCAGTAGTATTCGAGAGATTGATTATTTGTATAGCTTGACGCAATGTAACAGGCGTGCCGCTTGTCATTAGCTCGTTGATAGAAGTGATCCCACCGGCTAGCCCATCATCACCAGGATCTGTCACTATAATCGTTTCTAAAGTGCCCGCCCAATTAGGAAGGCCTCCTTCAAATAGGGTAGCCGCATTCAACACGCCACTTTCAAACTCTAAAGCCCAGTTGCCCTCGCCATTTGACGTTGTTAAATCGTTACTGGCAGCTACGCCTGCGCCCGTGGTTTGAGCCAATAAATGGATCAGCTGTTGCCCTTCTAAACTTTCTGCTACATTGCATCCGTAAATTAAAATATCGGCATTGGAAGATAGCGAGTCTCCCCAGCGCGAGAACACATTGGATTGCTCCATTATTTGAGCTGAATCTACCTGATCACCGCCTAAATCAAAACTCCCCGCTTGGCCGTGCCCCAAAATATGAAGTGACTGCACATTGTCATAGTTATCCAGCACGTGGGTCACGTCTTGTGCGCCATGACTATCGTTTAAACTAAAAATCACCCATGATTCGTCATTGGTAAAATTGGCCTCCTCCAGTAACGTTGTTACATTTTGAATATCTTCATTAACAAAAACGAGGTTAACCGGCATTGATGGCGATAAGAACTGTTGGGCGTCATCTAAGTTAATGGATGTTACATTTGCTAGCCCTGAAAGATCGGCGGCTTTTTGCTCTATCAGAATGGGGTGCGCTTGGCGGTCTGTTAGCAGTTGGT
>CAYZQH010000396.1:0-2287 GCA_964480055.1 uncultured Cellvibrionaceae bacterium
CGCCAGGCTTAAATGAAGATGTGATTCGGTTTATCTCTGGTAAAAAGAATGAGCCAGAGTGGATGCTTAAGTGGCGCTTAAAGGCTTATAGAGCTTGGCTAGAAATGCAAGAGCCCCATTGGGCTCATGTGGATTACCCAAAAATTGATTTTGATGCGGTCAGTTATTATTCCGCCCCAAAAAGCATGGCAGATCGCCCGCAAAGCTTAGATGAGGTGGACCCAGAGCTTTTAGAAACCTATAAAAAGTTGGGTATACCCTTACACGAGCAAGAGGCTTTAGCGGGTGTGGCTGTTGATGCAGTGTTTGATTCGGTATCCGTGGCAACCACATTTCGTGAAAAACTCAAAGACGCCGGTGTTATTTTTTGCCCCATTTCTGAAGCGGTGCATGAGCACCCAGAGTTGGTACAAAAATACCTAGGCAGCGTGGTGCCACCAAAAGATAATTTTTACGCGGCGCTTAATTGTGCCGTGTTTAGTGATGGCTCATTTGTCTATATTCCAAAAGGCGTTCGTTGCCCTATGGAGCTGTCCACGTATTTTCGTATTAATGAGTCTAAAACTGGCCAGTTTGAGCGCACCTTAATTATTGCTGATGAAGGCAGCCAGGTGAGTTACTTAGAAGGCTGTACCGCACCCATGCGCGATGAAAATCAATTGCACGCAGCCGTGGTTGAACTGGTGGCTTTAGACAATGCCAATATAAAGTATTCCACCGTACAAAATTGGTACCCCGGTGACGCGCAAGGCAAAGGCGGTATTTATAATTTTGTTACAAAGCGCGCTGTTGCCCATACCAATGCACGCGTGTCGTGGACGCAAGTAGAGACCGGCTCTGCGGTAACTTGGAAGTACCCCAGCTGCATTTTAAAAGGCGATGGCAGCGTGGGCGAGTTTTATTCTGTAGCGCTTACCAATAATCATCAGCAGGCGGACACCGGCACTAAGATGATTCACTTGGGTAATAACACGCGCTCAACCATTATCTCCAAGGGTATTTCAGCGGGCAAAAGCTCAAATGCGTATCGTGGTTTGGTAAAAATGAATCCGGCTGCACACAGCGCACGCAATTACACGCAGTGCGACTCTTTATTGATTGGCGACCAGTGTGCGGCGCACACATTTCCATACATAGAAAGTAAAAACCCGTCTGCCGTTGTAGAGCATGAGGCCACCACATCTAAGGTAAGCGACGACCAACTCTATTTGTGCCAGCAGCGCGGTATAGATATGGAGAAAGCCGTGTCTATGATCGTAAACGGGTTTTGTAAAGAAGTATTTAAAGAGTTACCCATGGAGTTTGCCGTAGAAGCGGGCAAATTATTAGAAGTAAGCCTAGAAGGCTCGGTGGGTTAAAGTTAAGGGCGAATATGTTATCTATTAAAAATTTACATGCAGGCATTGACGACAAAGCCATATTAAAAGGGCTAAGCCTAGAGGTTAACCCTGGAGAAGTACATGCCATCATGGGGCCTAATGGTTCTGGCAAATCCACCACCGGGCATGTTTTATCCGGGCGTGAAGGCTATGACGTCACAGAAGGTACAGTAACTCTGGCGGGCAAAAATTTACTCGAGCTTTCCACAGAAGAGCGCGCGCGTGAGGGGTTATTTTTGGCATTTCAGTACCCGGTTGAAATCCCGGGTGTGAGTAATATGGAGTTTTTAAAAGCCTCGGTAGATGCCATATATGAACATAAAGGCATAGAGCCCATAGATGCTATGGCCTTTATGAAAAAGGCCCGTGAAACCTGTAAAGCCGTTAATTTAGACCAGGGCTTTTTAAAACGCGGTGTAAATGAGGGCTTTTCTGGCGGCGAAAAAAAACGCAATGAAATAATGCAAATGATGCTGCTAGAGCCCAAATTAGCCATATTGGATGAAACGGACTCAGGCCTGGATATAGATGCTTTGCAAGTGGTTGCTGACGGCGTAAATGCACTGCGCAGCCCAGAGCGCGCATTTATTGTTGTTACGCATTATCAGCGCTTGCTGGATTATATTGTGCCTGACTATGTGCATGTATTAGCCGACGGTAAAATTGTGAAATCCGGTGATAAATCTTTAGCGCTTGAGTTAGAAGATAAAGGGTATGGCTGGATTACTGGAGACGTAGCTTAATGGATGCGGTTCAGCAATTTTCTCAAATTAAGCCCAAGGCCACACTGGCCTTTTTGAGGGGTGTGAACCAACAAGGCGCCACCACATGGGGGGATTGCGTCTGGCCAAACCGTAAGGCCGAAGACTGGCAATATACCTCTTTGCGGGCCCTTGAAAAGCGGAAGT
>CAYZQH010000397.1:0-2282 GCA_964480055.1 uncultured Cellvibrionaceae bacterium
GTGTAATCCCCGCGCGGGTGTTCGGCAGTAAAACGACTGGGGGTAAATTAGAGATACTGATAGAGCGGGTGTTGGACGAACATAAAGTACTGGCCCATATAAAAGCCAGTAAGGCCCCAAAGGCTGGTACCACCATTGTGTTGAGTGACAAAACCGCCATTAGTGTATTGGGGCGTCGCGGGGCGTTGTTTGAGTTGCGGTTTCCAGATGCTCGCCCTGCGCTGCAAGTGCTTCAAGCTATTGGGCATATGCCGTTGCCGCCTTACATTGATCGCGCTGATAATGACGAAGACCAAGAGCGGTACCAAACTGTGTATGGCTCTAAGCCAGGGGCCGTTGCAGCTCCTACAGCAGGGCTTCATTTTAATGGGCAACTGTTAAGTGCGCTAAAAGACAAAGGCGTCGACCAAGTGTTTGTGACGCTGCATGTGGGGGCCGGAACCTTTCAGCCTGTGCGGACGGATAACATCACCGAGCACGCCATGCACTCAGAAGTGATGGTGTTAGATCAGACGGTGTGTGACAAGGTTGCCGCCACCAAGGCGCGCGGTGGACGTGTGATAGCGGTGGGTACCACCAGTGTGCGCTGCCTGGAAACCGCCGCGCGCGGCGGTGAGTTAAAGCCGTATCACGGTGAGACCAATATCTTTATATACCCCAGTTACGACTATCAAGTGGTGGATGCCCTTATCACCAATTTCCACTTGCCTGAATCCACGCTAGTGATGTTAGTGTGCGCATTTGCTGGCTTTAATCACACAATGAAGGCCTATGAACATGCCGTTGAGAAAGAATACCGGTTTTTCAGCTATGGCGATGCCATGTTCATCACCAAAAACCCGGCAGCTCAAGAAGAGTTACCAGGTAGATAGTGCCACAACTAAGCGATTGTATTTATGTCATTTTTAGAGTTTGAACAAGATGCGCAAGACGGCTTTGCTCGGCGCGGCAGGCTGAAGTTCCCCCGTGGGGTAGTAGAGACACCTGCATTTATGCCCGTTGGCACCTACGGCACAGTCAAGGGCATGCTGCCGCGTGACATAGAAGCCATAGGCGCAGAAATTATCTTGGGCAATACTTTTCATCTAATGTTACGGCCAGGTACTGAGGTCATTAAAGCGCACGGGGATTTACACGATTTTGCCCAATGGCAAAAGCCCATCCTTACAGACTCTGGCGGTTTCCAAGTGTTTAGTTTGGGGGATTTGCGCAAAATTACGGAAGACGGCGTTGCGTTTAAATCCCCCATTGACGGCAGCCCAGTATTTTTGAACCCTGAGGTGGCCATGCAGGTGCAACGCGACTTGGGGTCAGATATTGTCATGATTTTTGATGAATGCACTCCGTACCCGGCCACTGAGGCACAGGCGCGTGACTCTATGGCGCTGTCTTTGCGTTGGGCAAAACGCAGCAAAGACGCGCATGAGGGCAACCCAGCGGCGTTGTTTGGTATTGTGCAAGGCGGGATGTATGAATCCTTGCGCAGTGAGTCTCTTGATGGGTTGGTGGAGATAGGTTTTGATGGTTACGCCATTGGTGGGCTGAGCGTGGGTGAACCTAAAGAAGATATGATTCGCATACTGAATCACTTAGCGCCCGTGATGCCAAAAGATAAGCCTCGGTACTTGATGGGGGTGGGTAAACCTGAAGATATCGTTGAGGCTGTTCGCCGCGGTATTGATATGTTTGATTGTGTTATGCCTACGCGTAATGCTCGCAATGGCCATTTGTTTACCCGCGAAGGCGTGGTAAAAATTCGCAATGCGGTCAACCGGCACAGCACGGCACCGTTAGACGCCCAATGCGATTGCTATACTTGCCAGAACTTCTCACGAGGGTATTTACACCATTTAGATAAATGCGGGGAAATTTTAGGCGCCCAGCTTAATACCATCCATAACTTACGTCATTATCAAATGGTGATGCAACGTTTACGCAGTGCCATTGCAGCAGGTAAGTTACAAGACTATGTCACAGAGTTTTACCAAATGCAGGGCAAAGTGCCGCCTCCAGCTCCGGTAGTACCTTGAATGTAAAGGGTTTGCCCCTATTTTAAAGCGCAGTGTGCTAGACAAATGTATACTGCGCCCTCTTTGGGTTTACCCAAATTAGAGTTGCTTGAATGATAAGCGCTTGAGTGAGTCACTGACTAAAGCGCAAACACTTAATTTAATCATTAGTTATTAATCAGTAGTTGGATAGAGCATGAACCGTTTCCCGCTTTGGAAGAACCTTCTTGTGTTGTTTGCGCTGGCGTTTGGTGTGATTTACGCCATGCCTAA
>CAYZQH010000398.1:0-2272 GCA_964480055.1 uncultured Cellvibrionaceae bacterium
GTGTAATGTCTGTGTGCCACAAATAAAACGAACAGAAGCCAAACCAAAGCCCCATTTGTCTAGGCTTTCTCTGGCGGCGTTAATGACTTCCGGGTCATTAGCGAGGCCTAGATAGTTATTGGCACACATGTTCAGCACCTCACTGCCATCAGCAAGCGTAATATTGTTCTTTTGGTCCGAGCTGATATAGCGTTCGGACTTCCATAGTCCGGCGTCTTTTATATCTTCTAAATCTTTTGCGATACTTGCTTTTGCACTTTTAAAACTCATGTTTTACCTTCAGTCTTCCCAATTCAAAATTACTTTGCCAGATTTCCCTGAGCGCATGACGTCAAACCCTTTTTGGAAATCAGTATAGTGGTAACGGTGCGTAATTATCTTTTCTAGCGGTAAGCCACTTTGCACCATCATTAAGCCTTTATACCAGGTCTCAAAAATCTCACGGCCATAAATGCCTTTAATAGTAAGACCTTTAAATACCACCATATCCCAATCGATACCAGAACCTGTTGGCATAATGGCCAACATGGCAATGTGGCCGCCGTTAATCATTTTGCTCAGCATATCGCCAAACGCAATAGGAGAGCCGGACATTTCTAAACCCACATCAAAGCCTTCAAAAATACCGAGCGAGTGCATGAGCTTTTCATCGACTTTGTCTTTTGAGACATTGACCGTCACGACTTTAGGCAGGATTTCTTTAATCATATCTAAGCGGTATTGGTTCAAGTCGGTAATCACAATATTTCTTGCGCCTGCATGGCTAGAGACTAACGCTGCCATCATGCCAATAGGGCCCGCACCTGTAATCAATACATCTTCACCGACCATATTGAAGGAAAGTGCTGTATGCACTGCATTGCCATAAGGGTCAAACACTGCTAATAATTCAGGGTCAACTGGGCGGCTTGGTTTGAAAATGTTTTTAGCTGGCACGGATAAATATTCAGCAAAAGCACCAGTTCTGTTTACACCAACACCAATGGTATTTGGACATAAATGAATACGGCCACCTAAACAATTGCGGCAGCGGCCACAAGTAATATGACCCTCGCCAGATACAATGTCGCCAACACTTAGGTCAGTTACATTGGAGCCAAGCTCTACAATTTCGCCCGCATATTCATGGCCAGTAATCATTGGTACAGGAATGGTTTTTTGCGCCCACTCGTCCCAATTGTAGATATGAATATCCGTACCGCAAATAGCTGTTTTTTTAATTTTGACTAAAACATCATTATTGCCAACTTCTGGCATCGGCATATCATCTAGCCAGATACCTTCTTCGGCATATTTTTTGACTAAAGCTTTCACTTAATATCCTAGGTAAATGTATTATTAAAAGTTAAGTTAACATTGTCGCTACATAAAGTAAATCTCTAGACTGATGTAACGGCAGTGCGTCCAAATGGAAATAACCAAGAAACAAAAAAGGCTTATAACGATATTTGTTATAAGCCTTTTTATTATCTGGTACGCCCGAAGAGATTCGAACTCCTGACCCCTTGGTTCGTAGCCAAGTACTCTATCCAGCTGAGCTACGGGCGCGTTGAGCCGTGCATTATACAAGAAAAACAAAAAAAATCACGCGATAAATGATGCTTATAAACATATTCTCATATTTTTCACTGCTATTAAATCATTATGTGCTTAGGTTTAAAGTTTTTTTAACGAATTTTTTATTTTATGGAATAATTTACAGCGCACCTGCATCATTGGCAGAGTCTTTAATGATTATTAATTTTCCAGGGAGGTTAGAGTGTTAGTTTGGTATGTGGTTGCGTATATCGCCATTTCGGTCATGATTGGCTTGCTAGCGGCAAGGCGGGTGCAAAATGTAAAAGATTATGCTATTGCAGGTCGTGACCTGCCATTGCCGATTGTGATTGCTACTGTGTTTGCTACCTGGTTCGGTGCAGAAGTTGTATTTGGTGTTTCGGCAACTTTTGTACAGGAAGGGTTTAATGGTTTGGCAGCTGACCCGTTTGGTGCTGGCTTGTGTTTGATTATTGCTGGTATGTTATTTTCAGCCAAGCTGTACAAGATGAATATCATTACATTGGGTGACTTTTATCGGATACGATATAACCGAACAGTTGAAATGCTCACAACCATTGCAATTGTTATCTCATACCTAGGCTGGGTGGCTGCGCAAATTACAGCCTTGGGGTTGATTTTTAACATCATTACTAATGGTGGCATTAGCCAAGAGGTGGGGATGGTTATCGGCACATTGATTGTCTTGAGTTATACGGTATTAGGTGGCATGCGC
>CAYZQH010000399.1:0-2235 GCA_964480055.1 uncultured Cellvibrionaceae bacterium
ACCGTGGGATTTTTTTGGTTTGCAAATGCCGCGATCACCTTTTGCCCTGGGCTGCCATACCCCCAAATATGAATGGGCTGATTGCGCTGTACCACCATATGGTGATTAAAACTATGGGCGAAGCGCACAGGCGTCTCTGCCGCAAAGACCGAGACCGCCAACCAAAAGCTAACAATCAACAACCCAAATTTTAATATCATTGCTTTACCTATTTTATCGCTCTGTATTTCGTTGGTTTTTGTCTGTGGCTTGATCTAATGCGTGTTGATACCCAGACAATTGATGGGGCTGGTATTGATGAGGCGCACTAACAGTACTGCCCCATTTTGTAGGCTCACGAATGACGGTATCATCGCGCGTGATGCGAACATATTGACCGAAGTGACTAAATGGCACCGTATGCCCATAGCGCGGCAAGCTATATACCGATGTAATGTAGTCTGAATCTCGAATCACCTGATACGTCATCGCGCCGTAATGGCGGCTCATAAAACGCCAAGTTTTTGGATCATTGGCTAACGCATAAGGGGGAGCAAACGCAAGAATTGCCTTAACTTTGAAAGGCCAGTCTCTCTTTTTTATCAGGGTGTTTTTTTGGTGAATGAACCCATCCACAAGTGGCGCCACCAGCTGTGCAAACCCAGCACCTTGACTGTGACCACTCAAGGTTACCTGCACCGTTGCCTTAGCATGCGTCTTCACTTTATAGGTTTTTATATGCGCTGGAAGCACCTGCGAAAAAAAGGAATGTTCAATTAGATTAAAAATACCGTTTCTAAACCCTTGATGCCCTCTTGGCACATAAGGTATGCCATCAGCCGTTTTATCTTCTTGAATAGACGAGTTGTTATTTTCTATCCAATCACCAACGCCATTGGTGCCCACAAACGTGATGTTCACTTCATTTGAACCGGGCTTACTCAGTATAAAAAGCTCTGGGTAATTAAAAAACCACTTAAACTTTGGGGCAAAAAAGGTAGCATCAAATCCAAGCTGGGCAAACTTGCCAATGGCCGCGGCTGGCTCTAAGTACCCCACCTCTAAAAGGTGGGCTGTCGACGCTAACGAAGCGTTCAGCCCTTGGGCCTCCAACACTTGCACGTTTTGTGGTGCGCTGCTATGAAGGTGCGCCGATTGAATACTTTGCGTTGATGCGCACCCAACAAACACAGCGGCATTAAAAACAATCACTAAGCACTTAAGGGCACCTCTAAAAATGCACTTTTTGCCCAATTGCTGCGTCAGTTCCGTCCTCAAATCCTCATTTACCTCGCGTAAACTGCGGTTTTCCGGGCGGTACTTCCTTACACTCAAACAATAATTACTATTTTTAGAGGTGCACATAATAAATTGCGGCACTCTCACTACCCTCGCCCCTAAACAAACAGAAAAAATGCAATTTACACGGTTGCAAAGCAATTAACAGTAATTAATTGGTGTAAAGAAGCCTAGAAACTGCCAGGTTCATATAATTAACGTGCCAAATATGCCGCCAGTTGATCCATTCCAGCCCCCCAACCTTTGCCATGATCCGCTCGAGTAGCTTCAAAAGCTTCAAGCTCTGCGGCTGTGGGGTTACGTGGCTCCCAATAAAAGGTCAGCTTGGTACCGCCATTTTCAAGCGCTTCAAATATCAAGCTGGTCTAGCGCTCCACCCCAATATTTTTAAAATTGATGAATCCACTCTTGCAAGGGTTTTAACTCTTCTGGACACACGCGGTACACCCGGTGGCGCCCTTGCTTTTGCGCTGTAACCAAATGCACAGCCTTTAATACACCAAGGTGTTTAGACACCACCGGTTGCGGCCAATGCATGGCATCTACCAACTGGCTAACGGTCATAGGTTGCATCACTAAGGTTTCAATAAGCGCACGGCGCTTAGGCTCACCTATAGCGCTAAAGACATCATGAGTGGTTTTGGTTCGGGCCATACAAATATTATATTCCAATATGGGAATATTTAAAACCCAAATACTGCCTTGATGGATCAGTATTTTATGAGGGGATTTAACAGCTGCGTGCCCAGCTTGTAGCCATGCCAATCCTGGCAGGCTAGATCTTTTCGGCCAGAATCCAGTAGCCCAACAAAATCCCCCCTTAGCTCCCAAAGGCCAAAGCCAATAGGCTTTACCACCAGCACGCGCAGTAAGTCGTCAAACCATCTAAGAAACTGCATGCGGTTTTTTTGTAGCACTCTGCCTCACCACAATGCACCCTCACGCCTATCAATCTAG
>CAYZQH010000400.1:0-2229 GCA_964480055.1 uncultured Cellvibrionaceae bacterium
TATTGATGCCAATAAACCTTCTGGCTCTATTAAAATTCGTGTAAAAACTTATGGTTATACGTTAAAACTTGCAGAAGAAAAACTCGAAGATCAAACTCATAAGGCTTACTTATTAGAGCAGTCGATAATAGAAAAACGTTTGGCGCTTTTAGAGTCAGCGCCCAATGCAGTAAAACAAGATCAAGCGTATATTATAGAGTTTGAAAAGTGGGAAGATAAAAAGCGCGAATTAGAGGCCGCGCAAAACGCTTTAATTAAAGGCGTGGTGCAACAGGTAATGCCCGTAGGGCAAGGCGATGATTTAATTGCTGCAGTTCAAGTGGATTAACCATGCTCCACGGCTAATTTTTTTAAAATTTTTAGCAGTTTAAAGGGCTAAACTTAGAGGCTAACCCTATGTCTATGCATACCCCAACACCTTCGTCACAGAAAGACAATTCCGATGCCATGGCTTTTTTGCGCTCAGTGGATGATGCCGTAGACAAGTTTGAAGTTGAAGAGTCTGAACGTTTAGATATCGATAGCGCTAAAAAAGACCACTGGTATGATGCCAACCCAACGCAGTTTATGGCATCTCAGCGTGCGCACACCACGATTTTGCATGCAGGGCTTACCATGGCCCATGATTTGTTTATTCAGTCGTCGTTTCGTGGTTTGGGTTATAAGGTAGAGGCTATGGATGTGCCAGATACAAAGGCACTGCAATTTGGGCGTGAGTTTGGCAATAGAGGTCAGTGTAATCCTACTTATTTTACCGTTGGCAATTTGGTTAAAAAATTAAAAGAGTTAGAAGCTACCGGCATTTCCAAAAAAGACATTATTACAAAATATATATTTGCTACTGCAGGTTCTTGTGGGCCTTGTCGCTTTGGTACTTATGTTACCGAATATAGAAAGGCGTTACGTGACGCAGGTTTTGAAGGTTTTAGGGTTATTTTGTTTCAGCAGTCCGGTGGTGTAAAGCAAGCCACCGGTGAAAAGTTAGGTTTGGATATTAACGCCCAATTCTTTTTAACCATCACAAAGGCAGTATGGGTGGGCGACATCTTAAACGCGATGATGTATCGCACACGCCCTTACGAAGTTGAAGCCGGTGCTACAGACGCTGCGGTAGAGCGCGCAAAAATTCGAATTTCCAAGGCCTTTGAAACACGTAAAGGTTTTTATAAAGCGCTATTACAAACCCGCAAAGATTTTAAAAACCTTAAAGTTGATCGTACTCGAATTAAACCCAGAGTGGCCATCATTGGCGAGTTTTGGGCTATGACCACTGAAGGTGACGGCAACTACAAAATGCAACGCTTTTTAGAAGGTGAAGGCGCAGAAGTAGAGGTGCAAACCGTTACCAGTTGGACACTCTACTTAATGTGGGCCGCCAAGTACGACACCTTAGAACGAGCCAAATTAAAAGGCGTAGACAAAGGCCTAGACGGTGGCGTGGAGGGCTCTAAGTTTGCGCTAGAGGGCGTGAACGTTGCCAAAAAAATCTGGGGTTTGCGCGCGGTGGATGCCTACACCAGAATCAACTTTAAAATATTATCTAAGTTTATGGGCTTAGGGCGTTACCACTTACCTGATATGAACCACATTGCCGAGATTAGTCATGCCTTTTATGACAATAATTTGCGCGGTGGAGAAGGGCATATGGAAGTGGGCAAGTTGATCCATAACGTGGTGGATCAAACGGTGAATATGACGTTGAGTATCAAACCGTTTGGATGCATGCCCTCCAGTGCGGTGTCTGATGGGGTGCAATCAATCATTACTGAGCTTTACCCGCAGGCGATTTTCTTACCCATTGAGACCAATGGCGATGGCGCCGTGAATGTTTATAGCCGTGTGCAAATGCAGTTATTTAAAGCTAAAAAAGCAGCCGAGGGGCAAGTGCAAGCCAAACTCGATCAAAATGGATTAAACCAATCTGATTTTGCATCTCTTGTTAAAAACCACCCCAAAATGCACAGCGCCATATACCGCGCAAAGCATGCTGGTGCTAATTCTGCGCTGGATAATTTACAGGCCGTTATTGTTGCCAAAAATGCCCGCTGGTATAGCCCACTCATTAAGGCGGCTAAACTGTTTTGGTTTGACGGCGCAGCAAAAAAACAAAAAACGCTTAACGCGGTAAAAAAAGTAGCGGAACAAAAAGAATCAGAAGCACAAAAACCGCCCGCCGATGTGGTGCGCATTGTAGAGGTATAGGCCCATGGCCGCCAAGCGCTGTTTAGG
>CAYZQH010000401.1:0-2225 GCA_964480055.1 uncultured Cellvibrionaceae bacterium
TGGATGCACTGCTTACCCTACTTGGCAGTAACGGTGTAATGATATTGCTTGGTAGTGGCGCTCCTGAATTAGAAGCGTTTGTATTGGAAGTTTGTGGTCGTCACAGTAATTTAATATTTTTGCAAGGGTATTCCGAGCCCTTGGCGGATGCGTTATACAGCAGTGGGGATTTGTTTTTGATGCCAAGCTCTTATGAGCCGTGCGGTATTAGCCAAATGCTTGCCATGCGCGCTGGCCAGCCTTGTATTGTGCATGGTGTGGGCGGTTTAAATGATACAGTCCAGCACGACGTAACGGGGTTTGTTTTTAAAGGTAAAGATGGGGTAGAGCAATCTAAAGCACTGATCGGCACTTTTCAGCGGGTGATCAACCTCATTAAAAGCGACACTAAAGCCTATAACGCGATTGGGCGTGCAGCGGCCAAAGAACGGTTTTCTTGGGATAGCGCAGCGCAATCTTACCTAGATAATTTGTACAACGTGTAATCGCCTGGGTTATCGTAATTTTCACACCTCTATAGCGTCCTATCGCCACATTTTGGACCATTGGCTCTCTTAGTTTGAGTGTATTTAGCCATTCATGACTCTATGTAGCGGGTTTCCTCTGGCTGCTAAATCTGCCTTAACATTTTTTTGATCTTCCAAGCTACGGTTCTGACTTAGCTTAAACTTCCCTTGCACATCTGAAATTTGCATTTTGATGACCACAATGGCGTTCAGTAGGTTTTCATTAAAGTCAGCGTCCCAGGGGGATGCTCTGCCTGCTTCAAAGTGGCGGGTAGTTTCAATGATTATGGCCTTTTTGTGCTCTATATCGTCAATAAGGCTACAACGCCCCTGAATGCTGACGGTTTGGTAGTTCCAAGTGGGTACACCGGGGGTTTCATATACGCTTGGAGAGATGTAAGCGTGAGCGCCTAAAATTTGGAGCGTAGCGCTGGCCAAAGATTGCCATTGGGGGTTGCTTCTGGCTATGTGGCAGTATAGTTCTGAGCGATCCTTTCCAAAAATAAAGGGAACGGGCGTAGAGAGAATATGGTGGTTGTGTGTACTACAAAGCAGGCCAAATCCCTCTTGCTCTGCAAATGCTAGGGCCTGCTCAGTTGAGGCTTTAAATACGGGCGGGGGGTGTGCCAAGGTAATCCTTGTTAGTACTGGGGGCTGGCCAATTATAGCCAGCCTTACTGCAAGACCTTAACGCTTGTTAGGCGCGGCTAGCGGCCTCTTTTCTCCTGGCCATGGCGCAGGCTACCCATAATGCAGTCAAAGGAATCAGTAAAGGGAAGAGGTAAGGATGAAGTACCCCCAAAACCACAAGGCCACAAAAAGCTAGGCCACTTAAAAAAATGAGGCCCCAACCAGAGGTAACAAGGTAAGTAATTAGCAAGGCTAAGGCTAAGGTCGCACCACCTATGGCGAGTGTACTCCAACCATTGGTGAGCTCACGTACCGGCGCTCCCACTTTCCCAAAGTTGACAGACAGAGCTGGGGAGACGATGTACCACGTTAACCCCAATATACCCATATAGATCAAAAAGCGAACAGGCTTCTTCACTGGACTCTCCTAATAAAGTTGTTTCTTCGAAATGGACCCTAAGAGAAGTTCTGCCGGCGTATGAATGTGGGTTATCCCACTTATTGTGAGCCGAAAACGCAGATAGAAATGCTTAACGCGTTTCTCAGCCCCAAGTATTGCACGTAACTAGAGGCTTGCTGGGTAAAACGCGTACTTGCGCGCCAAAATTTTGTCGATCGCGCAGAGGCGCGGAGTAGGCCACAAAATTTTTGACGCGTCAAGGGGGCGTCGCGCAGCTTGCGAAGAACGGCTTGGCCGGTCAAAACATATGCCGTCCAGTGTGATCAGTTAATCGAAGAGGAACTAAGCGTCTTAGTTGAGCATCTGATTACCATTGGAGATTAAGTAGAGCTCATTTAGAGTCGCACGTTTTGGATCGGCTCAAATGCGGTAAATGGACCAACTGCTATAATTACAATGTAACTAATTGATTTTACAAGGGTTTAAAGATATCTTTTTTGACCGACCGAGCTCATACCAAAAGTGGTGGTTTTAGGTTGGCATTCACGGGCGTGTGCAGAGAGCTAGTATTGTGGCAATAATACCAACAAAAGAGCAGTTGTTTCTAAATCGGCGTGCGTTAATGCGGTCGGCCTCAGGGTTAAGTGCATTGGCGATGGTGGGCGCATTGCCTTTTTCGCCTGCGGTTC
>CAYZQH010000402.1:0-2202 GCA_964480055.1 uncultured Cellvibrionaceae bacterium
CCACCGTGCAGGTAGCTTTGGGTTTGGCGCTCCATTTCGGCGCGGATCTGGGCTTTGGTGGGCAAGGGTTTCATGGGGCAAAAATACAAACGGATAACGGTTTAGCTCTCCCAACGTACCCAGACGGTTTGCTTCGCTGAGCGCATGCGTTGCTGAGTACACCCCTTTACGCGGGCAAGGGGTTTTTAGAATGAGCATTAACCCATAACAATAGCTGTGTTTGTAGTCAAATGACAGCGTTTTCGGGTAGTTGAGCGGGTTACTTGGTGGTGTCGGGGTGAATGTCTCGGTCGCGTAAACCCATTAGGTAAAGAATTGCGTCTAACCCAAGGTGCGAGATGGATTGCTTGGCGGAGGCTTTAACCAGGGGTTTGGCGCGGTAGGCTATCCCCAGCCCTGCAATGCTTAGCATAGGTAAGTCATTAGCGCCGTCACCCACTGCAATGACTTGCTCTAGTGAAATGTTCTCTTTCGTGGCCAGGCTTTTTAGTAGGTCGGCTTTTTTTGCGCCATCCACTACTTCGCCTTTCACTTGGCCGGAGACCTTGCCGTCTATAACTTCTAACGTGTTGGCAAACACGTAATCAATCCCCAGCTTCTGTTGAAGGAATTCACCAAAGTATTGAAAGCCTCCAGACAAAATGGCGGTCTTATAGCCCAGTTTACGAAGGGTGTTTATGAGGTGTTCAGCGCCTTCGCTAAGTTTCAAGTTGTGTGCAATATTGCAAAGCTCGGATTCGTTCAACCCCTTAAGAAGGGCTAAACGCTCGGCAAAGCTTTGCTTGAAGTCTAGCTCTCCACGCATGGCCGCTTCGGTGATGGCCACGACTTGCTCGCCCACACCGGCAGCTTTTGCAAGCTCATCTATTACTTCGGCTTCAATGAGGGTGGAATCCATATCAAAGCACACTAGGCGTCTTGTGCGGCGGTACATGTTATCGGCCTGGAAAGCGATATCTACATCCAGTGCAGCAGAGAGCGCGGTAAATTCTGCGCGCAAGGCTTGGCTGTCTTTGGCGGTGCCGCGGGCGGAAAACTCTACGCAAGCCTTGCTGTTTGGGTCTTTGTGATCCAGGGTTACTCTGCCAGAAAGGCGGCTAATGGTATCAATATTTAAGCCGTGCTCGGCAATGGTGGTAGTGAGTTTGGCAATATGCTCGGCACTGATGTGTCTGGCCAGCAAGGTGATGATGTGGCGCTCCTTACCTTGCTGTGTAACCCACTCTTGGTAGCTGGTTTCGGTAATCGGTTTGTAGGTGACCTGCATGCCTTTTTCATGCATGCGATACAGTACGTCTTTGAGTGCGGTCGCAGAGTCTTGTTCATCGGCAAACTCAACAAGTAAGCCCAAGGATAAATTTTCATGGATAACCGCCTGACCTATATCTAAAATATTAGCATTGTGTTTTGCAAGTAGGCTGGTGACTGCGGAGGTTACCGCAGGGCGGTCTTGGCCAGAAATGGTCAATAAAATCAGTTCGCGCACGGGGTTTAATGCTCTGGTTGAAAATGGGTTTGGCTGGCAAGGGCTTGAGCTTAAAAGCTCTGGCTTAACAGCAACCGCAAACCGCGGTGGGTTTCAGCGCGCGATTATCCTTGATTACTTCGCTAGGCACAAATAAAGGGAAGGCTATAAAAACGAAAACGGTTTTGAGGTGTGAGTGATGTTAGAGCGGTTAGTGTATCCCGTGGTGTACTTCAGAAAAATCCCGCCTGCGATGGGATTGAGTTTGGGGGGGCTTTTGGGCGTTATTTTGGCCGTGTTTGTGGTTGGACAGCGCTCAGAAAGACAAACTGAGCAATTGTTTGAAGAGTATGGCCATGCCTTGGTGACCTTAACCGCTACGCGCGCGCTAGGCTCTGTTGTCAATCAAGATTTGGTGGGCTTGCATGCGCTGTTGCAAGAAGTGGTCGCTGAGCCGCGCGTTGTTTTTGCCGCAGTTTATAACGAAAGTCAAAAGCCGTTGGTGCAATCGGGAGACCCATTCGGTGTAGGTGAGCAGCGTGAATTTAGTTCCGCTGTGGCGTTGCAGGACAGTTACGCAGGCCGTGTGGTGGTGGTTTTATCCCGCCAATTTTCTGGAGATGGCGCCGTTCAATGGGCGCTGGTGGGCGTGATTACTTTGCTCGCTTTGATGGTGGTGCTTTCTTTGTATGATGCCTACGGCGATGCTTGGGTGTTGCGCACAAGAGTTTTAAGTA
>CAYZQH010000403.1:0-2195 GCA_964480055.1 uncultured Cellvibrionaceae bacterium
GTGCTGTATCGCATTATTCGCAAAGGTGAAGTGCGAGTGAACAAGGGGCGTGCCAAGCCAGACCGGCGGCTTTGCAGTGGCGATTTGGTGAGAGTGCCGCCGGTGAGGCTCAAGAGCATTGGAGATATCCCAAAGCCTTCAAGCTCGCTGACAGAGCTACTATTAAATAATATTCTTTGGCACCACGATAGTTTGCTGGTTATGAACAAGCCAAGCGGAATGGCGGTGCATGGTGGCAGCGGTGTGAACTTGGGCTTGGTTGAAGCGCTGCGTCAAATTTCGAAATTTTCAGGTTTTTTAGAATTGGTGCATAGGTTAGACAAAGAAACGTCGGGCTGCATCATGTTGGCGCAAAAAAGGAGTGTACTGAAGCGAATTCAAGGGCAATTTCGTGAGCGTGAAGGTATCAAAAAGCACTACTTGGCATTGGTGCAAGGACAGTGGCCAAAAACGGTCAGGCGAGTAGATGTACCCCTATTGCGCCGTGTTCTGCCCGGTAACGAAAGAGTGGTCAAGGTTGATAAAGAGGGTAAAGCGTCTGAGACTTTGTTTGAGGTTGTAGAGCAGTTTCAAGGGGCCGCGTTAATAAAGGCGTCACCAGTTACTGGGCGAACGCACCAGATTCGGGTGCATGCAAAGCATGTGGGGTGTCCCTTGGTGGGCGACATGAAGTACGGAGACACTGACGTGAACGGGCAACTAATGAGCCAAGGGCTTAATCGCTTGTTTCTTCATGCCAGTGACCTTCATTTAACCAATGAACTGAATGAAGTGCAGCACTTTCACGCCCCTTTGCCAAATGACTTATCTAGGTTTTTAGAGAAACTGCGTGAATTATGAAAACTTCAAATGATTTTATAGCTCTAGGGCGACGAGGTGGGCGTGTTATTTATCTTTGATTGGGATGGGACTTTATGTGATTCCACCGAAAAAATTGCATCTTGTATGGTGGCGGCAGCCAAGCAGTGCCGTATGCCAAAGTTAGAGCACCATCAGGTTAAGGAAATCATAGGCCTTGGGTTGCCTGAGGCAATCCAAATGTTATTTCCCGGGGTAGGTAGCGGTGATTTGGAACGTATGCGCACTGCATATTCTGCGCACTTTATTGAGCACGACAAAACGCCTTCAAAGTTGTTTGACGGAGCGGATGAGGTATTAAGCGCGTTAAAAAGCGCTGGTATAAAGGTTGCCATCGCTACTGGGAAGAGTCGTCGTGGACTGAATCGCGTGCTCAAAAACTTGGCTTGGGATGAGGTGTTTCATGGTTCGCGCTGTGCAGATGAAACCAAATCAAAGCCGCACCCTCAAATGCTGCATGAATTACTCGATGAATTTGATTGCAAAGGGCAAGATGCGGTAATGATTGGTGACACTGAGTTTGATATGGAGATGGCGCAGCGTGCTGGGGTGCCACGCATTGCTGTGAGCTATGGTGCGCATCATATCGACCGTCTAAAGCCGTATGAACCGCAATTGTGTGTAAATAGCCTGAGAGAAATTCTCACTGTTCTATAGTGGTATTTGAGTTCAAGAGCGTTATTAAACATTGAGGAGAGGTGAAGCTTGTTTTTTAAGAAGCGAAATAATATTGAAGTGGACCCAGCAGACCCTAACAAGGAGTGGCGCCTAATTGAATCAATCCTGGGAGAGGCATTTGCCGAGCAGCGGCGGGCTAGGCGTTGGGGTGTGGTGTTTAAGTCACTCACTTTTTTGTATTTATTTGGAGTGGGCGTTGTGTTCTATTTGGGCGCCAACCTCCAAAACGGGGGTAGTGCAAAGACCCATGTCGGTGTGGTACGTCTAGAGGGAGTTATAGCCGCCGATCAGCCAGCCAACGCTGGGCGTGTGGGTGCAGGCCTGCGCGCAGCATTCAAAAATAAAAAATCCAAGGCTGTTGTAGTAGCAATTAATAGCCCTGGTGGCAGCCCAGTCCAAGCAGGGTATATATACGACGAAATGGTTCGGCTTAAAGGCAAATACCCAGATAAACCCTTGTATGCAGTAATAGCAGATATAGGCGCATCCGGCGGATATTACATAGCTGCGGCGGCTGATGAAATTTATGCCGATAAAGCCAGTTTGGTCGGCTCCATCGGCGTGACGGCTTCGGGCTTTGGGTTTGTTGATGTAATGGAAAAGCTGGGTGTAGAGCGGCGTCACTATACCGCGGGGGAGCATAAAGCGTTTTTAGACCC
>CAYZQH010000404.1:0-2193 GCA_964480055.1 uncultured Cellvibrionaceae bacterium
GTAGGTATTAGGAATAACAAACAGTACCCCACCCCAAAGTGCAGATAGCGCTACACGCTCTGCGTGCTCGAGGTATAAACTCGTTACAAAGATTGAAAGTACTAAGCCTTCCAACACTACAACCCAAACCAGGGGCGCAGGACGAATTTGATTAACACTCATAAATAACTATGTAAACTAGATTATACGTGCTGCTTAAGTTACCACCGTAACCACCACGCACACTCATTGCATACAGACTAAAATTAGCCGCACAAACCACCCGACCCTCTGAAGTCAACCAGAAGGTAAAGTGATCTATTTAAATACTGTTTTAACAGGTACGAAAGGACCCCAATAGACCTGTAAGTTTCTAATGCTTATTTTGCCCATAATGATTTTTTATTCCCCGAAGGGAGGGCCGCGCCGATTATAGGTTTAAAACTCTTGGCATTCAACTATCAGTAGTCCGAGCAGTAGTCCGAGGAGAAAAAGAGTAAAAACCCCCAAAAAGATCAATTATTGGTCTTTTTGTCCAAAAATCAACACACATAAAATATTTGATACTTTTGTATGACTGCATAGCTTGAGGTAAGGACTTTAAACGGGTTCACAGTTTGGAGAGAATTTAAATATTTACGTAGATTTACGCGCCAATAAATTGGTTATCGTTGATCTTTTCACTGTTTTAGTCGACTTTCATTCCTATACTGGCTGTGTTCCATGTTTTTGATGTGGCCTGATGGCACCAGCTTAACAAAACTAAATCAAAAAGCGGCCTCACACTGGGAGGGCAGAGCCCACCCAACATCAAAACTGGATAGCGTGTTTTAATAAAGTACCAATTTGATATTGATTAAAAATAATAAACACGCTTTAACCAGCAAAAATGCGGTACAAGTATTAGTTTTTCGGGCTATTTTTAGCCTGACAGCTGGTTTGTACAACAAATAATAAACTTTAGTATTAGAAACATATAACTATACAATACAAAAGAACCAACCTCGTTGTACGAGGATCTGGAGAACAAGGTTATGAACACAATGAATTCAGCACGCCAAGGTTTGATGCTTGCGCTGACCAGCGCCTGCCTCGCTGCTTGCGGCACAGGCGGCAGTAGCACTTCTAGTTCCACCGGCACACCTCAGTACACACCACTGACCATTGAGGCGCAACACAATGCGCAACCCCAAAATACCAGCATCTCAAAAAATACGGGTATCCCAGCCGTAGAAATTACCCCCGACAACATGGAAGCCGTAGCCGGTGCAACTTTAAAAGCTATGGTGTTGAGTGATATTAGTGCCAACGCGCTCAATCAATCTGTAAGGGCTACACAACAACAACCCATTACAGAGCAGGACATACCCACCGGCGTTGTTATTAAGATGCGCCCCGTTAACTGTTACGAATCTGGGCAATTTTCCATTGAAGCCTCCATGGAGAGCATTACTAACGACTTACAGCTGGACTTAGCCAGCGACTTGGCGATGTCCATTGGTGCCGATTTTAATCAATGCGACCAAGGCGGCATCAAATTAGACGGTGAAATTACCTTAGACTTTACCGCACTTCTTAATAATTTAATGTCTTCAAATAATTTTTCGTTAGAGACCGAGGCTCGGGTTAAGCGGCTCATGGTTACACAGCAAGACCACCCTCCTTTTATTGTTAGCGGTGATTTTCAATATGACGTCTATTCTCCGGACGGTACCCGTATGATTACCAAGGCCAGTGCCAACAGTAACCTTTACTACACCGGTGAAAGCTCTTATCAGATATTTGAGTATACGTCTGAGAAGATCGTAAATTTGCAAACCCTGGATTATGAATACGACGTAACATCGTCATTTGATAATCAGTTGATGCCTGGCAGCCGAATCGATTACCAAACGGTATCGCCAATAAAAGGTAACGGGTTTTCTACTCCTCATTCTGGAGAGATTAATATTTACGGGGCAAACCAAACCATATATTTGAAAGTATTAAACTCCGATGTTGTTGAAATGCACGTGGATTACCAAAACGACAACGTCGTAGATGGGGTTTACTACTCTACTTGGAATCAATTGGGCTTAGGAGGCCTATTCGTTCACTAAAAATGCACGGGCAGTGAATGGCACCGCCCGTATCACACCCGCGCCAAGTGGTTTTTGGCAGCGTAACTGCAGGGAAAGTATTAGCGCAGTAAGGTGAATCATGTTGCACCGAACC
>CAYZQH010000405.1:0-2183 GCA_964480055.1 uncultured Cellvibrionaceae bacterium
ATTTTGTATTGGCTGAGAGGGTGGGTCTTTTTTTCAATGACTCTATCCATAGGGGGCCTAATTATTACCGTATTACGGAAATCCGCGCTTACACACATTCGTTACACTATCTTTGGCAATGTAGCACATCTGGGCCGGTCTTTTGGCTGCTTTGCAGGTTTTGTTAGAGCGGCCTTTTACGGCTCGTTCTTCCGAGCGAGCATGGCTTGAAGACCTTTAAAATACCAATGAAACTAATCCTTACACTGCCTATCTAATCGAGCGCCCGGGCCATCTGGTGCTTGACTAGGGTCATGCGCACAGGAGCCATATTGTTTACACTATTCTCATTCATAGTGCCTTACCTTATCTATAACCTCACCCATTAGCCACCAGGAACAAGTCATGACCATGCGCCAAGCCACCTTTCCCCTTGCAGTTTTGGCCATAACCGCGTTAATTGCTGGAGTCATCCTTTTAAACAAAAAAGAGACTCAAAAGCGTGAGGAGGTAAAACCCCCACCGGCGGTTACTGTAACAGAAGCTAAACTTGGTGATTTTACCTTTCAAATCCCCAGCCAAGGCCTTGTAAAACCTCGATTTTCTACAACCTTAACGGCCGAAGTGGGCGGCAAACTGATTTTAGTGAGTGACCCATTTACCCCAGGGGCGATGATTAAAAAAGGGCAAGTTCTAGCGAAAATAGAGCCTTTTAACTATCAAATGGCACTAGAGCAAGCTAATGCCAGCTTAGCCAGCGCGCGTGCCACGTTTATATTAGAGCGCGCACAGGGGCAAGTGGCAGAGGCTGAGTGGCAGCAAATCACCAGCGCCGTTCCATCAGAGTTGGGCCTAAGAAAGCCCCAACAGGAGCAAGCCCATGCCGCAGTAAAAGCTGCAGAGGCTGCATTAAAGAAAGCTCAAAAAGACCTGGAACGTACACAAATTAGGGCCCCTTTTGACGGCATCATCCTAGAGCGACAGGCCAGCTTGGGCAACGTAGTTAATATTGGCTCACAACTTGGGCGCATAGCAGAGACCCAGCTCGCTGAAGTGCGTCTGCCATTGACCGAAAACCAAATTCAAAATTTAGTCGCCTCCCCAGCCGGGCTAGGCATTGGTGCTACGGTTAAGCTTCACGCTTATAATAACACTTGGCAGGCGGTGATTGACCGCAGCGAAGGAGTTGTGGATACCAATACACGAATGATTCATTGGGTTGTCAAGGTTAAAGACCCATACAATGCCTTAGGAACACACGCCACACCCCTGCCCTTTGGCACCTTTGTTACTGCTCAGATACAAGGGCAAACGTTTCCCGACACCCTGACGGTGCCACGTCATTGGATTTTAGATCATCACCTACCCTTAGCCGTTAATGATCAACTGGTACTTCAAGAGGTAGAAATTCTTACTCACCAAGATGCCTACAGTGTTATTAGTCACGGAGTGAATAACGGCCAGTTCATTGTCACTTCAGCTCTACCAAACCCTACACCCAATATGCCCTTAAAGGTTCAATCCCCCAAAGAGGCACTAACGTCGGGGGCTAGCCATGACGGATAACGCCAAACCATCAGGCATTATTGCTTGGTTTGCACTCAACCCAGTGGCTGCCAATTTGCTGATGGTGGCCATATTAGTGGCCGGTGCCATGGCATCGCTGACCATTCGTAAACAAATGTTTCCGCTGGGGCAAAACACTTGGATCTCCGTACAGGCGATATATAGAGGCGCAGCGCCACAAGAAATTGAAGAAGCCATTACCACCAAGCTAGAAGAGGCTCTTGCAAGCGTACAAGGCATAGATCGCCTAATTACGCGTTCACGCCGTGGTAGCGCCAGCGCCAGTATTAAAATACTCGATAGCTACGACCCCAATGAAGTCTTAGATGATATTAAATCTGCGGTGGATGCCATACCTAGCTTCCCAGCGGCCATGGAGTCCCCACGTGTAACTTACACTAAGTTTCGCCAAGAAGTGATGTACATTCAACTAACCGGGGATATGCCTCTGTCAAATTTAAAGGTTATTGGTGAACAAATTCATGATGAAATAAGAGCGTTACCGGATGTCAACATTAGCGAATTTTATAGCGGCCCAGATTATGAAATAGCCATTGAAGTGTCGCCAACCGCGCTGCAAGAGCACAATTTAACC
The DNA here is from genome assembly GCA_964480055.1 of uncultured Cellvibrionaceae bacterium. GTDB lineage: Bacteria > Pseudomonadota > Gammaproteobacteria > Pseudomonadales > Cellvibrionaceae > CAYZQH01. The sequence goes on from CAYZQH010000405.1 coordinate 2,141, forward strand.
TTGCAAACTTTGGCACAAGCGGTGAGCCAATTTTCGTCCAATC
>CAYZQH010000406.1:0-2167 GCA_964480055.1 uncultured Cellvibrionaceae bacterium
GCTTCTCTGGCTCTACAATGGCTAGGCCGTGCACGTCTAAAATTTCTCCGCCGTTATCGGTGATAACACCTTGTCGATGCTCTGGCCGGCCACCCAATGCGGCCAGCTGTCGTGCAACACTCGTGCGTGCCAGCGGGATTACTTCTACTGGCAGTGGAAAGGCTCCAAGTTGCTGTACCCACTTGCTTTCATCGGCAATGCAGACAAAGGTTTTGGCCACAGAGGCAACAATTTTTTCTTGGGTGAGCGCCGCACCTCCGCCTTTGATTAGGGCAAGTTCAGGCGTACTTTCATCCGCGCCATCAATGTAGAAGGGTAAAGCAGAGACTTCATTGAGGCTCACAACGGGAATTCCGTGCGCTATTAAACGCTGTTCGGACACGGTTGAACTTGCTACAGCACCTGCAAATTGCCCTTTATGCGCAGCCAGTAAATCGATAAAGCAATTTGCGGTAGAGCCGGTACCTATACCCAAAACATCTGTGGGTTGAATTTTTGGGGTCACATAATCAATAGCCGCTTTGGCGACGGCTTGCTTGAGTTCGTTTTGGTTCATAAGGCGGCATTTATTTAATGGCTGAAAATATTGTTACAGATACTGGGCGACAAGCGCCAGCGCATTGTAGACCAAATTGTTTTTATACAAAAACTTAGCCCCGTAGTGGGGGTTGGTTGAGGCGTTAAATGGGGAGGCCCTAGTGCTTCTATGCGCTGGGTAGTACCATGATCGGCGTTTTTGTTGAATGAAATTGGCCACGAGTTATGCCCCACACCTATATCAAGCGCATTTTAGATGCGCGAATTTACGACTTAGCCGTAGAAACTCCGTTGGATACCGCACCGCTAATTTCTAGCCGTACCGCCAACCGGGTGCTACTTAAGCGTGAAGATTTACAGCCGGTGTTTTCTTTTAAGGTGCGTGGCGCTTACAACAAGCTGTTACAGCTTACACAGAAGCAGCGCGCCGGTGGCGTGGTGGCCGCGAGCGCAGGCAACCATGCACAGGGCTTGGCGTTATCGGCTAAGCACTTGGGGGTGAACGCCATTATTGTGATGCCTCTGACAACGCCTTCAATTAAGGTGGATGCCGTTAAGCGCCATGGCGCCAAGGTTGTGTTGCATGGAGATACCTACGACGCAGCTTCGACCCATGCGCATCAATTGGTTGAACAAAAGCGCATGACTTACATTCCTCCCTACGATGACCCAGACGTCATTGCCGGGCAAGGTACAGTGGCCATGGAGTTACTGCGCCAGCATTCCTCCACCATAGATGCGGTGTTTATTCCAGTTGGCGGCGGCGGATTGTGTGCCGGGATGGCGGCTTATATCAAGTACGTACGTCCAGAAATAAAAGTCTTTGCCGTAGAGCCTGAAGATGCCGCCTGTTTAAAATTAGCGATGGAAAAAAAGCGCCGGGCCACTTTACCTGAGGTGGGAATATTTGCAGACGGCGTTGCGGTAGCGCAAATAGGCAAGGAAACATACCGCGTACTTAAACAATGTATCGACGGTGTGATCACTGTTTCCACTGATGAGATGTGCGCCGCTATTAAAGATATTTTTGAAGACACTCGCTCCATTGCTGAGCCTGCCGGAGCGTGCGCTTTGGCGGGCCTAAAGAAGTATGTAGAGGCGAAAGAGGTGAAAGATCAAACCTTGGTGGCCATTCATAGTGGCGCCAACACCAATTTTGATCGACTGCGTTATATTTCAGAGCGTACAGAAGTTGGCGAGGGGCGCGAAGCGGTTTTGGCAGTGGTCATTCCGGAAAAGCCCGGCAGTTATCGTAAGTTCTGCAATTTACTTGGGCGTAGAGCCATCACTGAATTTAACTATCGGTATGCAGATTCAGATAAGGCCAATATATTTGTGGGGTTGCAGGTAAATCCCGGCAACCAAGACAGGCAGGAGCTGGTGGCGTTCCTAAACGGTAAGGGCTATGAAGTCTTTGATCTTACGGATAATGAAATGGCCAAGCTGCATATTCGTCATATGGTGGGTGGTCATGCACCTGGCTCACTTCAAGATGAAGTGGTTTATCGCTTCGAGTTCCCAGAGAAGCCCGGTGCGTTACTGAACTTTCTAACGCAATTGGCAGGGCGCTGGAACATCTCTATGTTTCACTATAGAAACCACGGCTCAGCCTTTGGTCGTGTGTTGGTGG
>CAYZQH010000407.1:0-2164 GCA_964480055.1 uncultured Cellvibrionaceae bacterium
TAGATGGCTCTAGTTTGGCGTTGGGGAGCGGCTTGAATAAACACGTTAGAGCTCAAAAAGAAGCGCACGTTTCAAGATAAGAATAAGTTAGCCAATAGAATTTGAAGCATTAAGAGGTTCCTGTGCAAAAAGACAATCCATCAGCTGAGCAATTAATTTTAAAATTCAGCTGCCAAGATCAACCCGGCATTGTGGCTTCGGTGGCCAATTTGTTTTCTTTGCAGGGGTTTAATATTCGTGAGTCTTCACAGTTTGAAGATGTGCATGCTCGGCGTTTTTTTATGCGTACGGTGATGGAATCTGTAGAGGGCCCTAAGAAATTATCGGATGTTAAATTGGCTTTTGCCGCCGTGGCCGAGCGCTACAAAATGGATTGGTGCCTCTACGACGGCTTCTATCGCCCCAAAGTATTGGTGGCGGTATCGCAGTGGGGCCATTGTTTGAACGGGTTGCTCAATAGTTGGAAGCAAGGCGCCTTGCCAGTAGATATAGTCGGCGTGGTTTCTAATCACACCACCATGCAGTCTTTGGTTGAGTGGTATGGGCTGCCGTACCATTATTTACCCATAACACCAGAGACAAAACCCGAGCAAGAGCAGAAAATTTTAGAGGTGATGCAAAATACACAGGCAGATTTGCTGGTGCTAGCACGTTATATGCAAATTCTTTCAAATAATTTATGCAGTCAATTAGAAGGCCGCGCCATTAACATCCATCATTCTTTTTTACCGGGGTTTAAAGGCGCTAAGCCTTATCATCAAGCCTATGAGCGCGGCGTAAAACTGATTGGTGCAACCGCGCATTACGTTACGGCAGATTTAGATGAAGGCCCCATTATTGAGCAGGCCGTAGAGCGTGTGACCCATTCCCAAACCCCAGAGCAATTGGTGGAAATTGGCCGAGATACAGAAGCGGTGGTATTGCAACGCGCGGTGCGCTGGCATGCAGAGCATCGTGTTCTGTTAAATGGCCAAAAAACTGTGGTATTTGTGCGCTAAATGTCTGTGAGTGAGTTAGACCCCAAGCATATTCTTGAGCACACCTTTGGGTTTCGTCAATTTCGAGGCGTTCAAGAAACGGTCATTAATAATTTGATTGCCGGGCAAGACGCCTTGGTTATTATGCCCACCGGCGGTGGTAAATCGCTGTGTTATCAAATTCCTGCCATGGCGCGCCAGGGTGTTGGGGTGGTGGTTTCCCCCTTAATTGCATTAATGCACAATCAAGTAACGGCTCTGCATGAGCTAGGCATAGCTGCGGGCTTTTTAAATTCTACCCTCAGCTTTGATGAAGTGCAGCGTATAGAAAATGCTTTGCTGCATGATGAGCTGGATATTTTATACGTGGCGCCCGAGCGTTTACAGCAAGACCGTACCCTGCATATGTTGCAGCGCTGTACAATTGGGTTGTTTGCCATTGATGAGGCCCATTGTGTGTCCCAATGGGGGCATGATTTTAGGGCGGATTATTTAAAGCTGGATGTGCTGGCAGGGTTATTCCCAAATGTGCCACGCATTGCTTTAACCGCTACGGCGGATGAACAAACACGCCAAGAAATTATTGACCGACTAGGGCTTGGGCAAGCGCAGCAATATATTACTGGGTTTGATCGGCCCAACATTCAGTACCGCATTCAAACCAAAGATAAACCTAAAAAACAATTACTTCAGTTTTTGCGACAAGAGCACGAGAATAACAGCGGCATTATTTATTGTTTGTCACGTAAAAAAGTAGAGCAAACCGCGCAATGGTTGTGTGACGAAGGGTTTCATGCGTTACCGTATCATGCGGGGTTACCCTTTGAAATGCGCAACAAACATCAAGACCGTTTTTTACGGGAAGAGTCCGTTATCATGGTGGCGACCATTGCTTTTGGTATGGGCATAGATAAACCCGATGTGCGCTTTGTGGCCCATTTGGACATGCCAAAAAGTATAGAAGCCTATTATCAAGAAACCGGGCGCGCAGGGCGCGACGGTGAAGCCGCCACGGCCATTTTATTTTACGGTTTTGAAGATGTTGTAAAGCTGCGCCAAATGGCGGCAACCAGTCAAGGCAGTGAGCAATTTCAAAAACATGAACAGCAGCGCTTAACCGCCATGCTGGCCTTGTGTGAAAGCGCCCACTGTCGGCGGCAAATATTATTAAATTATTTTGGCCAACC
>CAYZQH010000408.1:0-2163 GCA_964480055.1 uncultured Cellvibrionaceae bacterium
ACCTTCAAATTAAGCTATAGTGAAGAATCAATAAGTACGATTACGTGCCAATTTCGATTAAGTGGCGCTACATCTAGCCGCACAATATCTCATAAGGACTGGGTCATCATGCCAAAAATACTATTCGCCGTACTACTTTCAATGACATGCCAATGGGCCTGGGCACAAGTTGATAAAGAGGCCGATCAAGCCATTGAGCAAGAGAACGCACAATATCAAGCCCAAATGGCCGCATTTTGGGCCAGCCTAGACCGTAGGACAGGGGCAATTGCCATAGAGCAGGCTGGCGCTACGTTAAATGTACCCGCAGAGTTTTATTATTTAAACGGCGAAGATGCAGAAAAAGTACTGGTAGATTTATGGGGGAACCCACCAGGCCAAAATGTATTGGGCATGTTATTCCCTGCAAACATGACACCTTTTGAGCCAGGTTCTTGGGCGGTAACCATAGAGTACGAAGAAGACGGATATGTATCTGATGAAGATGCCGCAGAGATTGATTACGCAGAGCTACTCCAACAAATGCAAAGCGACGCCCGCGAGGCCAGTAAAGCCCGCGTAGAGCAAGGGTATGAAGCCATTGCCTTAGTCGGTTGGGCTGCGCCGCCGTACTACGACAAAAAAGCCAATAAAATGTATTGGGCAAAAGAGCTTAAATTTGGCGACCAAGACGTAAACACGCTTAATTACAACATTCGTGTATTGGGCAGAAAGGGCATATTGGTTCTTAATTTTATTGCCGGTATGGAGCAAAAGCAGGAGATTGACCAAAACCTCAATACCGTATTGGCCATGGCAGATTTTGACGCAGGTTCGCGCTACACGGATTTTAACCCGGATATAGACACCGTAGCCGCTTACGGTCTGGGTGCTTTAGTTGCAGGCAAAGTCATTGCAAAAACCGGTATGCTGGCAGTGCTGTTTGTATTTCTTAAAAAGTTTGCTGTGATGATTGTGATTGCGCTCGGGGCTCTCATTAAGTCTTTTTTCGGGCGCCGCAAATCATAAGCACAGTTTTATCCGCCAGAAGGCACTGACATGGGGTTTGTGTGGGATTGCACGGAATCCACAGTACCGAAGAGGCATTTACCGGCTAAATGCCGATAGATGTACGCCACCGAAAATAACCGAAAGCCGCTAGCAAGTATGCCCATACACACTGAGTGCTTGGGTATTACAAGTGCTCCGAAGTGTGCCAGCACCTAACCTAAATAGCCACTTGATGAAAAGCTACGAAAATAGCACCCGAGCCTTGGTGGTTCGTACGTTCCCTTCTTGTTCTTCATTGTTACACTAATCGCTACTGGGCAGCTGCCCTAAATCTTCTTAGTTAGAGTAGCCCCCAATCCCCAAGTAATTAGAGCGCTTGTGCGAATGGGTAATATTCCCTTAACAGGTTCAGCCTAAATCATTATATTGGCGCACAATGTAGGATTTAAACCTAAAGCCAACGTGGAGTACAATGCGTGACCATTCTTTACGTTACACAGCTACAGCTTTGCGTTTGCACAGATAACGCAAAGCCATATTCGTAACAAGTTACGCTGTGAGCGGTTCTAGGTTTTATCTTTATTAAAGTGCAGTTCAATCACGCGCGTGCTCGTGGGGGAGTCATCATGTTGGTGTTGGCAGGTCGTATTGTAGTTATTTGTGCATGGGTTATGGGGTTAGTTCCGTTACGTGCCATTGCCCAAGAGCGCTGCGCCCCGTGGGCGGCCAAGTTAGAATCTATGGAGGGCACTGTTAAGTGGCGCCAAAACGAGGCTGACGATTGGCGCAATGCAGAGGTTGGCCTGGTGCTTTGTTATGGGGATACGCTATGGACTACCGAGCAGCGCACGGCAATTCGATTGCAAAATGACACCTTAGTGCGTTTGCAAACGGGGTCAGTAGTGCAGTTCATGCCGCCGGAAGAGAAATTTTGGCTGCGATTGTCTCGTGGCGTGGCCCATTTTATTTCGCGTACGCCTAAAAAGTTCTCGGTAAACGCGCCCTACCTAAACGCGGCGGTAGACGGTACAGAGTTTGTGGTGCACCACCCCAAGGGTAGCAAGCAAACCACCGTCTCGGTTTTTGAAGGGGTAGTAACCGCCAGCAATGCCATGGGTGCAGTTACCTTACGCAGTATGGAGCAGGCCTACGCCAGTATTAACTCCGCCCCTA
>CAYZQH010000409.1:0-2163 GCA_964480055.1 uncultured Cellvibrionaceae bacterium
CAAACATGATTGAGACAATTTCTGTGCCTGCTTCATCTTGATCACGAAAGATATAATCGCCTTTACTGCCATGGCGTGCATCATTGTCTTTCTCAAAGTAAGCTCTGGGGAAGGCAGTGGCACGAATGCGGTTAAATTCTGTCTCGCAATGTTGCTCTAATGTTTCGCCTACCATTTTGGTCGACAAACGCGCTTTCATATCACGCAGTCGCTCTATGGCCTCGTCGCGGTCTTTAATTTGAGTTTCGTATTTATCTGTAAGCGATTTCTCGGCCAAGGCTTTTTCAAGCTCAGCTTTGTCTAGGCTAGTTTTAAGCTCATCGCGCTGCTTCTCTACGGCGTTTACCGCACCAGTAACGGCTAATTTTTTAGCCACTTCGCTTTCACTGAGCTTGGCTTGCAACGCTTGAATCTCTGCGTCTTTTTTGGCGGCAGCGGCCTGCAAATCTTTTGCGCGCATCGCCTCCACTAACTCTATTGCCGTTTGTTTATCTCGCGCTGCGCGCTCTAGCTCATTGGCTAGCGCATCTCGCTCTTTTTCTATAGTACTTAAGGCCTCGGTTACTGCGAGCTTTTTTTCTATACCACCGGCATCCAGCTTGGCTTTTAATTCTTGTATTTCGATGTCTTTGGCTGCTGTAGCCTTGTGTAAATCGCTGCTGGCTTTATTGCTTACTAGCTCTAGGGCATTGCGCTTCTCTTGCTCCGCAAGCGCCAACCGCTCATGTAATTGTTGGTCAAAATCACTATCACGCACTTGCTTGAGTATATCCGCGTACCCGGCTTCATCAATTTTAAAAGCCTTGTCACAGTGTGGGCAGATAATTTCGTGCATTGGTAAAATTCCTAATGTTGGGTAGCGCAAGTGTGTTCAGAGCGATACTGATGACGGCAAAAAATTATGGGCTATTTACCCTCATGCGGGAGCCTTTGCAGTAAGACTGGCCCACTACTTTCCTTTGCCAAGTGGTCGTCATCATTGTACAGCGGGCAATTATCCATAGACAAACAACCACAGCCAATACAGCCGGTTAACAACTCGCTTAAGCGTTGTAGCTGCACAATACGCTGCTGTAGCTCGCCTTGCCATTGCTCACTGAGTGCTTGCCAGTCTTTTTGAGTCGGTGTTCGGTTATTGGGTAAGGTTGCCAACGCAGCTTTAATACTCTGCAGTGATACGCCCAATTTTTGCGCCGTCTTTATTACCGATACCCTACGCAATACCTCTTTATTGTATCTGCGTTGGTTACCCGCGTTGCGCATGCTGGTAATTAGCCCTTTTTGCTCGTAAAAATGCAACGTGGATACCGCCACACCCGCTCGCTTTGCCACTACCCCAACACTTAATTCCGGCTGCGTTCTCATTTTGGCCTCCAAAATTTCATTTCGAGCTTTACCTCAAGCTAACTTGAGGTATTAGACTGCGTTCCAGTTGAATAAGCAAACAGATCCAAACACTCCTAACCAACACAGGATTAAAACAATGATCAGGCTAGAACACTTGAATTTGGTGGTTAACAACATTCCTAAGGCGCTAACGTTTTATCAAGCGGCCTTTCCGCACTGGAAGGTGCGCACAGAAGGCCCAGGCGAATGGAATGGCAAACCCCGGAATTGGCTACATTTTGGTGACGATTACAACTACTTAGCCTTTAATGATAACGGTGAAGGTAGTAACCGAGATCTAGAGGGGCATCAAACCGGCTTGGCACATTTTGGTTTTGTGGTAACAAACCTAACCGCACTTGTAGATAGGTTACGCGCCGCGGGCTTTACACCAAGCAACGACGGGGCAGACCACCCACATAGAAAGAACGTTTATTTTGAAGATACCGATGGTTTTGAAGTGGAATTTGTAGAGTATTTGACGGATCTACCCATTGAAAGAAACAGCAGCACTGACAATTAGTTACCAGGTAATCAAGGTTTGGTAAACCACCTCAAACCCATAAGACCTAGGGTGTCCGTATATGGGACACCTGCTACCACCCATGTGTGTCGCTATCGCAACACCAGTGTTTTTTACACACCCAAAATCTGTATAACTTATTGTTTTTAAACGCTTTTTAAAGTTGGCCCAAAACCCGCACTGTAAACGGTACTCACCACCAACGAGACCGTTTATGGATGTTGTAAGGCAAAATAAGAAGTCCCCTAAAAAGC
>CAYZQH010000410.1:0-2129 GCA_964480055.1 uncultured Cellvibrionaceae bacterium
ACGGTATCGCGGACGAATATTTCTTCATCTACGGGAATTCGAACTTGCGCACGTTGTTCATCGCTATAGCTCACGGCCAGCTTCTCCTGATTGTTCGTTGGCTTCTTCATTTAAAGTCTGGAAGATGTTTTCCAAGGCGCGCTCGAAAAACGGTTTTGAGCTTCCAGCTATAATTTTAGCGCGTTTTTCAATCATTGCGCGGGCGAGTTCCAAACCCGACATCATATCCACCTTTTTGCCCTTTTGATCCACCATCATGTAATTGGAGGTACGGGCGTTAAACCAGGCCACTTTTACACGCTTACCGTCTTCAAATTCAAACCAGGTGCCAAACTCCATCATCCGTAAACTTTCAACCATTTTCTGCTCATCTTCAGTGAAGTTGACTGAATCGTCGGTGATTTTCCCAGCCTTTTCCTCTGCAATTTTTTCTAGTTTAGTGCGCATTGGCGCAGGAGCAGGCTCTACCTTTTCCCGCTGCTGGGCCATCTCAATCAACGAGACAATGTTCCGCACCAACTGATTACCCTTGGTTTGGTCATAACCAATGGTTTCAAACCCGGCTTGAATCTCCTTCGCTAGGCTGGTGCGTAACTCTGCTTGCCGAACTTGGTCGGCTTCTGCCTCCTTGGGCTCGATCACCCAAATCAAATCATCTATCAGTGATAACGCCCGCTCCCACTTGCCAGAGCTTTCGCTGTAACGTAACAACGTAAAGGACAAAAAATCTGACCAAGGCTGCAATAAAAACAGCAATACCGCCGAGGGCAGCTCATTACCATCGGTTTTGGCCATCACCTCTTCGTTGACACGAATTTTAACTTCCCGCAAACGCTCTTCGCCTTGGACTTTTTCTGTGGCGCGTTTTTCTGTTAACTCCTGGCGACGGACAATATTTTTGGTATAGCTGTTAAATTCTAAAAGTAGCTCGGTAATGACGCGAATATCATTTTTGAATTCGGTAAGAACCTTATCGACCACTTCTTTAATTTTGGCGTACATTTCGTACTGATCGGTACCGTCATTTCCAACCCACTTAATGCCAGCTTCCGCCAAGTTGTTTAATAACATACGCGCAGGGTGCTCGCTTTGCTCAAAAAACCCCGGGTCAATAAAGGCCAGCTTCAAAAATGGCGTATGTAGGTAGCTAAGCAGCGCCTTGACCGACACCGGTAAGTTCTCATCGCTTAACATGTAATCAAAGACCATACCCACCAAATCTATGGTGCCCATATCTCCTTCTGACACTCGTGCATTGCCAGATTCTGTACTGGTCTGAATTTGCTCTGCTAGGCCTTGCAATACTCCTTGAATATTCAGTGGCGCCAAAGCCTGCCCCTGTGGAACAGTGCCCGCGCCGGAAACGGGGCCAGCATTGGTTGCCTGTAACGCGTGCAACGCAGACATAAGTTGGTCGCCACTGATAACAACAGGGGCGCCAGCACCGGCCACACCCGCAGGAGCACCTGGGCCGGCAGGCATACTGCCAGGGGTACCGCCAACAACACCGGCACCTTCACCGCCACCTGCGCCTGGCTGGCCGGTAACCGTAATGGGTATACCTCCCCCAAACACAGCGTTCATGGCACTGCCTGGGGCCGCTCTGGCAGCTACATCGGTAGCGCGTCGGCCAACCACGGGGCGCGGACCACCGCCCATGCTCTGCTGTAATCCACGAATAGCATGCACCAGCGAGCTTTGGTATTGTTCGGAAGGTTGAGATGGGTCTGGTGTGGTAGCAATGATATTTCTACGCTCAACAAAAGGCTGGGCTGCATGGTCTTGAGACGCACTGCTGGTCTCATCTTGCGGCGTACTTTTTGGCCCCGAGCGTGGGGGCGTATATTTCAAATTGGGTAAAACACCGGCTTTACGTAAATATTCGTTGGTGGTTTCCACCACGCGTTTGACCAGGTCTGAAAGTTTTTCCTCGTAAACGCGATACGCCGTAGCCTTAGCTTTTTGGGTTAAGGGAATTAAACGCAAAGCCCTGCGCAAAGATTCGCAAAACTGGATAGGCGCCGCCGGATTACTGGCTTCAGTCACTTGCTCACCGCCGCTTAAGATAGCAAAGCGCTGGTTTAAGGCCCATATGGGCTCGGCGTAATACACATCCATTTTTTGAGTGG
>CAYZQH010000411.1:0-2108 GCA_964480055.1 uncultured Cellvibrionaceae bacterium
ATTACAATGCCGCTCTGTGTGGCTCTGCGGTGTAATTCATTTGGTTTTAAGTTTGTGTTATTTATAATACTATTTCAGATGCACTTAAAAATCCGCTGAACCGGTTTCAAGTGTAAACAACATTAAATGAGCAAACTCCCTAGTAATCCACTTTTTTTCTCGTATTTACAGGTAGTGCTAAAACTGTGAATGGCGTCACCTAAGCGGCTATTTAATAAAAACAGTAAGTTGATCTTACTTTGTAACAAGTTCACGGGGTTAAAAGACTTTTTATCTAACTCATCCGTCATTGCATAACCTTAGCGTTGACAAGGTTATGCAATTGCAATTATCAGCTAGGAAAGGTTCTACATTTAGATAAAAAATGAGATGCCGATAGTGGGCTAGGAATACTCAAAGGTGTATCCATTGCGCTTAAATATTTTTTTAATATTATTTTGGCCGGTGGTTTTTAAGAGCGTAAATTTGGGCGTTGTTATAAACAGGTGAGAACTGAATATAAAATTTTTCGGTGTGTGAATTTTTTAGATTTTTTTGTTTAATAATCTATTGAAGCGTGTATTGAACCATTCTCTTGACCGCTTATTTGTGATTCAACGCTAATATCCCCCAGAATTGAATTCGCCCCGTCATAGCGTCTAAATAACCGACAATCCCCCGCAATAAATTCAGAGTTTTTCACTGTTTTCAAAGTATTCAACGCCCCAAAGGCTGCGGGTGCCCAGTAAGCGCTCCAGTGATCACTTTCATATGGCGGCCAGTCTAGGGCGAAGTGTAAGTTTTTAAATGCCCTAACCTCCAGCGCGCAGGGCCCTAAGTTGATCTTTGGCAGTTCATATCAAAGCTCGCGATCGGTCCAGCGTCTGTGTAAATGAAGGTGATGACTGTGACTGGCGACTCGGTGCGGTCTTAGTATTTGGGCGTTTTGGGTATGGTTCTACGGTGGATTGATTATGGCATTTGGTTTGTGCGGCATCACTTGGCGGTATTGGTGGGCTTGGGCACCGATAAGATCTGTAAAGATTTACCCTTTGCTGCATTCCAGCAATTTCCATTGAGCCATGAAAGAGTAATGCCAAAACGGGATATTACGATATATAGCGTTTGAGTATTAAAATCCAGAGTTTAACCTAGCGGATGCCGTCAACGAGCTTACCTTTCGGGCTATGTGAATAAGTTGCGACTAATCGAACCCGTACGGTTATTGACGGGGGCGTCTAGCGCTAATGTGATAAAACCGTCCTTCTTTTGGGCACCCCTTCTCTTTTCCCTTCAAGCTAGCATCAGCAAGGTTTGTGGTCTTACGGGTTCGCCAATGGCTGCCAGATGGCATAGGCCGTGGGCTTGTTTACCTCAAAAGTAGAAAATTTTGGCTCTAAGGTTATCTTCAGCACGGTCGAGCGGCTGATAGATGCTGCGGGTGCGTAAAGATCTATTTGGGTTTATTACGTCAATAACTGGGGCGTATATTGAATTTTTTGTAGTAAGTACTTTAAAAAAAAGGTTATTTAAATAGTTTTTCCTGTTTGTTGTAGCCCGAAGGCCGTTCTTCTCTTAGTTTTGACGCAGCTGATGTGTTTTCGCCATGACCTTAGTCATGCCGCAGTGCACAGTGGAAACAGCCATTATAAGTGTAAGTAAACAGAGCTCAGAGTCATTCTCCATCTCTTTTGAATTTGGGCCAATGACCGGCTCCGCAGGAATAGATTCATGACGCAACTCAAAATGAAAGAGTGTATCTCTGGGTACGACGAGTTTGAGCCACCGAGCCTCAGTTTAGACGAGGTTACTATACAGCGCTTTTACGAAAGTCGGCCTTTAACGGTTTTCCCGCATTGCAACATTGAGCTTTGCTATGTGCGTCGTGGTGCAGCGACGTATGCCTTTGGCGAGCGCAGCTATACAATTCGCGCCGGTCAAATGGCGGTTATCTGGGGGGGCAGGCCTCACCAGGTGCTAGATCTAGAGCCGCTATCTGAGTTATATGTAATCAACATACCACTTAAGCGTTTTGTGACCTGGCTGATTCCAGAGCAGTTTGTTAATAAGCTGATGAACTCTGACTTGGTGAAGGACGGTGCCCCAGAATGTGGAGCCTTAGACGCTGC
>CAYZQH010000412.1:0-2096 GCA_964480055.1 uncultured Cellvibrionaceae bacterium
TGAGCTCCCGCCGCCAATACCACCACCTGCAGGTAGGCGTTTAAGCAGGTGAATGTCTGCACCTTGTTGTGTTCCGGTGGTTTGCTGTAGTAGCTTGGCCGCTTTATAAACTAGGTTGCTTTCGGTGGGGATACTTGGAATATTAGGCGTTAGCTGAATGTGATTGTCGGCGCGCTCTTCAAAAGACAGTTCATCTCCGTAGTCCAGCAATTGAAAGACTGTTTGTAAATTATGATACCCGTCGGGGCGCCGGCCGGTGATATGTAAAAACAGGTTCAGTTTGGCCGGGGCGGGTAAAGTTAGGCTGTGCGCTGCTGTTTGCTTCATTTGGGTGTTTTTTGGGTTTATCCGGCTTTGCAAAAGTTGCTGGGTAATTTGGCGATACCCGAAGCGTAAACCATGGTTTAAGGCGAGTTAATTAAACCAAGCCCCGCTGGTTTTAGGTGCCCAGCTTTTTATCACCGTCATTAAACGGAGCTCTCCACGCGTGGCGATGATTTTGCGGGGCAGTGTCCAGGGGCCAACAGCTTGGTATTGACTGATGGTAACTGTCCAGCCGTCTTGGTACATAATATTGGGCAACTTAGCTTCATTTAACGTCGTAGGCGCATCAATTGGGATGTTAGGCGCCAGCTGACCTTTTACCCAGTATTGCATATTGCTTACCGGTACTTGCCAGCCAAGTAGTGCCTCCATTAATTGCTCGGGCGTTTGTGCGCGGTGGGTGCCTATTTTAGAACTCTCTATTGTCACTTTGTTGGCTGAGCGCCTGAGCCACGTGGAGCCCACGCCCAGGGGGCCAAATATGTGGATGGAGTAGTTGTGTTTGTGTTGATCCCATTTGAACGAGGCTTTTTGTCGCTTACTTGCGGCTTTGAAGGCAATTTTGCCTTCGGCTTGCCAATATTTTAAGCCGGGCAAGCGCAGGTTAAGCTCGGTTGGGGAGTAAGGTGTATCGGTTTGATCTTGCGTAGCAAGGTGCTCGCAGCCTGATAAAACAAACAGGCAAGCCAGCAAAAGCCGCCTTAACGCGGACGGCAGTTTTCTACACCATGAGGAGCAAATGTGAACGGCGCTATAGTGTGGTAGCACTTATGGCTCCGGAATATCAATGCCGAAGCGCTGCAGCGTACGGCGCAGAACCGAGCTACTTGGATTGCTGGCTAGGCCTTGTTTCCAAGCTGCAATGGCCGCTTCTTTTTGCCCGGCAACCCAGAGTACTTCCCCTAGGTGTGCAGATATTTCATGATCCTTGATCAACAAAAAGGCGTTTTTTAAATACTTGAGCGCCACTTCTACATTGCCGCGTTTGTATTCTACCCAACCTAAGCTATCGATGACGGCTGGGTCTTCGGGGGTTAGCTCGTACGCTTGGCGGATGTATTGATAGGCTTCTTCATAGCGCTGGGTTTTGTCTGCCAAGGTGTAGCCCAAGGCATTGAGTGCAGCGGCGTTTTTGGGGTTGAGTGCGAGAACGTGTTTTAAATCTTGCTCTGCTTCGTTAAGGCGGGCGTTGTCACCCAAGAGCATGGCCCGTGCGTACAACAGCTTGATGTTATCGGGCTTGGTTTCTAAGGGGGCGGACAATGCAGTAATGGCGGCATTGATGTCACCCTTTTTGTTGTACACCCGGCTTTGTATCAGTGCGATGCCGGTTTGCTGGTCTTCTGTTAGGTCACTTCGTTGAAGTTGCGCTACTAGGTGCGTTATTGCGTGGTCTAATGAGTGGCTTTCTATATATAGATCTGTGAGTTTTGAGAGTGAGGGTAGGTAATCGGCACCACGCGTTACTTGAGCAAAGTGGCGCTTTGCGGTGACTTTATTGCCTTCAATTAAGGCGATACGCCCAAGGTAGCCATGGGCGGTGCTGCGATGCTTGTTGGGTTGGTTGCCCTCATCGGTTAAGCGCAGCAAGAGGGCCTTAGCTTCAGAATATTCTTTCAGTTCAAATTGGATGAGCGCGGTGGTGATTGCAATATCCCAATCTTTGGGTTTGGCTCTCAGAAGTGTTAAAAATTGTTCTTGGGCCTTGATGAGGTCGGTTTTGATCAGCGCGCGTGCGTACTGAAGGCGAAGCCGTGTATTTTGAGGGAAGC
>CAYZQH010000413.1:0-2089 GCA_964480055.1 uncultured Cellvibrionaceae bacterium
GGGTCGTGCCCAAAATCCATCACCAAGCCACGCATTAATGTACCGTCTTTATGGTACATATCACCAGCTTGTGAATAAATGTAAGGCATCAAGCTATAACGTAATTTGGTGTACCAAACCATCGACTTATAAAAACTCGATTTTTCATCGGCAATGTTAAATATTTCACGGTAGGGGTTTTGCCCATGCGCACGAAACAAAGGAATAAATGCACCAAACTGATACCAACGAGTATTAAGCTCTTGCCATTCGTTCATCTGCGCTTTATCCATAGCAGAGGTAGGGCCAACAAACCCTTTTTTGCTATAACGATACCGGTCTTCGGGAGTAAACCCACCAATATCAAATGTCCAGTTTGGCATACCGGCCAAACCCACGCCCACACCTGCCGCTATTTGCTCTTTTAAATTACTCCAGCGAGACACAATATCACCGCTCCAAATGGCGGAGGCTGTACGTTGAATACCGCCAAAGCCAGAGCGCGTTAATATAAATACGCGCTTATCTGGTGTGGCTGCACGATCCCCTTGGTAAACACGCTCAGCATGCGGCACGGCATAGGCATTAAAGTACTCGGCACCGGTGCCAAGGGCATTGGGTGTCATTAAATGCTTGCGATGAGTAAAGCTTAAGTTGGAGTGAATGTCGGGCTCTACAGCGTCTAACCACCAAGCGTCAAACCCATGGACGTTTATTTTTTTATCCAACTGGCTCCAGAATATGTCACGCGCCTCTGACGTATAGGGGTCATAAAACCCGTTAAGATAGCCTTTACCAATCCAATCTAGGTTTTTCTCTTCAATATTGCGGTTAAACATATAGCCTTTGGCGTTTAACTCTTTGTAATTATCCGTTGTAGGGTAAAACTTAGGCCAAACAGAAATCATAATATTTGCGTTCATATCATGTACAGCGTCTACCAAACCTTTAGGATCTGGGAAGTATTTACTATCAAAGTCGTGACTTCCCCACGCGTCTTCTGGCCAGTACGACCAATCCAGTACGATATTGTCAATTGGAATTTTTCTATCGCGATATTCTTTAAGGTTCTCTATGATTTCACCCTGAGTTTTATAGCGCTCACGACTTTGCCAAAACCCATAGGCCCATTTGGGTAACATCACAGATTTACCGGTCAACTGGCGATACCCAGAAATCACCTCATCTTTTGTTTCACCCAATACAAAATAATAATCAATGGCTTTACCCGTATCTGAGCTCAAAGACATTAAAGCTTCTTGATCGGCAGATTGAGGCGCATTTTGTAATAAGCGCAAGTAGCCGCCGCCGGGCTGCCAATCAACGGTGATAGATTGCTTCTCACCCTTTTTTAGCTCTAAATCTACATTGTGATACCAAGGGTTCCAGTTCATGCGCCAGCGATCTTGCTTTAAAATCTCATCAATAAATAACTTGGCATACCCACTGGAGTACATCTTTAAAGTGTATTGACCACTGTGCTTTGCCTCCAAAGTACCATGAACGTTGATGCGTAAATCTTTGGCATCTTTCACTTCATCCGGAAACGGAAACTCCCTTGTACTGCCTTGAGCTAAAAACTGATAGTTGGTGTCTGCTTCTGTTCGGCTTAGTAACAGCTCTTCACCGTCGTAATAAGTAACGGTTAAGCCGCCTTCTTTGCCCTCAGCATCAAACAACTTGAAACCATCTGCTAGGGGCGCAGCTGGACGCGGATCACCAAAGCGACTGACAGCAGCGTTATTCCACAAGATGCCGTAATTTTTAGAGGACACAACATAAGGAATCGTTATTTCCATGTTGTAAGTAGTGAGTTCAACATCAGCGCCTGCATAATTGACTAGGCCGTCTTGCTGCTGCCCCAAACCGTAATAGCCTTCATTCTTATCACGGGTAAAAGTTTGTTGTAGGGAGTATGAATCTGCATCTGGAGTGCCGGGTTCATCAATGACCTTACCTAAACTGCCGCGTGAAGCCTCAGCTACGATAGGTTCACCCTTGCTATTGAAAAAGCTGACCATGCCGGTATCTAAAGCCACTTTCGCTTGCACTTTTTTGGTCACAACGGATAAAAACCCACCTTCTGTACCCACATCAAACTCTGTACTTT
>CAYZQH010000414.1:0-2074 GCA_964480055.1 uncultured Cellvibrionaceae bacterium
CGTCTAGGCGCTGGGGGTAAAGCCAAAGAGAAAAAACGGCGGCAAAACAAACCGCAGGTTTAATACTCTGACTTAAAAACGATAATCCATCCCAAACGTCAAGCGTGTAAATTGCACAAGGCCTGGGTTTGCCAGCTTATCACTTTTGCTTGGCGCGATATCTTGGTCGGCCACATAATTCTCGTAACCCAACACCCAATCAATCGGCCGCTGTTTGAATATCACCTTAAAGCCAACACTGACCGCACCGTAGTCCGATAGGCGCGCGTCGTTAGAGAAATAGTTGAACTCAATGGGTACGCCATTGTTATTTTCAGGTTGGTAGGGCTGATAAAACTCTGCTGCAGACTGCAAGTAATAGCGTACATGAGGCACAAATTGGAACTTCTCCCAATTTTTGTAGGCCGTCCCCGTTAGGGTGTGTGAGTCTACCCCCCAGTTATCGGTATAGTACCTATAATCAAAATGAAGGGCCATGCGCGCCTTTTTCACATACTGGCGGGCAGAGAAGTTAAATGTGGTTTGATTACGCTCATCAGGACGCTTATCGTCACGCTTGTAAGCATCGTGTAAATAACCCGACTTTTGCGTGTAGCTGATGCCTGCGAGTAACTGCGCAGAAGGCGACACTACTCGCGCAATACTCAGGTAGGCAGAGGATGTGTCTTTGTCGGCTTCCTCGCCTGGGAGAATCGGGTTGTCTACATTAAATTTCTGCGCGGTATCCTCAGGGTTAATAGTGTCATCAGACATACTAAACCCTACACCCAATACCGTTTGCTTGTTATCAAACTCACGCTCGGTGGATAAGCCAAAGCTTGTGGAGTCGTAATCGTCTTCGGTGGACATACCCACAGTACCGCTAATAGACCCACCATCGTAGTAATAGCCAATATTGGCAATTACGTCGGTGCGGTGCTCATCAATACTGGCGCCACTCATCACAACATCTACGGTGCCGTTTTCGGCAAGCTCTGTAGTCCAAGGTGATGCGCCGCTGAGTACTTCATCCTGCACATTAATGGCGTATGAAAAGCTCGCCCCCATGGGGCCACTTACCGAGAACTGATGAACATCAATCTCATACCGCTTTGTAGAGCCTGGGTATGAGGTACTAGATTCGTTGGCCACCTGGTCAGAATGAAGCTCATCCTCTTGATACTGTGTATATCGGTAGCTCAAAGTCGTCTCTGTGGGTGCCGCTGCAGACGCAATACCTGGGAGCGCCAAAGCTGCAGACGACAAGGCCATTAAGCCAGCGCTGCGCGCCTTAGAGGAAGAGGCAGATTTGTTCTTACTGATTTTATTTTTAAATACTGACATGATGCCTCCGCTTAGTTACAGCCACAGCCGCCGCCAGCGGCTTCAGCACCGCCAGAAGAGCCTTCTTTAGCAAAGTACACATGCTTTTGCATGGCAGCTTCCATTGGATCTGGAGACCACCCCATCTCTGGCTTAGCTAAAAGCCCACGTTTATACACAGGAACCTTTGCGCACCCTTGCAGCAAAATGCCTACCAAAACCACTAAACACAACGGTTTCAACATTAAAAGCCTCGTTTAAATACATCATCTATTATTGGTCTAATCTTGAAAGGCATTCCTTGCGTTATCAAGATGCCGGAATAAAAATGGCACATCTTTATTCCTGCTTTTTACGCCATTGTAACAGTCAAGCTCAAGCTCCCCGCTCCAACTCGATCAAATTTACGCCAGCAGGATACCTCAATTGTGACACATGCAACATTTGTTACGATGTAATAAATATGATTAAACATCAAGCAAACTGGCTAGAACCCATGCGACATATGTTAATTTAGTATATGCTGCCGCGCTTTTAAATAATTCTAAGGTCTTTACGAGCAGATCTACGGCCATCTTCGAGAGCTCTCCATGAAAGCAGTAAACCCCTGGCGCTTTTGCATTGCCCCAATGATGGACTGGAGCGACCGCCATTGCCGGTACTTTTGGCGCCTAATTAGTCAACACGCCAGGCTATATACTGAGATGGTCACCACTGGCGCCATCCTCCATGGAGACGCCGAAAGGTTTCTGCGCTTTACCCCACTTGAACA
>CAYZQH010000415.1:0-2070 GCA_964480055.1 uncultured Cellvibrionaceae bacterium
GGTAGGCTTTTGCACCAGCGCCAGTCACATCCACAATGGTCATGTGAGACACATCAAACATGCCTGCATGCTTGCGTACCTGGTTATGCTCCTCCATCTGCGAGCCGTAGTTCACCGGCATCCACCACCCACCAAAATCCACCATTTTGCCCCCGGCAGACTCATGGATTTGGGCTAAAGGGGTACGCTTTGGCATATCAAACCTAACCATTGTGAGTAATAAGGCGGCGCATTCTACCAATGGCTGGGAAGAGTTGCGATACCCAAAGCCCCACAACACTCAGCAGACTTTTGTCTCACCAATAGACATTTACGTAAAACTACGTATTTACCGAGCATTAACATCAACATTAAATGGCACAGGGTGCGGTTGGATAAGGCCGTTAGCGGGCAACAATATGGTGACTCATGAAAAAGCTATTTACAGTACTGGCATTGGTTACCTCACTCATGGGGTGTTACGGGGCTTTTAAAGACACAGATATTGAAGGCACCTGGCAAACTTGCCGATTCATCCAATCCGGAACGGTTCTTCACACTATGACCTTCACAAAAACTGACGCCAATACCTCATGGACTACAGTCAACTCTAGGGGCATAGAAACAACGGGCATTGTTCAAGGAGAAGTGTCTGTTAATTTTCAAACCTTTTTCAGCAACGACTGCACGGGAGCCTTTGACACCCCTGAGGTAAATGACCTCTTTCCAGCGCATTACCAGCTACCAGCGTATTACCAGCTAAAGGAGTCATTTTTCAATAATCAAGGTTATTTCGTGCGACGGCTGATACTCTTAGATGAACAACTTAAACACCTAGTATTTGAAGAAATCGTTTATCGACAGGGAAATAACCTTTACCTCAGCGATGGCAATAGTACAGAAGTGGACCTTAAATATGGCTGGAGCTTGGTGGAAGAATAATACCCATTCCAATACAGCATAAGTAAACGCATGTGCCTTCCTATACGCAGCGCCAGCGCTCCTGACAATGACGTTTTCAATGGCCTGGGACAGTTGTGAACCCCAAAAACCGCACAGTGATTCTCATAAATGAGACCGTTTATTAAGATTTTTATTAAAAAAGCTGGAAAATGCACCCCTTACACAACAATAACTGAAGGTAGGGTGCGTTCATGTGGGACTCAAAACAGCTTAGGCACGGTGGGTTGCTGGCTTTAATGATCTCGGGCCTTGTTGCCTGTGGTGGCGAAGGGGGTAACGTAGCCGGTAACTCTTCTAGCTCTAGCAGTTCTTCTAGCTCTAGTAGCTCATCCAGCAGTAGTTCGTCCTCTAGCAGCTCATCTTCCTCTTCCAGCTCTTCGTCTTCAGGCAATGTGGCCCCCAATAGCATTACCCTTCAGGAGGGGCAAACCGGGTATTGCAGCACCTTATCTGTACCTGTGGAGACCGATCATTCGGGCTATACCGGAAGCGGGTACGCCAACACCGCCAATGGCGTGGGCTATGGATTAACCTGGAAGATAAACGCACAAGCTGCAGGTAGCGCAACGGTGAGCGTGCGTTTTGCTAATGGCGGCACCGGCTCACGGCCTGGCACGCTGACTGTAAATGGCGGCGCAGACGGCTCTCATAATGTAGACCTTCCATCCACCGGTGGATGGACAAACTGGCAATCTACCACCACCAATATTCAACTCCAGCGTGGCGACAACGAGTTACAGCTAAACGCCGATACCGCGGGGGGGCTTGCCAATATTGACGCCATCACCCTTTCTGGCTCGGGCCTAAGCGGCCAGGCCTGTGCCGAAGTGCCACCACCAGAGCCACCACAATCAGACGGAGAAACTCTAGCCTTTCCCGGCGCCATGGGCTTTGGTCGGTTTGCCGTGGGCGGCCGCTATGGCCAAGTGGTGCACGTAACCAACTTGAATGACTCGGGCGCCGGCAGTTTGCGTGACGCAGTTAGCCGGCCCAACCGCATTGTGGTGTTTGATGTGGGCGGGGTTATTCGCCTAAAAAGCCGTTTGGTTTTTAAAAAGAACCAAACCATTGCAGGCCAAACCGCACCGGGTGACGGTATTGTTCTTTATGGTCAGGGCACGTCCTTTT
>CAYZQH010000416.1:0-2054 GCA_964480055.1 uncultured Cellvibrionaceae bacterium
ACAAACTGAGACCATTGTAAGCAATGAGTCATCCGAGATTATTCGCATGTTTAACAGTGCGTTTAATCACTTAACCGGTAACATAGACGACTACTACCCCGAAGCGTTACGCAGCAAGATTGATACCGTCAATGATCGCATTTATGACACCATTAACAATGGTGTCTATCGTGCCGGTTTTGCAACCACTCAGGCGGCCTACGAAGAAGCATTTCATGTTTTATTTGATTCGCTAGACTGGGTTGAACAATTATTGTTGCGTCAGCGATATTTAGTGGGGGATAAACTCACCGAGGCCGATTGGCGTTTGTTTACAACATTAATTAGATTTGATGCAGTCTATTTTGGGCACTTTAAAACCAACAGAAATTTACTGAAAGATTTCACCGCAATCAGTGGCTATGTGCGCGAGTTGTATCAGGTTCCCGGTGTGGGTGAAACAGTCAATTTTGAGCACATTAAGACTCATTACTATGCAAGCCATAAAGGGATTAACCCTACCGGCGTAATCCCTTTGGGATTAGCACAGGATTATACCTTACCTCATCATCGAGACTAGCTGAGCATTATGTAAAAATAGAATCTCTTCGGGGCAATACCAGACATGGGCATTTTTAATGCGGGTAGAGTTAATAAAAAAATTATCAGCAGCAAAGTTTGAAATAGTATACAAACTTTTGATACACAGATTGCCAGTGGCAGCGGCGGAGTAAAAATTCATCGTCTTGGCAACCTACAGCTGCATTGGCATCGGGCTTTACACCAACTCTTGATTCTTGGTTACATACCATAAAATAAAATGCAGCGCCTAAATTAATAGGCGCTGCATTTTTTATTGGAGATGTTCACTCAATAATTATTGATGAGGTACCGGGTCATCTTCATGATAAAATACATAGTCTTTGCCGCGGAAGCTAGCATCGCCATCCGTTCCTGCTTTAGCGTGACAGCCCGTGCAGCCTGCACCAGTCCCTAAATCTGTTAGGCCCGATAAATCTGTATTAATGAAAAACCACTGCCAATCACCGTGATTTGGATTATAGCTTCCACCGCGTTTAACCATTCCATATAGCCTTGTAATACTTCCATCCACAGCTAACTCTTTAACGATTGTTGTGCCTATGGGGTATTCCCCAGCCTCAAAATAAGGGCTGACAGTGCCCTGTTTTTTATAAGTAGTGCGCACGGCGTTTGTATCATGCGCTCCGCCATTGGCAGGAGAGTCTTGAGTATTAATACCAATTTTTGTCCAGTTTTTATAGTCAGTAAAATTGTCTAGCGCTGCCATGTATTCACTGGGTTTGGCGAAGGTATAATCTTTACTCTGTTCAGTGCTGGCTTTTTCGTGACACGTGTTACAGGCGCCGCCCATTAAATTGGCGCCACGCGCGAGCATATCGCCCTCGCCGGAAAGCACTATCCATTCCCAACCATTATGGTCTGGGTTAAATGTTCCGCCGCGTTTTACCATAGCAAGCAACCCACCTTGGGCAGCAAACTCTTTTTCACCGTTTGTAGTGGTAAATGTTTCTTTAACTATAATACTGCCTATTGGTAGTGCGGCGTCATCGCCCATTGCAGCTTTTGCGTTTTCATATACCGCGCGGGCAAACTCTGGGTTGGTGCTTGAGTGTGTCGACCCTATAAATGGATTGGAAGCACCCAGAGCGTAGTCCGTTAATGACCATAGGGAGTAATCGGAAAAATCCATTTTATTTGCCACAAATTCCCCTTGAGTTTGGGTATTAAACGGTGCATCCGCGTGATTAAAGACATAATCCATACCCATGTCGCCAGTGGCTTTTACGTGACAACCGATACACGCAGGCAAGGCTCCACGCACTTTTTCGCCTTCGCCATTAACCACTACTTGGCTTGAGTCGCTTGGATCCAACAAAAAATATTCCCAGTTGCCAGCATCATCGTCAAAACTACCACCGCGTTTAACCATGGCGACTATTTGCTGAACCTGGTCATCCACCGAAATGTCTTTAACTAACATGGTACCAATGGGGTAGCCTAGCGAATCCAACTCACTGGGGTTTGCGTAAAGT
>CAYZQH010000417.1:0-2031 GCA_964480055.1 uncultured Cellvibrionaceae bacterium
TTGGTAGACGGCAAACCCTTTTTAATGCTGGGTGTGCAAACCAATAACTCAGCCAATTATATAGCCGCGCTAAAAGATGTGTGGCCAGTGGTAAAGCGTACACATGCAAATACGTTGGGTATACCTGTGGCGTGGGAGCAAATAGAGCCCAAAGAAGGGCAGTTTGATTTTAAATTCCTGGATGAGCTTATTAAGCAAGCGCGTGCGCGTGATGTTAAATTGGTATTGCTATGGTTTGCCACGTGGAAGAACAACGCCCCGCACTATGCCCCAGATTGGGTAAAGCTTAATGATAAGCGCTTCCCGCGAGTCGTAAAGCAAGATGGTAAAACACTTAATTCTTTGTCCCCTCATCATCGCAGCACCTTAAACGCCGATAAAAAAGCGTTTGTGGAACTAATTAAGCGTATAAAAGTGGTGGATAAAAAGCACAATGTCATTCTTGTGCAAGTTCAAAATGAAGTGGGGACATACGGTTCTGCCAGAGATTACTCAGAAACTGCCAATAAAGTTTTTAGTCAACCCGTCCCCGCTCAGTTACTGACTGATTTAAAGCGATCAAAAGGTTCTTGGCAGGAAGTGTTTGGTGACGACGCCGATGAGTTTTTTCATGCATACTCTATAGCCGTATATGTGGACGAAATTGCTGCCGCTGGTAAAGCCGTTTACCCCGTACCCATGAATGTGAACGTGGCGCTACGCAACCCCTTTAACCCGGGTAAGCCGGGGCAATATTCTAGCGGTGGCCCTACGGATAACGTAATTGACGTGTGGAAGTCTGCAGCGCCCAATATTGATATGATATCGCCCGATATTTATTTTAGAGATCATAAAACGGTACATAAAGTATTAGAGCTGTATGCGCGTGCAGATAACCCTTTATTTGTGGCAGAAATAGGCAATGATCAACCCTTTGCCCGGTATTTTTATTCTACGCTTGGTCACCAGGGTATAGGGTTTGCCCCTTTTGGGATGGATTATACGGATTATGCGAATTACCCCTTAGGTGCAAAAGCCATGACTGGCGAAGTGGCGCAAACGTTTGGTGAGGCCTACAAGTTGGTAGAGCCTATGGCCAGTGAGTGGGCGCGATTAAGTTTTGAGGGGCAAGTGTGGGGCGTGAGCGAGCCCGATGAGCCAAACCAAGAAATTCGCGCTATTTGGAATGCAAAAGCATCCAAGGCTAAAGACGGCGCAACCTTAACTAAAGAGCAGTTAGGTAAACATTACACTCAGCGGCTAGATCTTGGGTTATGGGATGCAGAAGTCACGTACGGCCGCTCTATGTTTTGGATAAACCCGCCGGTTGGTAATGCCCCACCATCAGGAGGGGCATTAATTGCTAAATTGTCTGACAATGAATACCTGGTAACAGCACATCGTGCGCGAGTGACTTTTTCTGGTTCCAAAGAACTGGAAGGGCAGCGTACAATGATCGTAAGAGTGGAAGAAGGGTATTATGACGCCAAAGGCCGTTGGATATTTGAGCGCGTGTGGAATGGCGATCAAACAGATTGGGGGCTCAATTTCACCTCAACGCCCCACCTTTTGAAAATTAAGTTATCCACCTACTAAATTTAGGGCCAAAAACAGGCGTACATTCAATGTAGGCCAAAGTTTTGTATTGGTTTTGCGGCAACAGTTGTTGCGTATAAATAATTATTTATAAAAAGAAGGTTTAGTCATGCATGTAAAATTTATTACTGCGCCACTAGCTATGGCCGCTGCCATCGGGTTGGCCGGGTGTTCCTCTGAAAAAGCGCCCAGCGTAGATCAACCCAAACCTCAAAACGTGGCACCGGCACCAGCCACGAATTTCACCAAGGATGCGCATGGCGTAACCGTATCTTTAGATGCGGGCGATATTAAGACGGTGCGCCTGCAAGTTATGAGCGACTCTATTATTCGTGTTACGGCGTCACCGCAAAGCGCCATTTCTGAATTGCCAGAATATTTTATGGTAGTGGCAGAACCGGAAAGTACAGAGTTTGATGTGGGTACAGAAGGTGGGTTTTTATCCGTTGTGACCAA
>CAYZQH010000418.1:0-1438 GCA_964480055.1 uncultured Cellvibrionaceae bacterium
CAGCAGCTGTCACTGCGTGATAGGCAGATGCAATCAGAAATTATTGAGCGGCGCAGGGTTGAAGATAAGTTAGAGCGTTTATCTCAAGTTTTTATGCAAGAGCCTGCACCCATTCACATTGTGGATTTAGAAGGCGACACGCTATTGGTGAACCAAGAAAGCATTCGTTTTTTACATCGTGACGTGAGTGCGGCTCCGAGCATCAATTTTTTTGATGTGCTAGAAGAATTGAACGTGAGGAAGGACGATGTCTTACAGTCGTTAAGCGGGGGTCAAGAATGCGAATACGGCCCCTATTATTTTACTGCAGGTGTGCCAGTAGATACATTATTCTTTGTTAAAGACAGCTGGATAAACTTTAAGCTTTATCCCATCTTTAACCAGCAAAAAAGTTTGGAAGAGCTTGTGGTTCGTCTAGAGGATGTTACTGAGCAGCAGTTTGTTGACAATGCGATAAATACAATATCTAACGCAGTCTCAACAGAGACAGGCCAAGCATTTTTTACCCGTTTGGTGGTATACCTTGCTCGCTTACTCAATAAAAAGTATGTACTGATAGGGCTCTCCAATAAGGTAAAGGGTGAGCCCTATTTAGAAACATTGGCGGCGGCCGTAGATGGAGAGCTCATTGAGAACTTCCAAATAAAAATAAAAGACAGCCCCTTGGATGTTATTTTTCAAAATGAGGTTTATGCGGTAGAGCGTCGTGCACAGCAAGACTTTCCATGGCAAAGCTTACTGAAAAAATTGAATGTGCATAGCTATGTGGGCGTTGCGTTAAAAGACGAAAACGATACGCCTGTGGGTGCATTATTGGTGATGGATACCAAGCCCATGGAGCATATAGAAAAATTAAAAGATGTGGCAAAGATATTTGTTTCACGAGCAGGCAGTGAGCTTACGCGGCTAGAATCTGAAAGCATCATTCGAAAAATGGCATTTGAGGATCAATTAACAGGCTTACCCAATCGTGCCGAATTAAATGAGTATGTCGCGCACCTGCTGAAAGCCGGCGTTAAGCAGTGTGCATTTATCCAATTAGATTTGGATCACTTTAAAACCATCAATGATGCATTAGGTCATGATGTGGGTGATCAGGTGATTCGTAAATTGGGTATGCGACTGGCCAAAAACGCGGGTCCTGAAATGTTGGTTGCACGCATTGGTGGCGACGAATTTGCCATTGTTGCCAGTCAATTAGACGAAAGTGCAGAAAAAAAAGCCATGCAAATAGCAGGGCGTATCTCAGCGTTAATGGATCAACCGGTTGAGGTGGGTGATCACTTGCTGGATGTGGGCTGTACGATGGGAGTGGTTGTATTTCCTGCATATGCCATGAATGTTGTGGATGTATTTCGTCATGCGGATATTGCTTTACATCGTGCAAAAAATGATGGGCGTGGTGTGGCTCAAATGTTTACGCCAAAAATGCGTAATG
>CAYZQH010000418.1:1448-2031 GCA_964480055.1 uncultured Cellvibrionaceae bacterium
GGTAAGCAAGCGTATTTCATTAGAGCGAGGCTTACGCAGCGCTCTACAGAACAACGAGTTTGAACTGTTTTATCAGCCCCAGGTCAGTTCGGCGGGTAAGTTAGTGGGGGCCGAAGCATTATTGCGATGGAAGCATCCAAGGCAGGGGTATATACCGCCACCGGTCTTTATCCCTGTGGCTGAAGAAACTGGCTTAATTAACCCGATTGGTGACTGGGTGCTTAACACCGCACTGAATACACGCAAGCAGTGGTTTGAGCATGGCGTGCCCTTTAGCGGGCATTTATCGGTGAATGTCTCTGCTTGGCAATTTGCGCGGCCAAACTTTGTTGAAACGACGTTTGAAGTGATTGAAAAGGCCGACGTGCCTCCAAGCTTTATCACCTTGGAGGTGACGGAAACGGCGGTGTTATCAGACGTGAAAGATACCATCAGTAAACTTGCTGAGCTTAGGCGACGTGGCGTGACCATTGCACTGGATGATTTTGGAACGGGTTATTCATCTCTAGCCTACCTGCGAGATTTGCCCCTTGATGTATTAAAAATCGATAAAACGTTTGTGGATGTATTAGAGATTCATGCT
>CAYZQH010000419.1:0-1984 GCA_964480055.1 uncultured Cellvibrionaceae bacterium
CAGACCTTGGATTTCTCCCATCACGGCTTAGGTGATGGCCAAACTTTTGCTTTTTGGCCCATGTTACTGGGCGGATTTTTTTTGTATGTGTCCTACTATGGCTGTGATCAAAGCCAAGTTCAACGCGAATTATGTGCAAAAACTTTGGACGGCAGTAAGCAATCTTTATTTTTAAATGGCCTACTACGCTTTCCCTTGGTTTTGCTCTACTGCTTGGTGGGGGTCGGCATTGGCAGCTATGCAATACAAACGCCCGGTTTTATTGAGGCCTTACCATTAAATGATGGCCAACCCAATTACAATTTAGTGGTCCCCCAATATATTCTGCAAAACCTCCCAATTGGCGTGATAGGTTTGGCTTTGGTGGCGTTATTTGCAGCCGCCATGTCCTCTTTAGATTCCGTAATTAACTCTCTCAGCGCATCCACTATGGAGGATTTTGTCCGCCGCTTTCACGCTGGCAATTGGAGCGACACTCAAGAGCTTTGGATCTCCCGCTTAATTACTCTGATATGGGGCACCTTGGCCATGTATTTTTCTTTTTATGTGGGCGATATATCTGACTCTGTATTAGTGGCCATTAATAAAATTGGCTCGCTGATTAACGGGCCAGTATTAGGCGTTTTTATTTTGGGTGTGTTAACAAAACGGGCAACGGGCACTGGTGCAACGGTGGGCTTATTAACGGGCTTTGTGGTAAACCTATTGTGCTGGTTGTATATTCCAGGGCTGTCTTGGCTGTGGTGGAACGTGCTCGGCTTTGCCGTGTGCGTCATTGTGGGTGCTGGGCTGTCTTCTATTAAACCAAATGAATTAACAAAAAATGAGGACCAACCCCCTTTAGACGAAAAACTGAGTGTTGAGAATAGCAGCGTGGTTTGGCGACTAAAATATGTTTGCTTGCTAGGGTATTGCGCCATACTAATCACACTATTGTGGTGGCTGCAAGGTTTCGTTACCTAGGCACCCTCCCCTCCTTCGGTACAGGTAAAAATTACACATTCATAGCCAAACAACCCTGGAGTTGAATTAAATGCACATGAAGCGAGCGCATTCCTGCGCTCAGAAAACTACACTCGTGCCTTAAATTGCCTCAATTTCTGCTTGAGGCGTAAGCTCTAACATCGAAGTGTCAACACCCTTGGCCGCTAAATCAAAAAGAATACCTTGGTAAATACTTTCGTCCAGCTTAGGCGTTCTAGACAGTATGAACAGCGTACTGCCCAATGGGTCTGTCACTGCTACGTATTGGTAATTAACATCATCCAACACCACGATTAAATAGTTGGCAAATGGAAAGTCTGGCTGACCGGGAAAAGACACTTTTAATCTCGAATTGGTTTTTGTATCCACAACCACCGCTCGCCCTTCAATTTCTTCCAGGTTTCCCTCCAGGGTGCTCATAAAACCTTTGTTAACCACCTTTACACTGCCATCTTCATTCAACGAATACTCTGCAGTAACCCCAACCAGCCCTTGGTTGAAAAAAGCAGGGTTGGCAGATATCTGGTACCACAGGCCTTGATATCGTTGAATGTCTACATATGGCACGGTTTCGTAACCACAGGCACTTAAAAATAGCACCATAGACGCAAGAACTGCCTTGGAAAGAGAGATAAACAATTTATTAATCATAAGAACGAGCCCAAGTTTCTTTAGTTTATTTACCCGCTAATTACGGCGTATGCCCTCGCTTGGATCACTGCAACTTAGATTTATGCTAGCTGCGTCACAGCCAGGGATTAATGCCTTGAATGACCTGTCAGTTTATGGGCATTTTTCGAACAATTTGCCGTATTCAACCAGTAACCTTGTACTAAACAACCATCATCAATAGTAACGACACCAATACTGCTATTACCGCCCGGCTTTGGTTCCATGTATTCCAGGTTGGCTCAAAATCAAAGCGGGCATGCGTTAATGTGCGCCCTGAAGACGCTTGCACATCCAGCGCCTGCAATCGATTATTCAATGGTATGTTGAT
>CAYZQH010000420.1:0-1976 GCA_964480055.1 uncultured Cellvibrionaceae bacterium
TAATGGCTAGCATCAGCGGCGCGTTGCGAGCGGCAATGGTCATGGTTAATAGTGCGTGCTCGGGATACCGGAGTTGGAATAGGCGGCTGAGACTTTCACCGAGCACAAAGGTGATAACAAAAAACGTGAATACAGCGAGTAAAACCCAAGCAAATACTGAGAGTTGCTCAAGAATGACAGCAATATTGCCAGCAAAGATCTGTAGCACCAGCAGGGCAGTTATCCAAGGTGTAGTGCCGTCTGCAGCGTTAAGTAAATATTCGAACCTAGAGGGTTTGACCAGCAGGCGCAATGCTTGGTGTGCTGTAAACGCCACAAATAGAGGAAACAAAAACCATTGCACCAGGGCGTTACCAATGATGCCAGCATCCACCTGCACATTGTTTTGGGTAAACCATTGTAGAAACAACGGATAAAGCAACAATTGCAAGGTCATATTTATTGGGAGCAGGGTTGTACCCAGGGCGACATTCCCCCCTGAAAGCCGCGTAAAACTTAGAAACCAGTCGGTACAAGGCGACATGAAATATATCACCAGCCCGATTAGGAAAAGGGGGTAAGCCGAGAGAAACAGTGAGGCAATAGCGTAGCCAATCAGTGGCACCACTAAAAAATTGGCAAATATTGCGATTGTTAAAAAACGCAGACTTTTCACTGCTTGAAGCAGGGCGCCGAGACGCACACCAAAGAACAGCACACAGACCAGCGTGAGTAGCGTGTAGTCCACATAACTTCCAAGCCATTGCCCAGTGGCCGGAATAAAATGCCCGACCAAAGCGCCGGCAACTATGCCTGCAATCAAAATAGAAGAAGTAATGGCGCCGCAGGGAAGGCGTTCGATCGACGCGTTCAACACTCACAACCTTCACAGCATTCGATATTGCCAAACGGCCCCCAAATACCATCTTCTGAACCTTCGCTCCATTCAATATCCATTTGCAAACGAAGGGCAATTTGGCGTGCAATAAGCGCAAATCTCTGTCGATACTTATAGATAAAACAGTAAATACGTTGGTCGTGGCGCACTTGAGGGCCAACCAGAAAAAGACCGGGTGTATAAATAGACTCATCAACTTCGCTGAGCAGTATGTGACCATCGTCGTCCCACATCCAAAGGTCCTTAATCTGCCGCGCGCCACCACCTTTGACAAATCCTGTCCCCAGAATGGGGGGTTGAGCCACGTCCCAATAACGACCATCGTCCGCATGAATGCGAAAGCTACTACTCACATCACCGGTCACCTCTACCACATTGACATCGAATAGTATTTCCAATCGGTCATCGTTTTCTATTTCTCTTAGGCGCTCTCGGGTGTAGGGTGATAGGGTTTGGCTCGGGTCACTAACATCCGGTTGCTCCCAACTTGTCTTCCGCACTAATAAACGCACTTTACAACCCAGTTTGAGCAAGTTGATTGCAGAGTCCAGACCACTTTCGTACCCGCCGATAACCGTGTAAGAATCGGTCTCCATGGTCTGCCAATCTTCGATATACGCGTAGTGTTGGCATAAGTGACCGCCGGTAAAGGGCTTTAAGTCCGGGTACTGATACTCTCCGCAAGCCCAAATTAAAAACTGCGTAAATACCTCGCCAAGTTCAGTGATCAGGTGGAAACCGCCATCTGGGTCAGGATTAACTTCCAGTACTTTACAACCGCTGGCGATAGGCAAGTTCTCGGTATCGGCAATAGATTGCAAGTAATCTGCATACTGTTTGCCGCTTAGGTGTTCTGCACCCGCAAAGATAGCGGGTGAGGTAATAGTATCGACGGCATTTAAATCTGCCATGCCAAACGGATTACTGTAAAAAGATG
Organism: uncultured Cellvibrionaceae bacterium; assembly: GCA_964480055.1. Classification (GTDB taxonomy): domain Bacteria; phylum Pseudomonadota; class Gammaproteobacteria; order Pseudomonadales; family Cellvibrionaceae; genus CAYZQH01. Next base: position 1,815 of record CAYZQH010000420.1, read on the forward strand.
GTGTGATCAAGCGAGTTTGCGCAGGCCAACGTCTAAACGATTCCCCTACACGGTTACTTTCCAATACGCCGTACTCCAAGCCGTAGATTTTGTTCAGCGCCAAGGCCATACCGATGCCGGCTGGACCTGCACCTACAATGACCACGTCAAAACTTCGCATCG
>CAYZQH010000421.1:0-1971 GCA_964480055.1 uncultured Cellvibrionaceae bacterium
CCCAAGAGTTGGTGGCAGCCATTGGGCAAAATGTAGAAAACACAACCTTTAACAATAAGCCATTGCTTGGCAGTGATGAGTCAACAGACTTACAAGTGGGTGCCAACCCGGATGAGCAAATTAACGTTGATGTTGGCAATTTTACTCAGTTACTTGAAGACTCCGGTTTTAATGATATAAATTTTTCAACAGCGCAGGGCGCATCCAGTGCCATTGCCGCGTTAGATCAACTACAAACAGGAGTTGATCAAGCCAATGCGAATATTGGCGCCCAAATAAACCGCTTAGATTCTACTATTTCTTCGTTAAGTAATGGCCGGATTCAAGCAGAAGAAAGTCGGTCGCGCATTGAAGATGCAGATATGGCTAAAGAAATTTCCAATCTAATTAACAATCAAGTTAAGCGTGATGCGTCTATTGCCATGCAGGTGTTTTCTAATCAAAACAAAGGGAATGTGCTGCGCTTATTGGGTGGGTAGCGGGCTTTTTATGCACCGCCATCTTCATTGAAGCTTAATGCGCTTTTACTTTTTAGTTGGCGCGACCTTTTCATAATGAGTACGCGGCCTAGCTTGCCATTTAAAAGATTCTGCCGGTGTTTAATGAATTGCACGTTCGTGCTGTTTCTCCATATTTATCAAACCAATTTTTCACCCTTCACTTTGTTGATTTAAAAAACAGGCGGTGGATTAATCGGTTACACAGCAATTTGCTGGCACCTTTATATACCGGAGCTATTGTGGGTTTTTTGACGGAATTTAATAACGGGTGCGGCCCAAATAATTAGACAGTTAAAAATGTTTGATTCTGCTGTTGAGGGTGCGATTGTCGCGCGTGTAATGATGGGTGGAGAAACGCCTCTAACTGTGATTTAGCTATCGTACTTTTGGGTGATATGGGATTATAGTGTCAATTACGCGCACTGCTTGGCGCGGCGCCTTCTGTAGGTGGCCCGTGCCACATAACAATAATGAATATTCCAAAAAATACCCCATTGAGGCCAAAGTATGTATAGCAAGCTCTTTGTTGCATCGCTATTCGCTGTATTGCTGACCGCTTGTGGCGGCAACGCAGCAAATGGTGATTCGTCCAGCTCTAGCTCATCAAGTTCTTCCAGCTCATCTTCTAGTTCGTCGTCAAGCTCTTCATCCAGCTCGTCGTCTAGTTCTTCTAGTAGCTCCTCTTCTAGCTCCTCAAGCGGCTCTTCCTCCTCTGGTGAGATACCCGGTGGGCTACCAGCGGTTGAAGGGAAGATGCTTTCTGCGCCATCACAGCCATTGTCTGTACCTAACGGTAGCGTCCAAATTTGTGATAACGGTAATAACTGGGCCACTCTGGTCTCTAAGAATGCAATCGGTTGTGCTAAGGCTTGTCAGAGCCAGGGCATGAACTGCCGACGCAGTTATCACGATATCGCCGGCTCATGCGCGCCGCAGGAGTGGGAGTTGGGTTGTGGTCAGTTAAGCGAGCATGGTACAGATTTTTGCGCCTGCTCCAGCGAGACGTTCTTCCAGGGTAAGCTCTACAATATCCATCCCAAAGAGCGAGATACTCCAAAGCTGGAAACGTGTCAGGCCGGCAAGGGTTGGGCAACCATCGTGTTTCACGATAAGTCTGGTTGTAAAGCGGCCTGTGAAAATGCCGGCCTTAAATGTCATAAATCCTTTGAGGATTTAGAGCTAGAGTGCGGGCCACAAGCAGACCCAGGGTTTGAGCTGTCTTGTAATGCAGACACTGGGCATAAAAGTGATTTTTGTGTATGTACCGAAGATGGTTCTGCCAAAGGGCTACCCACAAGCGTTACCAAACCCTGGAAGCCTTGGTAACAAAAACCTATTTTTAAGTAGCAATTTAAAAAGGGCTGATTGATTTAATCAGCCCTTTTTTATGGGACGTTGGCGCTGGAACCCTATATTGCCTTGTGGCGCGTATCAAAAGATGCCTCAAAAAATTTGCGGCCAAAGTAACAAT
>CAYZQH010000422.1:0-1966 GCA_964480055.1 uncultured Cellvibrionaceae bacterium
TTTTTTCTGTACGTTCGCCTAACCACACTATTGCCGAAAGTGAGTAAATCTCCTGTTCTGGTTTGAAGGTTGCTATACCCTTGACCAAAGCCTTGAATGTGATCGTACCCCGCACCAATATTTTCAGATAAAAAATGCGTACTGGGTAATGCGCCATCCACTACTTGATAGTGGTCTATAGTATTCCCACTACCGTTTTGCCATAAAACCGAAACCATACTGAAGTGTATTGCACCGCTTTTAATGCCTTCGGCAGAAATATCTTTAATACGTTTAGATGAGCGCAAGTGCAATGCATCCAGAGGCCCGCGTTTTAAATCTTGTGCGTCGTATGTGGTAATTTCATCCATGGATGGGTCGCCTACAAACAGGTATTCATCGGAGATATCACCTAACGCGGCAGTGGACCAGCGTGTAGAGGCAATGGGCATGCATTCATTGCTGTAACGGGCGCCGCCGTATCGTTTAATAGAGGCATGTTGTACGCCGGCTGTGCTTTTAATCCACCACCATCGTTTACTGTGGTCTATGGCGGCTTCTATAACGCCACCAGCGCACTCTCGATTACTAGTGCAGGCCCTTACTGACATTAATAAATGACTGTTACTGTGGTAAGGCAATACCCAGCCGCTGGCTAAATCTGGGGTTGCCATATCGCAAATTTCCACTACGTTATAGCGTTGCCCATCTTGTAGAATGGTTAGGTTATCGAGCGGTTGAATTCGGTTTGCTGCGGTGTGACCAAAATTAGCCTGTGTGGTGTGGAATATATCTAAGTTATTGGTTTGCCCCACTAAATTTCCATGCATAAAGCTGTGTTCGTGCAAGCCCAAGCTAAAGGTTTGCGCTACGCTGGTTAAATTGTATGGGCCTATAAATTCACCGGCCAAAACATCCTTTAGGCGATTAATACTGCCGTCTGGGCGAAACCAATACACGTCTTGCCCAGCTAATGCCACCGCCATACCCCGGTAACTGCTAGCATAGGCGTAATCGCCTGTGCCCGTCCAGTTAACATTGTTGGGATATACAGTGCGTGACCCTGTAGATTCATAGCAGCTGCATACGGTTGCCACAATGGACAGAATGAATAAACGGTGAAGTATCCGCATGGCAGTATCCTTAGTGGTTGCTTTTAGCAATAAAGGGTATGGGTTTCATTAGAAGCTGCCTGTGAAATATTCACAATTCAGGCGTGAAAAAATCCCCTTTTTTCTTCAATTTTTCTCTGGTCTTAAGGTATCGCTCTAGCGGGCTCTTAGGCTTACTTTATTTGTGTGATTTATTCGCAGGCTAGTGTTTGAGGGAGGGATAGGCGAGTGACCAAGTACCTATTTCAGAGTGATGTTTGTCACATAGTTTGATTGTTGCACATCACACTCTTACCCATAGCTTTGTGGGTTTTGCTTATAACCATATTTAAAACAAGATTTTTATTGTAACGTTACTGTAATATGATTGTAACGTTAGCATTGTAGGGCGTGTGCCCATCTGTGCTCGTGGGTTAGCCTTTACTGCAGCGGTAGCTTGTAGGTGGGGCGAATAGTTATTTTATTATGAACCATTCTGTGATCTTGAGTTAAAGAGGCAAGGTAAATAGAAAGATTGACCTTGCGTTTTTTCTAAGTCTCGTTCTGAGGCATTCAATTTTCTTTTTTTCATTGTGGTTTTTACATTTGCTAAGTGGGTGTTTTTTGATGAGCCTGAAGTCTTTAAATAAAAATTTGTTGAACTTGGGGCGTTGTATGCTTCCCGTTGGGTGTAGTAATGGTGTGCAAAAGCATAATAAAAAAAGGCAGATTGAAGTGCGGCCGTTGAGTTCTTTAGCGGCTAATGCTGGTTGGTTGATTTGTGTTTTTGTGGTGGCTGTTAGCTCAGGTTGCGGCGGCACAGATGACGAGTCAATGGATAACACTCCACCGGCAGGTGGTGATCCGGTTATTGTTGACCCGGTAGTGCCTGTTGA
>CAYZQH010000423.1:0-1951 GCA_964480055.1 uncultured Cellvibrionaceae bacterium
CTAGGTAGTGTCTGTGCTTGGTTTGTGTAACATCAACCCCACGGCCAGTATGACAGCGCCAGCCAGTATGCCAGGTAAGCCTTCGTAAACCATGGCGTGCAAGCCACAGTAGCGCCAAAGTAGCGCTACGCAAAACCCAGTGACAACCGCGGTAATGCTGGCGACCTGAGAGGGCTTTTTGCCAAGGCACAGGAATATAAGCAGTGGTGCAAAAGCACTTGCCAGGCCAGACCAAGCCATAATCACCATGTTAAATACGCTTTGGTTGTTTGATAACGCCAACAGAAGCGCGATGGCGGTAATGCCAATGGTTGAGAATTTAATTAGCGTGGTTTTTTCAATGGTATGAGGCAGGATATCGTGAGTGATTGCCGCAGAGCAGCTCAGTATCAAAGAATCGGCGGTAGACATGGTTGCTGCAAATATGCCCGCTAAAATCAAACCAACAAAAAAGCCAGGTAATAATTGCTGCGCCATACTGGGCAGCGCTAACTCCGCGTCAAAAGTGCCAGTATCGGCCAGGTAAATACGTGCCAATAAGCCCACGCCGGTGGCCATGCAGTAAAAGGCGGTAAACCATAGGTAATACCAAAGCTTGGCCTGCTTCATACCTCCTGAATCACTCAGGGTCATAAAGCGCACCATAATGTGAGGCTGCCCAATGACGGAAAAGCCTGCAAATAGCCAGCTTGTAATAAATAGAATACCGCCAATCCAGCCAGGAAGCGCCAGGTCTTTGGGCAGCCAGTCCATAAAGCCCTCTACAGAACGCAGTTGTGCGGTGGCAGCGTCTACACCTCCCAAGTCAGATATGGCCACCGTTAGCAGCATACCCATGGCAAATATCATCACTACAGATTGTGCGGCGTCAGTCCATATGGATGCGCGAATGCCTCCGGCAAAACAGTACAGGCTCACAAGAATGGCACCAGCAACAGCGCCAGACCAAAGTGGCCAATTGAGTAATACGTGCAGTGCTTTGCCACCCGCTACCAGTTGTGCGGCGGCGTAGGTTAATAAAAACAGCAGAGAAATTACGCCAATAATGCGTTGAAGGTACGTATGATTTTGACCGTACCAATGACTGAGTACGCCCGCGTAACTCACTTCACCATTATTGCTGGTGGCATGTTTAAGGCGCTTGTGAACGTAAAGGGAGGCAATAAAATCACCGGCTATCCAGCCAATCATTAACCAAATGGAGGCAAGCCCGGTGGCATAGGTATAACCAATAACGCCGATGAACATATAGCCACTATTGTTGGTGGCAACGGCAGATAAGCCAACTAGCCAGGGGCGTATGCTGCCGCTGGCTAGGTAATAGTCTTGCTTGGTGCCTTGACTACGCCAGGCGGAAGCTAATCCAATGCCCGTAAATATCAACAAAAAACCGATAAACGAAACCAGCATGGCACCCCCAAAGTTTTACGTATTATTAAATGTGTATGAATGGCCGGTACTTTAATCGGTTAGTTCGTAGGCGCCTTCGGCGTTGTGTACCTCTTTACCATTCAACGGTGGGTTAAATACGCAGGCCATGGTCATATCTTCAAATGCGCGCAATATATGTTTGTCATGCTTATCTAAAATATAAATGGTGCCCGCTTCTATGGGGTGCTTCTTACCGTCCGCGAGCGTTTCTACCTCACCTTTGCCGGTAATACAGTAAACTGACTCTAGGTGGTTTTGATAGTGCATTTGAAAATCTGCACCTTTAAAAATGGTGGTTATATGAAAAGAAAACCCCATATTGTCGTTTTTTAATAGGAGGCGCGTGCTCTCCCAATTGCCGTCGGGGGATACCACTTTGCGGTCGGATTCATTGGCGTCTGATAGGGTTCTTACAATCATGTGGGGCCTAGGTGATAAGTCGTTGTGGAAAATGCCGAATGCCCGCTGCATTCGGCAATGGATTATTAATGAGCGTTTACATCAGCCTGCATCAAAATAC
>CAYZQH010000424.1:0-1936 GCA_964480055.1 uncultured Cellvibrionaceae bacterium
ACCAGGGCAACCATGCTGCCTTGAAACATGACATTCTCCGAAGAAGTAAGAAAATAAAAGGGAGCCAATGGTACTGAGTTAGCCCCTAAAAGGCCAACGCTAAGCTTTTGCTCTTTCACAAACCGTTAAAAAGGCCAGTTCCACCTCTGGTTTACTCATAAATAACAAGACACTTGCGCAAGATCAATGGCTTAGCAATTGCGAATTGTATGCTACCGACCAGAATTTTAAGCGGTTAAAAACCCAACAAAACAACCAGCGCAGCGTATCTGCGCCCAACCAGTAAGTATGGCAACGATGGCCGGTGCATTTCTCGTATTTAACAGTGGCAGCTCATCTTTTAAGTTTTCTGTATTCGACGGAGGCGTGACCGATGCATACATTTATGGCCAAGCAGATCAACTGAATACCCCCCAAGCGCGCATCCGCGGTGCAGCCTGCGGGGAAGAATTTAATAACGTCATTGCCAACGCAAACCACCACAGTGCCATCCAACACCTAATAACGCTACTGAGCAAACACGGAATTACAGAAAAAACCCTGGCTGGCGCCGGTCATAGGGTAGTTCACGGCGGCGAGCAATTTAGCGCATCGGCATTAATTACGCCAAGCGTTATTAATGCCGTGGAGCAATGCATACCCCTGGCGCCACTGCACAACCCGGCAAGCATAGACGGAATAAAACTCCTTCAGCAGGCGTTTCCAGAGCTGTCGCATATTGCTGTATTTGATACAGCCTTCCACCAAACGCTCCCAGAGCATGCGTACCTATACGGCTTACCCTATGACCTTTATGAGAAACACGGCATTCGCCGGTACGGATTCCACGGCACCAGCTACCGCTATATTTCCGAACAAGCTGTTCCACACAAGCTGACCAATGGCGCCCACCACCATTTGCTGGTAGCGCACTTAGGCAATGGCTGTAGTGCCTGTGCCATCAGTGGCGGCAAAAGCTTAGATACCACCATGGGGCTTACGCCGCTAGAGGGTATGGTCATGGGCTCTCGTTCCGGCTCAGTTGACCCAGGCCTTGGGCAATTTTTACAACACACCCTTGGCTGGTCTCAAAGTAAAACTTATCAAACGCTCAACACCCAGTCCGGATTACTGGGCGTATCTGGTGTTTCCAATTGCATGCGCGAGCTATTAAACGCTAAACCAAACGCCATCGGCGCTCAACGGGCCATTGCGCTTTTTTGTTATCGCGCCGCTTCAGAGATACTCCGCATCAGTACCGCCTTGCCACAGGTTGACGCATTGATTTTTACCGGCGGTATTGGAGAAAACGCCGCCCCCATTCGTGAGCAGATTGTTAATCACTTACAGGTGTTAAACATTGCGCTCAACCCCAGTGCGAATATTCAAAACGGCGCCAACACCGAGGGCTACATCGGCCAAGAAGGTTCGATACCGGTTTGGGTACTTCCCACCAACGAAGAGCGCATGATTGCGCTAGATTGCAAACGCATCATTCAAAAGGGTTAAATAACCGTGCACAGCTTTTTTGTTACACCCATAGGCCCAGGCACCGGGTTAACTTCCGTAAGCTTGGGGCTGGTTCGTGCCTTTGACCAACAGGGTGTACGTGTCGGGTTTTACAAACCCGTAGCTCAAACACCCAGCGACGTAAAAAGCTCCCCCAGGTTAGTCAAGGATACCGTAGGCGTCGATCCTGTAACCCCAATCACCCTAAAGCACGCCGAGCATTTGCTGTCTCAAGGCCTTTCCGATACATTACTCGAAGAGTTACTTACCACATTCCGCGCTGCCTACCACGCACTGGATGTTGTGATTATTGAAGGGCTAGTACCTGATTCTAACCACCCGTTTGTCGAAGAAATCAACACGTTAATTGCCCACACGTTAAATTGCGACGTCATTTTAGTCGCCGCTAAAAATCATTTTTCAGAAACAGAGCTCAATGAGCGCATTT
>CAYZQH010000425.1:0-1935 GCA_964480055.1 uncultured Cellvibrionaceae bacterium
ACAACACCGTTAAGCCACAAGCAGATAAATGCATTATTTTACATACGCGTGTACTGTGGTTTTTTTCGGAACTAGCATGGGTGTATCGTGATACGCCGTCACGCATGGCGGTTTATAAACGCGGTGCTGATCATGCGTATCAATTTTTAGCGTCCGCATTTCACGATACCAAAAACGGAGGGTTTTATTGGGCGGTTTCTAGCGGTGGGCACCTGGTGGATGGACGAAAGCACACCTACGCGCAATCGTTTGCGATATATGCGCTCAGTGCGTACTTTAAACTTACAGAAAACGCTCAGGCTTTGGTCATGGCAAAAACATGCTTTGATCGTTTAGAGCATCACGCCCTAGACCGTCAACATGGCGGATATTTTGAGGCCTTTTCACAAAACTGGCAGCCGCAAGAGGATGTTCGTTTATCCCAAAAGGAGCAAAATCACCCAAAAACCATGAATACCCACCTTCATTTATTAGAAGGGTATACCGGTTTATTGGATTCGCTAAACGGGGTAAATACCCCAAGTGCAGACGTGCAAACGTGGGGAGCCCTTGTTTGTGATAGATTAAGCTATGTACTGGATGTTTACTGCAATAAAATTGTAGATGTAACCACTGGCCACATAAAAATGTTTTTAACCAATGAGTGGCAGGACTGCTCTACACACCACAGTTTTGGCCATGATATTGAGTCAAGTTGGCTGGTTCGTAAAGCCCTAAAGGTTTTGCAGCATGCGTCTTTTGAATTGCCCAAAGGACGCGCCCAATTTTATGAAGAATGTGCAAGCTCTTTAGCCAAAAATACTTTGGCTCGCGGTTATCAAGCCCAAGGGTTGGTGTTGGATGAGGTGGAAATAAAATCAGGGCATCAAAGTCATACGGCTTGGTGGGTGCAAATGGAGGCAATGGTGGGGTTTGCTTATCAATGGCAGGCAAGCACAGAGGTTAGTTACTTGCACAGTGTAAAGTCTATATGGCAATACACATTAGATCACTATAAAGATAACGAGCATGGTGAGTGGCATTGGTTTTCTAGCATTGATGTACCCTTTGAAAGCAGTGAGTACAAAACTGGTGCATGGAAGGCACCGTATCATGCGGGTAGAACGTTTATAGAGCTGGTTCGAGTATTTGAGAAAGAACACGGCGAAGTCCGCCAATGATTTAGCATAGAATGAACATAGAATTTTCAGTAGGCGCGTATAAAAAATAAGTGGGGGCATATGGCTAAGGGGAGAGTTGAGGTGTTGTTGGTGTGGCGTACAATTATTTTAGGTTTGTGTCTGGGGTGTTGTGGTTTTTTATTGACCGCCTGTGAGAGCACCTCGGTTAAGGGCAGCTCTGCGCAATTGCTAGAGGCTGAAAAAAATTCTTTTGTGTCAGTTGATGGCAGTCAATTTATGTTGGCAGGGCATCCCTATTTCTTTGCTGGGGTGAATTTTTGGTACGGCGCGTATCTTGGGGCGTCTGAGCAAGGCCAAGCTCGGCTAATTAAGGAATTAGATCAGTTAGATCAACTGGGTATTCGTAATTTACGGGTGTTGGCTGGGTCTGAGGCTTCTAATTTGGTGATGTCTGTTAGCCCTGCCATTATGAAGCAGCCTGGTATGTACAACGAGCAGCTCTTAGTAGGTTTAGATTTTTTATTACACGAAATGGGCAAGCGCAATATGAAAGCGGTGCTGTATTTCACTAATTTTTGGCAGTGGTCAGGCGGAATGGCGCAATTGGTCGCTTGGGATAAGGGCGAAGAGCCACTGGACCCAGACGTTACCAACGATTGGAACGGTTTTATGCAGTACTCAGCGCAGTTGTACAAAAGTAAGCGGGCCATGGGTTGGTTAAATGATTTTATAGAGCACCTTATTACACGCAAAAATACTGTCAATGGTAAATGGTATAAAGATGATACCGCCATAATGAGCTGGGAGCTGGCCA
>CAYZQH010000426.1:0-1929 GCA_964480055.1 uncultured Cellvibrionaceae bacterium
TTGTGCTGGGCTCACGCTTCGGGCTACTGTCATCCGCTCTACCTTTTGCATCCCGCGCTTTTTTAGGTTTGCTTGCGGTGGTGTTATTTTTTGCGGCGCCATTTCTACCTCTTGATTTAGGTTTGTCGCCAGCACTTCTAGCGTTACCTTGCGCTGCGCGCTGGCCATCTCTGTGCCCGGGCTTAGGCTTTTTAGGGCGCTTTGCCTTATTAGGGGCAGCCAGCTTAGTTTCTGGTACGTCATGTACCGGGTCAAACCCATCAATGTATTCACGCGGTAATAATTTTTGAATAACTCGCTCTATATCTTTAAGCAAATCTAATTCGTCTGCACACACTAAAGAGACGGCCTCTCCGGTGGCGCCCGCACGTCCGGTACGGCCAATACGGTGTACGTAATCTTCCGCTACCTGTGGTAAATCAAAGTTAACCACCTGTGGCAACTGGTCAATATCCAAGCCCCGTGCGGCTATATCTGTTGCTACTAAAACTTGTATGGAGTTATTTTTGATGGACTCTAGCGCTTTTGTCCGTGCGCCCTGGCTTTTGTTACCGTGAATGGCGGCAGCCTTTATGCCCTGCCCCTCTAAAAACCGGGTGAGCTTATTGGCACCGTGCTTAGTTCTTGTAAATACCAACACTTGGTGCCATTGGTGCTCTTGTATCAGCTGTGCAAGCAATGCCGGTTTTTGCTTTTTATCCACGGGGCACATCCACTGCTTCACCGTTTTAGCAGAGCTATTGCGTGGCGTAACGGATATTTCTACTGCGTTACTTACAAAGCTTTTGGATAAGGCACGAATCTCGTCGGAAAAGGTTGCAGAGAAGAGTAGGTTTTGACGCTTTGCGGGCAGTAAAGCCAAAATCCTTTTAATGTCATGAATAAACCCCATGTCTAGCATGCGGTCTGCTTCGTCCAGCACCAATACTTCTAGGTGCTTAAATTGAATGGCATTTTGTTGGGCTAAATCTAGTAGACGGCCTGGGGTGGCCACCAAAACGTCTGTGCCTTTACGCAAACGCATCATTTGGGGGTTTACTTTGACCCCACCGTACACCACGTCAGAACGCAGCGGCAGATACTTTCCATAGGTGGAAACGCTCTGCCCGACCTGCGCGGCCAGCTCTCTAGTGGGGGTAAGAATTAATGCGCGCACTTGGTTGCCTCGCGCACGCTCACCGGACTGTAACCGCTCTAAAATCGGGAGCGTAAAACCCGCTGTTTTACCCGTGCCGGTCTGGGCCGCACCCAGTACATCACGCCCCTCTAGCACTGCAGGAATGCCCTGTGCTTGAATGGGCGTCGCCGTTTCATAGCCCTGCTCACTAACGGCGCGGCGCAAAGCGTCACAAAGGTTAAGGTCTGAAAATAGCATGGGCAGGGCTCGTCAAGTTGGCGGGGCGCGAAGCTTACCTTAAGACTGGTTCATATGCCATAATCTATGAGAAAGAGGCGCCTGGGGTACTGCAATTGCCTAGAGACGGCAAGACAAAGGCAGTAGCTTTTTCTCTATCGACGTTTTGTTGGCTCCAACGCCCTCCATCCCCACAGGGATAGCCGCATGCCCACATACCCATGAAAAGGGGCTAGAAGGGGAATCTGTCACCACCATTGGGCGAATGGTGATGATTTTACCGGCAACCGCTTTATTCACTTTGTTGCCCAACTCTATGTGAAACGCACCCTCTTCTAAGGTAATGCGCTTAACAAAGCTACCGATCAAATACTTGGGCTCTGGAATACCCGCTTCTTCATTATTTTTTGGAAATACGCCGTGCAGCTTATAATAAAGGCCTGCGGGGCCTTTAAGCTCATCCACAATGAGCACGGCCTCCGCTATTTGCGTTTTAACTACTTTGCCATGCTGCGACGGCACCATCATCATAGCCAAGATGACAATTATGCTTACCACTACCATCAGCTCTATTA
>CAYZQH010000427.1:0-1928 GCA_964480055.1 uncultured Cellvibrionaceae bacterium
CGCAGCCTACTGGTAGTTAGGGAGGACATTAGTGGGTATTGGGAGTACTGTCAAATTTATGGGTGTCCTTTATTATCGACTTGTTATACCGAGTCAGTGGGTTCGATAAGTCCCGAATACTTTACGCCGCTCAGTAAAGACATTTCTCTATGCCAGGTCGCAAGATCGTCTTGATTAAATTGAGCTAAATCATCATGCCCACAGGCGCGAGCCATAACTTGCATTAATGAAACAGAAGCTTCAAAGAAATTTTTAAGTTGATTTGCGGATTTTTCTATATTGAGCCTTTGTCGTAAATCTTCTTTTTGAGTAGCGATACCTGCAGGACAGTTATTAGTGTTACACATTCTTGCTGCTACACAACCAATGGACTGCATTGCACTATTTGAGACGGCAATGCCATCAGCGCCTAAAGCCATTGCCTTCACGAAGTCAATTGGCACTCGCAAGCCACCGGTTATTATCAATGAGACTTCACTTGCACCTTGAGCATTCAAATAGCGGCGAGCCCTTGCTAGAGCAGGAATTGTAGGCACACTGATATGGTCTCTGAACATTTCAGGTGCAGCGCCCGTGCCGCCACCTCGGCCATCCAGAATGATGTAGTCAGCACTTGCATCTAATGCAAATTGGATATCTTGTTCAATATGATTGGCGCTCAATTTAAAACCAATGGGAATGCCGCCTGTTATCTCACGTACACTGTTTGCCATTATTTTGAAATCTTCAGCCGTGTGTAAGTTTTTAAATGTGGGAGGTGAGATGGCCGACTCACCGGCTGGAATGCCGCGTACTTCTGAGATTTTACCAATGTTTTTATTGCCAGGAAGATGCCCCCCCGTTCCTGTTTTTGCGCCCTGACCACCTTTGAAGTGAAATGCCTGAACATTCTTCAATTTAGACTCGTCATATCCAAATTCAGCACTGGCTAGTTCATAGAAATAACACGAGTTAGCTTGCTGCTCTTCCGGGAGCATACCGCCTTCACCCGAACAAATACCCGTGCCAGCCAACTCTGCCCCCATCGCTAAAGCCAGCTTAGCCTCTTCAGACAAAGCACCAAAGCTCATATCTGAAACAAATAATGGAATTTTTAGTTTCAATGGTTTTTTGGCCTTTGGGCCGATAACAAGTTCGGTGCAAACGGCCGTATCTTCCATAAGTGGTTTTGTTGCCATTTGAGCGGTCATAATCTGTATATCATCCCAGTGCGGCAACTGATGCCGTGGCACGCCCATGGATGTCATTGGCCCATGATGCCCCATTTTTGATAAACCTTCTCTAGCAAGCTGATGGATGAATTCAACGGTAGGTTCTTCTTTGGTTGCGCTAGCAACCACAGCTTTACTCGTCTCAGCTTGAAGGTCTGGCCCTTCTTTACCTACAGCGCTTTCATCAAACTGTTTATGGCTACCATCACAGAAAGGTGTATTCGCACTATATTTGCATTGGCATAAATAGGATTCACCATCATCGTCTGCAGTAAAGGGCTTTGGTTTAAAATTGCTACCAGCATGAGAGCCATCACAAAATGGTTGGTTGCTGGAGCGACCACAAGCACAAAAATAATATTCTTTACCTTTGGTAAGGGTAACTTTTGCTGGTTTATTGTTTGCCACTATTGGCTTCATATTAATTTTCCTTCCACAAATTTATGGGTGTCTTTTTTACTTCTGAGTACTTCTGAGGGCTCGCAACGAGCGAGGGCGTGTTTAGACTTGCATCAGGCTATCTAGCAAAAGCTAAAGTCAACTAACCTACAAGCCAATTGAAGCTCATCCAAGTTTTGACCTTCTTTTTATTGGCTTCTGGGGAATATTGACTGTTTTGTGAAGGTATCGTGATTATCTACAGATGCAAAACTAACCACATTATCGATGTTTAGTGTTTTGCATTCAAGCAGCCACTTTATTTGCAAACCCCACGCC
>CAYZQH010000428.1:0-1917 GCA_964480055.1 uncultured Cellvibrionaceae bacterium
TCAAAGACGAACAATTCGTTTTTACCGTGCCTGTTAGGTTCCGGATCATGTAGAACCACCCTGGGAGGCCCTAAGAACATTGGGCGCAACCAATAATGGGCGGTAGTAGTGTCATTACCAACAGAAACTTCTAATACGGATTGATTTAGGTTGACCCTAAGCCAGGTTACCCAACCGCTCCAACACAACTTTACGTAAGTCGTTAACTTCCAAAGAGGACATGTCTTCTAAGGCCGTTAGCGAGACAGAGTGTAGGTGCAAGCACGGGGTACGAGCGTCCAGCTCCCTTAAATCGCCTTTAACCAATACCGGTAAGATGGGTAAATGATTTGGGCGACGTTGATTGACCAACCGAAACCCCACCTGCAAGGGCACCGACCGAAATGGATTTGTCTTACTCTTGATAGGAATTCGTAATTTTAGGTCGCCCCCATCACCCGGCGTAATGTAGAGCCCGGTAGGCTTAACGGCGTCATCGGGGATATTTTGAAAAATATCATGGTGGGCGTAAGGGTTTGGCAATATGACCAACCGGCTGTTTTCTTCGGCAGGCATAAAAATATTATAATTGGTATACAATTGGCGTACTGAGCCAGAGAACACACACAGCTTATTTTCAAAGTTCAATACAAACTCGTGGGCACGCTTACGCTTTGTAAACGTATCCAAATCCCATACGAGGTCTTTGTTATCTTCCTGCCTTGAATCTGAAGTTAAAATTGTCTCTAACATCGATGTACTGCCAACGTAGTCAGTTTACCCAAACGCTTTTTAAATTTATTCGTTCTAAAAGCGTGCGCTACAATTACTTTTTAGGCTTTCTGGCCACAAAGGTAGCCCAAGCCAGTGCGGCCTTATAAAGTTAGTTTAGACTACTTCCTGCCTGAGTACCGTCGTTTTATCGTAAATCCACATACTACTCAACCTAATGGCTGAACCTGATCAAAATAGCTCCACCGTATTATTTCCACTGGCGTCTTTGGGTACGGGCTCTTCATCTTTGGCCTTAGAAGGATCCTTAAAAGAGTCTAAGCTACTCTGGACGGCGCCTTCGAGCTTATTGAAAAGCTCATCCACCTTTAACCCTTCATTAAAGATACGATTGGTATTAGCTACCATTTGTTCTGAGACAGTTTCTAAGAACGCCTCATTGTCTTCTGTTAGTGCTAACGTGGGTATTCGACTGTGTATTTGCTCTGAAGCATTCTCTACTTCATGCATGATGTTTTGCATAACATCCTGATAGGCGTCTTTTAATACACCAATCACACTTTTTACATCCACTGACAGCTTCTTGAGAGAATCTTTTTCAGCGAGTAATTTATATTGGTCTTCTAGGCCGATAATTCTAGAGTTGATGCCCTGCACCAAACAAAAGGTATTGTCTTTAATTGCACCGTATTTTTCTGCATCGTCTACGGGCATATTGCGAATTAATAAGGACACTCGATCGTAATTCACAATTGTGCGCTTTCCGAAATCCACATACCGGCCTTTGCCTTTTAACTGCAATAACAGCTGAGATTCTAAATCCTTTGCCATACCATTGGCTTCCATATCCTTAATACCTATTTCACTGCGCATTTGTAAACTACATGACAACCCGTAACGATCTATGGCGGAAAAAAACTGCTGACCAAGCTGGTCGAGATCATCACACTGATGCACTTGTAACAAGAACTGAATGTTGGCGCCCAAATCACTGTTGTCCACCATGGCGTTACGCGCAGTTTCCGTTGCTTGAATCAGCCTTTGATTTAACTGATCTTGGGCGATTTGATGAAACACGGCTTTGGTTACCCTTGCGCACACCTCATCACCGGGTGTTGCAGCATCAATGAAGTCATCACAGCCCAAATCATACGCTTTAAGCTTATCCTCCAGCGCGTAACAGGAAGTCAGTAATACCACTGGAAC
>CAYZQH010000429.1:0-1899 GCA_964480055.1 uncultured Cellvibrionaceae bacterium
CGTTATAACGCTCCGGACACGCTAAAATGCCAACACACGTTTAAACTTACTAAAGGCAATTGCTTGTACTCCGACATGGGGCGTATCTTTGCATCCATAGTGGAAGATGATTTAGGTTGGCATGAGACGGTTGCGGGTAATTCTCGCGCTGAACATATTGAAGCGCAATGGAGTAAACGAGACTATCAGAATGATCGCAACCAATGGAAACAAAATGGTCACGATTCTTTTCTGGTTGAGATGGGTAAGTATGGCCTGAACGCTGCTGACCTGGCTGCAAATATTAACTGGTTCAGCAAGATACAAATCTCTGCAGAAGGCGATATTAAATTGATTACTGACCACAGTAAAGCGGGGAGTTCTGTACTACTTCGTTTTGAAATGGACACACTTGTCCTGCTGCACACATGCCCCCACCCTCTGGACAAATCAAGCGAATATCCTAGCACCAAAGTACAACTCGAACTGGGTGTTGGCCAGCCGGTCAAAGACGATGATTACTGCCTTAACTTCCGGCCAGAAAACAAGCGTGGTTTTAAAAATAACACTCTATATCATATTGGTCTTTAACTGGGAGGTGAGGAAATGTTAAAAGAATCTAAATTAAACCCAAATAATGCCGTCACATGCAATGTGGTTGACTCCGGCGACTATTGGATGGGCACTGTAAAGCAAGGCCAAACCTTTCGAATTGTAGACATTGAAGGAAACCAAGCGGCAGACATCTTATTTTATAATTCTGAACTTCCGCAAGAGCGCTACAGTGCGATGGACACCATTCGCGAGCAAGGCAACATTTATTTAACCGTCGGCAGTGAATTACGAACCAACGAAAACAACATTATGCTTAAAATAGTTGCTGACACTTGTGGTCGCCACGATACACTCGGTGGTGCCTGTGCAACTGAGAGTAATACCGTAAGATATGACTTGGAAAAACGCAGCATGCATGCATGCCGTGATAGCTGGATGCTAGCCATCAATAAGCACCCTGAGTACGGGCTTACTAAGCGTGACATTGCTCACAATGTCAATTTTTTTATGAACGTACCAATTACCTCAGACGGAGAATTAACCTTTGCAGACGGTATTTCTGGGGCAGGTAAATATGTTGAGTTAAAAGCAGAAATGGACATTACAATACTCATTTCTAACTGCCCGCAGCTTAACAACCCGTGTAATGGTTATAACCCGACGCCGATTGAGTTTATTATCTGGGACGCTTGAAGTGTTCGTCGTTACACCACATCAACATCATCGATAGGTTTTTACAATCATGACACAATCGTCAAACTCGACAGCTAAAGCTTACGTAGACACTTTCGAAGGGTTTGTTCGGCTTGTGGATTATTCTCTGGTGGATAACTTAAATGCCGACCCTGACGCCAAGGATAATGGTGTTGATCACAGTGCCCGTCAAGTGTTTTCCGGTCATTTTGTCCCTGTGACACCAACACCGCTTGCAGAGCCAAAATATATAACTCATAGCAGCACATTTTTCGATGAGCTGAAATTGAGTAATAAATTGGTACATAACGAAGATTTTCGCCAAGTATTTTCCGGTGATATTTCGGTCGCGCAAGCGCCAATGCGACAGGTTGGCTGGGCGACTGGCTATGCTCTATCAATTTATGGTACCGAATTCACACAACAATGCCCATTTAGAACTGGCAATGGTTACGGCGATGGCCGAGCCATCTCTGTATTTGAAGTAGTGATCGATGGTCAGCGTTGGGAGATGCAATTAAAGGGGGCTGGCCAAACCCCCTATTGTCGTGGTGCCGACGGGCGCGCGGTACTGCGCTCAAGTGTGCGGGAGTTTCTCGCTCAAGAATTTATGCATGCCTTAAGAGTACCAACATCGCGCTCTTTTACACTGTATGTATCTAAATCTGAGAC
>CAYZQH010000430.1:0-1877 GCA_964480055.1 uncultured Cellvibrionaceae bacterium
AAAAAGGCCATGCTCAAAGTGAACGCTAAAAATGGCCACTAACATCGTTAACGCGCTCACTACTGCAGCAGGTCGGGTTAACAAGCCCAACACCAAGGCTAAACCTCCGAAAAATTCCGCACTGCCTGCCAATAAGGCCATCAAATATCCTGGTTCCAATCCGATACTAGTCATCCATTGGCCAGTTCCCTCAAGGCCATAACCACCAAACCAACCGAACAATTTCTGTGCGCCATGAGCAGCCAGGATAATCCCAACCGGTACTCTTAAAGCCAAAGCTGCAACGCCCGCATCTGATTTCAATAATTTGTGTAAAGTTTGCTTATTCATCGTTAATTCCTCTCTAAGTCGCTTGTGATGACTGACCGCGCTCACTACCTCAATCAGGTTAAGATCCATATTACTAACAACTAAATAACGATTAAATAACGGTTTTATGGAATAATTATCAACACTACGTTTGCAATATGGGCTGTATCAATGGACCGACTTGAAACAATGAAAGCGTTTGTCACCGTGGCAGAACTAGGCAGCTTTACCAGAGCCGCCGAGAAACTAGAGACATCGAATCAACTCGTGAGCAAGTATGTATCTCAGCTAGAAGAGCAACTGGGTGTAAGGCTCTTTAACCGAACCACTCGGCGCGTTCACTTGACCCAAGAAGGTGAACAGTGTTTACAGCATGCAATACATATTCTCGAGAGTGTGCATCATATGGAGAACCACTTTGGTGAACTTCAAAATGCCGCCAAAGGGCTTCTACAGATTAGTGCACCGGTGTCCTTCTCAACGTTACACCTCGCGCCACTTATTCGAGATTTCAAAAAACAGTATCCAGAGGTGGGGGTTAACCTGGAGTTGAGCGATCGTAAGGTGGATGTCATCGAAGAAGGGTTTGATGTCGCCCTGAGAATAGGGCACTTAAAAAGCTCTTCCTTGATTGCAAAGAAAATAGCCCCGGTAAGATTGGTGCTTTGTGCATCTCCCTCGTACATAAAAAAATATGGTAATCCTACCCACCCGGAGGATCTAAATAGCTCGCATTTTTTACGCTACAGCTATATGGATTACACTGCTTCAGAGCACCCATTAATGAAAGTTTTGCGCAATAGCTCTCACAATGCTCAAACCGGATTAGTTGCAAATAATGGGGAAATTTTAATGGCCGCAGCAATTGCTGGTGAAGGTTATATATTGCAACCAACATTCATCGTGGGAGAAGCACTTAAACAAGGCAGGCTCAAAACCATGCTCAATGAATATGAACTCGAAACAATGGGGCTATATGCAGTCTACCCTCATAGAAAATTGCTCGCACCAAAGCTTCGAGCTTTTATCGATTTTGCTGGCTCTTATTTTGGAGAGCCACCTTATTGGGATGATTACTGATTAAAGCCTAATGAAACCAACTAACGAGTGACATTAATCACACTACTACATTTTATTGTGTCAGCCCAGGTAAGTACCAAGGCTCTGAGTGCTCGGGTATCTCCCAGCGTAATGAGGACTTACTGTTGGTTTCACTACCCGGCAAGCCCGACCCCGAAAGCGCCCGGTCACCGGGGACGAAGGGGCTTAAATCGACTATGGTTGTTGCCATAATTTGGTCCGGTTTGGCCGGTTTAATGGCCGGTTTTTAATGAGGCTATCCTATTGATACTAGACACTTTCCTCTAAACAATTCCACTCTCACTCACTTTACTAACGCGCTTCTCTTGTTGGCCAACGCAAAGACTGCCTGAACCCGCGCCGCAGAACCCGACAACCTTTGCGGCACCTTCGCTGTGATCCTCTATCGCTGTAAAAAAATCAAGCCTTTGGCTTTGATCTGACCAGGCTCATAGAAGCAAGTCATCATAAAAGCGTCAAAAATATTT
>CAYZQH010000431.1:0-1866 GCA_964480055.1 uncultured Cellvibrionaceae bacterium
TACTTGTGTCTTTCTGTATACACAGAATACACAAGCTCCCACACGCTTTGCTTGACTCATTGTTAAAGAACTCTGGAGCGCTTGGCCCCGATCGAGGAGGCGCATTATACGCAGATGAAGAAGGTGCGCAAGGCTTTTTTTACGATTACATTAAAAACGCCAATACCCACTCAAACAGGCCTTGGCGCGTCAAAATACGCTGTACGCCCAAGTTTTTTGGCGCGCCATTCCCTCAAAAGTCTTAGGCTATGCTTAGGTAAGCTTCCTGATAAACCACAACATTAGACACTGAATGAGTAACCCGTCCTTATTTATGCTTTGGCTGTCCTTGCAGTGCCAAATGATTTCCGGCTGCAAGCAAGCTGCGCTCATTCAAAAGACGCCCAGCGGCAAAGACAGGCTTTTGGCCCACTGGCCTGAAGGCTCACAACTGAACAAAGCCCTGCTAGACACTGCCGCAAAAACCGCTAATACCGGGCAAATCAAAATGCAAAAGTCCGAAAGCGAAAGCGTTTACTTTGCGCACCCCATCGTACTAGACGCCAAACTCTGGGGCGTTGCTACCTTAAATTTAAGCACCCAAGACCCTCAAGTACTCCAGGCAACCATCAAACTGTTAAGGTGGGGATTTACCTGGCTACATGTGGCTAAAGCCACCACTACCGCTGCGCCAAGCAACACATCTAATGACTCACAATTACTGGAGCTAATCTCCAGTGCACTTAAAGCCCCGTCTTTTCAAGACTCGTGCACCTCTACGGTCAACCACATTGCCAGCCTGCTAGATGTGGAGCGCGTCAGTCTAGGCAGCTATAACACAGCCGCAAAACTGGCACTGATTGCCGTCTCTCATAGAGCGACTTTTGATAAAAATTCTGAGTTTGCTCAGGCCACCTTAGACGCCATGATCGAAGCTGCAGAGCAAAGGACTGACATTCAATACCCTAATTCCGGCGAATGTATAGACCACGCCCATCACCGCCTTTGCCGCCTAGGCAGCCTCCTTGGGTGCCATACGTTTTTGATTCGCGACGACCAAGGCGCTCCTGTTGGCGCTATTACAATTGAACACAAACACACCACACAACTAAGCGATGATGCTAAACAATTTATCAATCAATGCGCCTTGGCTCTAGCGGACCTGCATCGCCTCAACTCAAGCACATCAACGCACCACAGCACTTCAAACATATTCTTCGGTACTTTTAATAAAAAGCACCTAACCCGATTGGCTGCTGCTGTGGGCGCTGTACTTGTAATGCTTGCCTTTGTCCCTTGGAGTTACCACGTAAACTCCGAAGCGGAGATTACCAGCACCAATCGATACCTATTGGCAACCCCGTTTGATGGGTATATTGAAGCGGTAAATGTTGAGCCTGGCCAACTGGTAACAAAAGGTCAGCCGCTTGCAAAACTAAAGGCCGATGACTTAAAGCTCGAACAACGACAGCTCAAAGGCCAACTTCAGCAATACCAATTAGAATATGACAACGCCCTGGCAGCCGGTGATAGAACACAAGCCGCCATTATGAGCACCCAAGCAGATCAAGTGCAGGTACAAATTCGATTAATTGACGCAAAACTCGAACGCACCATACTCAAATCGCCTACCAACGGCATGATAATCTCGGACGATATCCAACAATCTATTGGCGCTCCGGTTGCCCAGGGTGACACTTTGTTTGAA
This sequence comes from uncultured Cellvibrionaceae bacterium, assembly GCA_964480055.1. GTDB lineage: Bacteria > Pseudomonadota > Gammaproteobacteria > Pseudomonadales > Cellvibrionaceae > CAYZQH01. The sequence continues at coordinate 1,688 of CAYZQH010000431.1, forward strand.
ATATCCGATGCAGAGGGGTTTGGGGTTACGCTGTTTATTCACGAAAAAAATATTGCTGAAATTAAGCCTAGCCAAAAAGGCGAGCTTCAATTGTCTAGCTTGCCCGGTCAATATATTGCTATTTCCGTTGATAGAATTACACCGCTTAGCGAGGTGAAAGACGGGTCAAACTATTTCAA
>CAYZQH010000432.1:0-1861 GCA_964480055.1 uncultured Cellvibrionaceae bacterium
GAAATAGCACACATATTTTATTGATTAAGGGCAAAAAGCTGGCTTTTGTGTGCGGCATGAAGTATTAATACGCCCAGGTATACAAGACAGCGGCGTTGCGGCCGGTATACCTAATTTGGAAGCCACACAGAGCTGTAAAATCTGGTGTGTGCCTTCGTTAAATAGCTGTAAAAACCGAATAATTCATAATAAAGAGGTTGATATGTCTGATAATCATACTGAAATGCTAGAAACGGGCGATAGTAAAGCTGACGCATTCGCGGCGGTTGTATTGGTTGCTGTCTTTGTTGCTACTTGTATTTTTTGGGTTGCTGGCCAGTAATACTATTGTGGCATGTAGGGTGGGGCTGGTAATTTGCTCGTTCGCATGCTGCGCGGCCCCTAGGTTGTTCGGTGTTAGTTATTACAAGCTTGAAAGGGTGGTGAGCTCACGCTCTAGGTTAACTGGATACTACCCAGCGAACGATCAATATCAAGCTGGTCATAAATAGCACCGTAAAAATTACCCCTGCTGCAATAAACGGCATGACACTTTTCTGCTGAAAGTCACGTTCGAGGTTTTTATGTGTTTGCACACCAAAAGCCGCAGCAAAGGTACTGAGCAACAGCGCAAAAAAGTTCGTTTTATTGGGTTTTTTAGGTTCGTTCATTAGGCCACGTCGTTTTAAGGTGTGTAATCTAAGTTAGGTTGAAGCCATCGCTCTACTGTGGCTATGGCCACGTCTTTACGCTCGGCTAAGGATTCAACTTGGTCTTTTCCAATGTTTCCAACATTAAAGTATTTAGCATGTGGGCTTGCAAAGTACCAGCCGGCGACAGCGGCTGTAGGCAGCATGGCAAAGTGCTCGGTTAGGCTTACCCCAGTAGTTTGAGTGGCATTTAGCAGCTCGAATAACTTGGCTTTTTCTGAGTGGTCTGGGCACGCTGGGTAACCTGGTGCCGGGCGGATCCCCTGGTATTGTTCTTTGATCAATGCTTGATTGTCCAATACCTCATTGGTGTTATACCCCCAAAATTCTGTACGTACCCGCTTATGCATGAGCTCTGCAAAGGCCTCTGCTAAGCGGTCGGCAAGTGCTTTCACCATGATGGCGTTGTAGTCGTCGCCTTTTTGCTCATATTCCTTAGCAAGTTCTTCGGCCCCGATGCCAGCAGTTACAACAAACCCTCCAATATAGTCTTGTATTCCAGAGTCTTTGGGTGCGATTAAATCCGCCAATGAGCGAAGGTTTTGGTCCGCGCCATTCTTGATTTGCTGTTGGCGTACGTGGTGCAGGCAGTGTTCAGTGCCCTCAGTAGAAATGACGATATCATCATGATTGACGGAGTTTGCTGGCCAAAAGCCGACAGTGGCACTAGATCGAATGAGTTTTTCATCGATAAGCTTATTTAACATTGCCTGCGCATCTGCAAATAACTGGCTGGCGGCTTCTCCAACGACTGCGTCTGTTAATATTGCTGGGTATTTCCCCGCTAAATCCCAACTGATAAAAAACGGTGTCCAGTCGATGTATTCTACCAGTTCTTGTAAGGGGTAATCATCGAATACTTTTGCACCAAGAAATTGCGGTTTGGTAATGGTCTGGCTGGGCCAATCAATGGGCTGTCGGCGTTCAACCGCAGTGCTGTATGGCGTTAATTTACGCTTGTTTCTACGGTTGGCTGTTCTAATGCGAACCGTTTCGTACTCTTCTTGGGTGGATTTTACAAATGCCGGTCTTAGTTCGTCAGATAACAGTTTGCTGGCAACGCCCACAGCGCGTGACGCGTCAGCTACGTAAACAACTTGGCTGTTGGCGTATCGAGGCTCTATTTTTACAGCAGTGTGTGCTTTTGACGTGGTGGCGCCGCCAATTAATAG
>CAYZQH010000433.1:0-1861 GCA_964480055.1 uncultured Cellvibrionaceae bacterium
GTGTAGGTAAGGCGCTATTAATTCTTAAGTATGGTTTTTATTGGGGGCCGTGCATTGTGGGTGTTCACTTATTTTAAACGGCACTGGGCTGTGCAATAATTGGGCGTGTTAGTGCCTTTTTCAAGCAGCGTTAAGCCCCCGGGCAGGAGAACAAGTGCAGAGGCTTAGGCGCATTTTCGCCTATTTCCGCATTGGAATAGGTCAGGCGTTACGTTATTAATTTGAACTTAGCATTACAGGGAGTTTTTTGGATATGGCTATCCAAGCACCACCAATAAAACCGCAAACCCTTGCCGCTTCTGTTGCGTCTACGTCCGATATCAAGCCCCTTACGTCATTCCTGTGTAAAAGTAACATTGTTCACATGTGTTGCTTGAGTTTTGCTTGGCAAAGACGCAAAAATTTCTGTCAAATAGATCGCTTTTCAATCGGCCCGTTGTACGGATAGTCGATTAAATACTGTACGATTGCGCGCCGCAGTCGTAATCAGCATATGGATGGGCCAAAAGGGCCCACCCATTGGATGAAATATTTTTAGGACGTCATCAATGAACCGCACAACCTCTCAGCCTGTTCGTACCCATCGCACACGCTTGACCACACCGCATAGAAAGTTGGCTATAGCCATTGCCGCTGGGATGCTGGTAAGTCAAGCCCATGCCGGGCCAGAGGGTGGTAATGTAGTGGGCGGTGGTGGGTCCATTCATCAGGACGGTTTAAACACCACTATTGTACAAGATACCCAAAAGCTGGCCATAGATTGGCAAAGCTTTAATGTGGACGTGAATGAGACGGTAGACTTCGTTCAGCCCAACGCTAACTCTTTAGCGCTTAACCGCATTCTTAGTAATGATGGCTCCAACATTCTTGGCAATATCAACGCTAACGGTCATGTGATCTTAATGAACCCCCACGGCGTGTTCTTTGGTAGAGATGCCAAAATAGACGTGGGCGGCCTTGTGGCCTCTGGTCTTGCCATAAACCCAGATGACTTTATGAACGGTGATTTTGCGTTCAACGCTATAGAAGGCACAGACGGTGCGGTGATCAACCAGGGCTTAATTACTGCTGCTACCGGCGGAGACGTGGTTTTACAGGGTAAATCCGTGGATAACCAAGGCCTGATCACCGCCAACTTGGGTTCTGTGGCACTCGCCGCCGGGGAAGAAACGGTGCTTACTTTTGACAATACCGGCCTTGTGGGCGTGCGTGTTTCTAAAGAGGTATTGCAAGAGGAGCTGGGTGTAGAGGCCGCCGTTAAAAACAGCGGCGTCATAGAGGCAGAAGGCGGCAAGGTACTGCTAACCAGCAGCGTTTCTCAAGACATTTTTACCAGCGCGGTCAATGCGGGTGAGCTTAGCGCTAAAACCAGTGTGGTTATGCACAACGACGGCACCTTCACCCTGGGCGGCGGTGCAGATGTGGTCAATACCGGCAGCGTCAGCGTAAGCGGTACAAAAACGGATGCCGGCCAAGTGGTGGTCTTAGGGGAGAATGTCACCCACAGCGGCGTCATCAAGGCAGATGGACTGGCTAATAACCACGCCGGTGACGTAGAGCTACATGCGGCCAAAGACTCTCTAGTTAACGAAAATTCTGCCATTAGCGCTACTGCAATGCAAAGCGGCAAAGGCGGCAGTGTCAAAGTGTTAGGCAAACATGTAGGCGCCTTTGATCAAGCCAGCATCGACGTATCTGGTAAAGAAGGCGGCGGTACGGTGCACGTTGGTGGTGGCTTTCAAGGCAACAACGTAAACCTACGCAACGCCGAAAAAACCATTATCCACCCCAGAGTGCAAATCAAAGCCGATGCCATAGAAAATGGTGATGGCGGTGAGGTGATTGTGTGGGCCGACTATGC
>CAYZQH010000434.1:0-1836 GCA_964480055.1 uncultured Cellvibrionaceae bacterium
GCATAGCATTTGGATTTTCTCTTTTGGCTTGCCATTTTGAAAAAGCCATAAACAGCAGAGCCAGCGCGATAATCCAGCCGACGGTAAGCATGCCGCGCCCAAGGCGCTGTTCTGAACGGTGTTTATCCATTAAATCGTTTGGTTCTAATGATGAATTGAGAGCTTCTAATTCGATCTGAGACTAAGCCGAGGTTTTTTTAATTCCCTCAGGCAATGTACCGCACCCTGTGTTAAATTTACAATTAATTAATGCTTTTGTATTAATGCCTTGCAGTTTTTAGATGCAAATATTTATTAGGGTTCACGGCCTGTAGTAGGTAAGTGCTAGTAGATATTTTACCATATGGACTGTGAGGCTAGTGTGGCGCCAATGATGTGTGCCCACGTTCGAGCAGTTCGTATGCGCGAGCCTGCAGATGCAGTTTATCTGGGAGGTCTAAGTGCCTGAGTCCGCTAAGGTGATTCGTCTTGATCTTGAAACACAGCGCCATGTGCGCGGCCGGCTAGCGCGTTTACCCGCGCCAGCCCACGCTGTTCATGAGCGCTCCAAACAATTGTTGGCACGCCGGTTAGAGGTGTTTTTTGACTCTGCTGACGATGCCCTGTTTGATATGGCCGATAAAGCCAGCTCCAACCAAGAGCAGAACCTCTTCTTTGACTCTATGCGCGAAGTACGCGTGCAGAGAAAGGGCATAGAAAAGCGTTTTTTTGAAGGCGTAGATGAAGCCTTAGCGCGCTTGGTGGACGCCGATGATCGTGACAGTGTCCAAGCTGAAGGCGAGCTTTCGGCCGAGGCTCTGTCGCTGGTACAAAACGACGACCTAGAGCAGTTGGTGGCCTTAGAGTCTACCGTTGCCCGTGCCAATCGCGATATGGACTTAGCCGTCAAACGGTTATCATACGGTTTAACGCCTCTGGTCCCTCATCAGGTTTCTATACAAACCAACCCCTTTGGCCCAGAAATGCTATGCGGGCTATTTATGGGCCAAATTAAACGCTTAGACATAGATATTAAGGCCAAGCTCGTTTTATTCAAGCTATTTGACCGTGTAGTGATAGGCGAGCTATCGGCAATTTATAAATCTTTAGAATCCGTCTTGTTAGAGCATGGTGTAGATATTCGCTCGCCGAGTATCGCTGCTCGCTCTGCGTCCAAGGTGCCTAGCACCAAAGAGCAGAGCAGCAGCGAATTTAATGGGCTTACCCATTCAGGTTTTGATGGTTCTCATTCGGGCTTTCCCTTATCTGAGGAACCATCGCATGTGTCTCCGTCGTCAGGGTATTTGGTTCCGCAAGAGCAATCATTCAATCAAGCGCTTGGCTCTCCCAATCAGAGCATGGCTCCAGGGGGATTTGGTTCAGTTACCGGTGGAGGTCATGCCACGCCTGCGGGCTGTAACGGGGAGCTACTCAACTTATTATCGTTTGTGCAGAAATTGCCTGCTGCTGTAACCGCCAATAAAAACTATGGCGTGGAGCAAGTGCTGCAGCGCGTTCAAAAACATAAGGGTACTGAAGTCAATTTGGGCGGCGTTGAGCACGAAACCATCCGCCTGGTGGAAATGCTGTTTGAATTTATTTTGCGCGATGAAGCATTGGCGCCATCCATTAAAGAAATGTTGTGCCGTTTACAAATTCCGGTGCTAAAAGTTGCGCTAATGGACAAAAACTTTTTGTCTGATAAACGCCATACTGTTCGATTATTGTTGAATGAGATGGCTTCACAAGCCGTTGGTCTGCAAAGTGAGGATGAAGCCAGTGAGCCCCTGGTACAGTGTATTAGCCGCGTAATAGACAGCGTCTTAAATGATTTTGGCGATGACGTGAGTGTCTTTC
>CAYZQH010000435.1:0-1833 GCA_964480055.1 uncultured Cellvibrionaceae bacterium
GAGATAGATGGATCGCACATTCCCTGATGCTATTGCCTGCTACGAAGTGAAATTTTGTAGCCGACTTATAAAATTTTATGACACGACTTGTAACGCCGCGTTAAACGGCAGACAAAGATGTGGTGCTTTTGTGCGATAATTTGCGAAGCAAATTCACAAAAGCAGCGCAGCTTTAGCTGTCCAGTGTAGGGCCGAAGGCCCGAAACGAGTTTGAACGCTTTGTTAGCCTTTTAATTTACAGACGGCAGTTTCAATGTTATTAGCCGCTGACATTACGGCCTTTACCCAGTCTTTTGCGCCACTAATTAGTTGAAGATCGCCTTCCCCAAACTGTGAGTAGGTTATGTTTCTTCTCGCGTAGGCATCGCGAGAAGGTTCAAACTCATGACCAAAAACCATGGCCTTAAGGATATCATTGGATATCGCAAAACCTCTTCTTGGTAGCAATAGGTCGAGAACTTTATCACTTCCAATTTTTTCATTAATTAGGGATGCTAGCTCTTTAACTCCGTGACCATTCCTAGTGGTTTTACTGTGTCTTAATTCATTTTTGGTAGCTAAGCCCGACTCAATCGCTAGACTCTTAAGAATCACCTCTACAGACTGGAATAGCAAATTTATAAATACGGGAATAACCTCTTCGTTACAATTTAAAAACTCTGCGTTTGGCTCAAATAATCTCTCAGCGGCTTTTGCATGAGCAATTGCTACTTCCTTAAGTGAATACATATCTGCACACCCTATGATGGCTAACGCTTTTAGCAACGGCGCAGCTTTGCTGCGTCCGATTGCCTAAACTTGTTATAGCAGGCGACGTACCCAAGCCCAAGCAACACTAGGTTGCGCAATGAGCTGGCGATTGGAGCCGCTAATTAATATTGAGTGCAAGAATGCCACACCAAAACGTGCTTGCAAACCTGCCACCTTGGCACACCAATGAAAGTGAATTGATGTTGCCTATACTGCTTTTTAAAACAAAGGCACCGGAACAAACGGGAGGAAATAAAATGTGAAATGACCAAATCCGTTTGTGCAGCCCTAAGCTACAAAGATAAGTACCTTTTATTTGGCACCTACCGTAAATATTAAATTGATTGAGCCCTATAACGCCTTGGTAAATTGCAGTTTGAGAAGAGCCCGTTTGTGCTATTTTGCACAAAAAGGAGCGACGAAAAAACTGTCAATTTGACAACTTTGTTATGTGATTTTCATACCCCAACTCTAAAACACCATTATTCTGCTTTATATCTATTTCTTTAAGAAATGACATTCCTAACAATATTTCGTCACCTTCCAGACCTTTGGAAATAGAGGCTCTGATATTTTTAAGCTCAATATTACCTACCTTTACAGTATTTAAAGATGTCCTAAAAGAGATAGCCGTACCGTTTGCAGTTTTCGAATGTACACTCTTACCTATAGGTAACTCTAGGTAAGCCGCAATATGTTCAGGTACTGAAACTGAAGTTGCTCCTGTATCATATAGAAACTTCACTTTCTTTCCGTTTATTTCTCCGATGAAAATATAATGACCGCTATCGTCTTGCTTTATTAAAACTTTTTTCTCACCTGAATCAAGAATTTTATGCTCGGGTAATTGAGCGTTCAGAAGAGGCGCTTTTGCACCCGAATCATAGAAAAACCCAGATATGGAGAAAAAAGCTACCAAGATAGTAAGAACAGCATACTTTTTAAGGAATTCGTATACCTTTCTCCTTTTAATTCTCAATTTTTCTTGCTTAAGACTTACAATATTCATAACTTACTTAAAATACTCCCTACACTAATGTGTCCCACACATAACGTCGAGATAATTGTATTGAGTATGGGCTA
>CAYZQH010000436.1:0-1822 GCA_964480055.1 uncultured Cellvibrionaceae bacterium
ACCCTCATGAGCTGTCTGGCGGTATGCAGCAGCGGTTATCAATTGCTCAGTCACTTATCAAACAACCTCGCATATTGTTGTTGGATGAGCCGTTTGGCGCCTTAGACCCAGGCATTCGCAGTGATATGCACGAGTTGGTTCTATCCCTTTGGCGCAAACATAAACTCACCATATTTATGATTACGCATGATATTAAAGAGGGGTTCCATTTGGGGACTCGGTTATGGGTGTTTGATAAAACTCGCCATGATCCACACCAAAAAGATGCTTACGGTGCAACCATTACTTACAACCTACCCGTGGCTGAAAAAATCGCCTCAGATGTCTCAATGCTTATTGAAAAAACGGTGGCACCCCCTCAAGCCAATGCAATCAGTGAAACCACAGAGTGACAGGAATTTAAAAATGGCAGAGTTGTTGAGCGAGACTCTTTTGTATAAAACAACGGTTCCAAGTGGTGGCCATTGGTCGCTAAAAGTGCGACGAGGGCTGCAGTTAACTTTGACGGACCCAACCGGGCAAGGGAATGTGGGCATGTTGCTCTACAACCCAGAAGATCTAAGCGAAAGGTACAATGCGCCAGATACTTTAAAGTGCCAGCATACGTTTAAAATTACCCAGGGGCATTGTTTGTATTCTGATATGGGGCGTATATTTTGTTCTGTTATTGAGGACACCGCAGGTTGGCATGAAACGGTTTGTGGCAATAGTAACGCCAATGGCGTGGCTGCTAGCTGGGGCGAACGTGACTACCAGGCGCACAGTAATCAATGGCATCAAAACGGTTACGATAGCTTTTTGGTAGAGCTGGCAAAATATAACTTAACTGCGCAAGACATGGCGGCTAATATCAATTGGTTTAGCAAGGTGAAAGTGGATAGTGTTGGTAATTTACAATTAACTAGCCAGGCCAATCCCGGCGGCGCTGTCACCTTGCGATTTGAAATGGACACGCTGGTTGTGTTGCATGCTTGCCCACACCCCCTAAATTCAGCCGCCACCTATCCAAATGCCCCAATAGACATTGAGTTACACGCTGCATTGCCCATAGCGGATGATGATGAATGTAAAAATGCCTGCGCTGAAAATTTACGCGGGTTTGAGAATAACCGTTTATATTATTTGGGGGTGTCTTAATGGCTGACTTCCCTATAAAAGCAAGTACGCTTGAGCTGAAAAATGCCACGGTACGCGATGTGGTGGGTGCGGGTGATTATTGGTTGCAAATAATCCACGCAGGTAACACCCTGCGCATTACAGATTTAGAGGGCAATCAAGCTGCGGATACTTTATTTTATAAGGCTGCGGATATTGCCGAGCGTTACAGCGCGATGGATACCATCCGGGAACAGGGCAATGTCTATTTAACGCCTAATAGTGTTTTGCGCTCCAATTTAAGTAACCCTATGCTTACCATTACAGCGGATACTTGTGGCCGCCATGATACTTTGGGCGGTGCGTGCGCAACAGAGAGTAATACAGTGCGCTACGATTTAGAAAAACGCTGTATGCACGCGTGTAGAGACAGTTGGATGTTGGCCATTGCAGAAAATGAGCAATATGGTTTAACCAAACGCGATATTACTCATAATATTAATTTTTTTATGAACGTTCCTATTACTGAGGCAGGGGGGTTAACGTTTGAGGATGGTATTTCTGCCCCTGGCAAATATGTGGAGTTGGTGGCGCACATGGATATTTTGGTGTTAATCTCCAATTGCCCACAGTTAAATAACCCTTGTAATGGATATAACCCCACACCGGTTGAAGTGGCGGTTTGGGATACTTCATTATGAGCGTTTTGATGATTAAAAGGACCAAG
>CAYZQH010000437.1:0-1807 GCA_964480055.1 uncultured Cellvibrionaceae bacterium
TCGGCTTCGTACCCAATGTCTTCAAGGATCATGAGGGCAACATCTTGGTTTACCTTATTGTCTTCTACCAATAGAATTTTTATGTTGTTGAGCTGGCGGGCGTCCTGGGACATTGAGAGTGCTCCGTTGCAAGGTTGTTGGGTGGCGGCCGGTACATTAAAAATATCTTAACGATTGCCTGTGTTGTAAAAGGCTTGAGTAAAACGGCATTAAACACCGTTTGGTTTTCTTTTGCTTGGTCTTACTCTGAACTATTTACAATAAGCACACGATAAGGTTTGTGCTGTTTACTATTGTGAGCGAGTTGAGCGGTATATAGGGCGCCCGGGTTGGGTAAAGCGCTGCCTGCAATGATGATGGAATAACGGGTATGACACGAGGAGACGGCGGCTTATGCATTGGGTGCCGTGGTTACATTTGTGCTTTTATAGAATTGTACATGGAAGGTGAATGCACTTGTTATTGATTGAGTCAATGTAATACTCGGTACACAATAATCCTAGCTCCACAACAGCGACGTTGGGGTTTAGGCGTATTGTGGAGTGTGTTTAAGCAATGGCCGGAAGAGGGGTAACGCGTTAAAATGCGCCACTTTTTATGAATGGCCGTAAATTTATGGAATCCCTTACTCTTAGTCCGGTTTCTGGTTTTTCTGGTAGTGTGGTTTTGCCAGGCTCTAAAAGCTTATCTAACAGGATATTGTTACTGGCTGCCTTGGCAAACGGCCAAACTACCATTACCAACCTATTACGCAGTGATGATGTAAAGCATATGTTGGCGGCGCTTACGCAGTTGGGGGTCAGTTATCAGCTCAATGATGCGCAAACCGAATGTGTGGTTCACGGGTTAGGGCGAGTGTTTGATGTGAGTGAGCCTCAAACCTTGTTTTTGGGCAATGCCGGAACAGCCGTTCGCCCATTAACCGCAGCCCTGTGTTTAAGTGAAGGTACATTTGAGATTACTGGTGAGCCGCGCATGTATGAGCGCCCCATTGGCGACCTGGTGGATGCTATGGCAGTGCTTGGCGCAGACGTGGAATACCTTAAAAACGAAGGCTTTCCGCCTTTACGTATTAAAGGGAAGGGCCTGCCTGGTGGTGAAGTATCCATTCGCGGAAATATTTCTAGTCAGTATCTTACGGCATTGTTGATGACCGCCCCTTTGCTAGCTTCTGATTTGGTCATACGGGTAGAGGGTGAGTTGGTCTCTAAACCCTATATCGATATTACGCTCGATACCATGCAGCGTTTTGGTGTTGAGGTGGTCAATCAAAACTATCAGTCCTTTCATGTAAAAGGTGGGCAATGCTATCAAAGCCCCGGCGGCATTATGGTTGAGGGCGATGCGTCGTCAGCTTCCTACTTTTTGGCTGCGGCGGCCATCGGTGGTGGCCCAGTAAAGGTTCATGGAACGGGTAAGGCCAGTGTGCAAGGCGATGCAGCGTTTGCCGAGGTTTTACGGCAAATGGGTGCAGAAGTTGAATACAGTGATTACTGGATAGAGGTCACGGGTACTGGGCAGCTAAACGGCGTGGATGTGGATTTAAACCATATACCGGATGCAGCCATGACCATTGCGACCACGGCGTTATTTGCCAAGGGTGTTACATGTATTCGTAATATATACAACTGGCGCGTAAAAGAAACGGATCGTTTATCGGCCATGACCACTGAGCTTCGTAAAGTTGGCGCAGAGGTAGAAGAGGGCGAGGACTACATCAAAATAACACCACCAGCCCAGCTGCAGTCGGCAGCCATTGATACCTATGATGACCATCGCATGGCTATGTGCTTCTCTTTGGCGGCAT
>CAYZQH010000438.1:0-1789 GCA_964480055.1 uncultured Cellvibrionaceae bacterium
CACCCACTTTAAAAACATCAAAAAATATGGGCCATGAAAAACCACACGCCTAATTCAACTCGTATAGGAAAGGGGGTCATATTTATTTAACCCCTTATTTAGATCTACTCTAATCTACATAAATTAGATTGTGCGTATTTACTTTGTTTATTTAATTTATTTTGCGCGTGGAGTGAGAAGCTTCAAGGAGATATTTCACGCCAAATTCATGAATTCCCTTAAGTTGACGAGTCGAGTGATCGGGTTTCAATCAGAAATATTCTAATTGCTCTGAGTGCGTATTTACTTAAGTTAATAATCAGGGTGTTTAGGGTTGGTATTTTTCTGGGTTGGGTATTTACACGCTTTAGCTTCAGAAAATTTATGCTTGTTTCAATTTGTATCAATGAAGAAGCTTACCAAATATTGGGCCGGTTTTGCTCTGTGGCCAGAGGGATTTTAAAATTATAGCCAGAGCGCTCGGCAATCAGTTGTAATAAATTGGCATGCCCTTGCCCAATTTGAAGGCCCCATCCATAACGGTTAGTACCAACGCCTCTAAAATCGAGTGAACGCCCAAGCTCCAGCCCCGTATTTTTACCACCGGCCAATATAAACGGCATTCGCCAATGGTCATGCCAATTACCGTGGCCCAAATCGGAGACTAAAAAGACGAGGGTATTGTCCAGAAGCGAGCTGCCATCGCCGTCGGGAGTGTCGGCTAACTTTTGAATAAACTTGGTAATTTCCGCCATCCACCAGACTTTACTTTTGCGGTGCGTTTCTGCGTCTGCGTGTGAGGCGTCGTGGTCACCCATGGTACCAGTGGGGTTGGTGATGGGGGATACTGCGTGGGAGTACATAAAGCTGATTACCCGAGTGACATCACAAGACAGTGCCTGCACGGCAATGTCTTGTTGAGCATCAGATATACGCGTCATGGGCCCGCTTGGGTTTTCATTACGCCAGTCGTTATTACCAATATCGCTTAAATCTGTGTTACCACAGGATGCGCCGCCACTGCCTGAAGCCAAGGCTTGTAACTTCGATTGTAAAACCGAGAAAGCCTCCATATGTTGCTCTAAGCGCTCACGTTCAATAGTGCCAAATTGTACTTGCAAGCTTTGTAAGTTGGCATGAGCGGCATTCAACGCAGATAAATTATCTTGCGCAATGGTGGCTTGTGCGGGTGTTTGATCGCCACTAAATAAATTGGCATACAAACTTAATGGGTTATCAAAATAAGGGAGGCGTACAGTACCTTGAAAGCTGATGGTTTTATCAGACCATTTACTGGCAAATAGCCCCATTTGAATGGAAGGGGCTATGGGCGTGAGCCCCTTGCTGAAATTTTCTTCTCCCATCAGCACATCGATAGAGGAACTGGTGCCACGCAAGTTATCCGTAGAGGCATGGTCGCCGGTGAGCACACGGTTTGCACCGCCCTCATGAGTATCCCCTCTGCCGTCCAAGCCAAAACCATCCATAAAAACGCAATGCTGTTTGACCGACTCCATGGGCGCGGTCATGCCAGGTAAGGCTAAGCTACCGGCGCGGGGGTGGAATAACTCTGGTACGGCGCCGTTGGGGTGATAAATGAATAGGTTGCGAATGGGGCGTTCGCCCTGAGCAAAGGCTGAGCGAGCCAAAAGACAAGGGAGCACTGAGGCGCCGGCACCGAAAGTCAGCGGTGTGCTTAGGAGTGTTTTGATGAGAGATCTACGAGTTACAGTGCGCTCTCTTTTTTGATGGTGTTTCTTTTCTCTCATGATTTTTGCCGGGCTCATGGCTTTTGATTCGCTCATGGCTG
>CAYZQH010000439.1:0-1772 GCA_964480055.1 uncultured Cellvibrionaceae bacterium
TTTGATGTTCCCCCAGGTAGCGTTACTGCAATAGTGGGGGAGTCCGGCTCGGGTAAATCGGTTACTTGTTACAGTTTGTTGGGGCTTATTCCTTCCCCCCCTGGCAGGGTATCTGCCGGTACTGCAGTTTATGAGGGGCAAGATTTATTGGCCATGTCTGAGTCCCAGCTAAGAAAAGTTCGGGGCAATAAAATTGGAATGATTTTTCAAGACCCAATGACCTCGTTAAACCCCAATATGAGTATTCTAAAGCAACTGATAGAGCCGCTATTGATACATAAAAAGCTTTCTAAAGCGGATGCACGTAAAAAGGCCATTGCCGCATTAGAAGAGGTGGGCATACGAGACGCTAAAACCAGGATTGATAATTACCCGCATGAGTTTTCTGGGGGAATGCGCCAACGGGTGATGATTGCCATGGCGCTGATTAATGAGCCAGACCTGTTAATTGCCGATGAACCAACCACGGCATTGGATGTGACCATTCAGGCTCAAATATTGGAGGTGCTTCAGCGGTTACAAAAAACCAAAAACCTTTCGATCATATTTATCAGTCATGATTTGGCCGTGGTCGGCAATATGGCGGACCATATTTTGGTGATGAAAGACGGTGAAGTGGTAGAGCAAGGGCCGCCTGAGCAGTTGTTCAGTGCGCCAGAGCAGCCCTACACAAAAGCTCTGCTCAGCGCTGTTCCATCCAGTGCAAAACCCCAGGCGGCGCAATACGAGGCGGGTACACAAGATTATTTGGTTGTAAAAAATTTAAATAAAACGTTCGTGAAAAAAAGCGGGTTTTTGAATAAACGGATCGACAGTGTTCAAGCTGTGGCGAATGTCTCTTTAAGCTTAAAACCTGGGGAAATATTAGGTTTGGTGGGTGAGTCTGGCTCGGGGAAGTCAACCATAGGGCGTTGTATCCTTAGGCTGGTTGGGTCAGATTCTGGTGAAGTTTCTCTTGGATCTTTACGGTTGGATCAGTTGGCGCCAAAGGCGTTACGCATAGCGCGAAAAGAGTTTCAAATGATCTTTCAAGACCCGTACGCATCGTTGAACCCCAGAATGACCGTGTTTGATAGCATTGCAGAGCCATTGGTGACCCATAAGCTGGTGCCAAAAGAGCGCCTAGTGGCACGTGTAAATGAATTAATGGACCATGTGGGCTTAGAGCGAAATGTTGTTCGTAAGTACCCTCATGAGTTTTCTGGCGGGCAGCGGCAGCGTATTGCTATTGCTAGGGCTTTGGCTATGGAGCCTAAATTGATTGTTGCTGATGAGCCTGTGTCCGCGCTAGATGTAACCATTCAGGCACAAATTCTAGATTTACTGTTAGAGCTTTCAAGCAAATTTAAGCTTTCTATGATTTTTATTAGCCATGATTTGTCGGTGGTGCGCTACATTGCCGATAGAGTGGCAGTGTTAAAGCTAGGCCAAATAGTAGAGCAAGGGGATACCGAGCAAATATTTAATAATCCCGAACATGAGTACACCAAGGCATTGATTGGCGCTGTGCCAGAACCTTGTTGGGAGTTGTGAGGGCTAAGCTCGTCTGCGGGTGTTGTAAAGGGAGGATGTGACGCACCTGACGGTTAGGTCAGGCGCGCCCCTGTGGCCTAGGCTGGCTCGACGTTTTCCGCCTGAGGGCCTTTTTGGCCAGAGCCTTCTGTAAATGTTACAGGTTGGCCTTCTTTAAGGGTTTTGAACCCAGAGCCGGTGATGTTGCTGAAGTGGACGAATAAATCGGCACCACCATCGCGACTGATGAAACCGTATCC
>CAYZQH010000440.1:0-1756 GCA_964480055.1 uncultured Cellvibrionaceae bacterium
GGTAGCCGTCTTTGGCCCAAATCTAGAAAACATTTCCCCAAACAATTACATAACCTCTTCGGTGATAAAACGTTACTGCAGCATACCTTGTGGCGCGTTAAACATCTTTCTGCCTCGCCAATGGTTATTTGCAATAACGAGCAGCGCTTTATGGTTGCTGAGCAAGCTAAAGCCATCAACCCAAAAGCAGAAATTATTCTAGAGCCGGTGGCGCGGAACACAGCACCTGCTATAGTTGTTGCGGCCCTTAAGAGTTTGCAGCAGTATGCAAACGCAGTCATTGCCGTATTTCCTGCAGACCACTTAATTAAAGATCAAGCCGCATTTGAGCTGGCCCTAACCCACGCTTATGAGCAGGCTAAGCTTGAGTCATTGGTTACCTTTGGCGTAGTGCCCACCCACCCAGAAACAGGCTATGGCTATATTCAGGCGGGTGTGGATGACGGCTCTGTTGTAAAAAAAATTCACGCCTTTGTAGAAAAGCCTGTGCTTGAGGTGGCCAAGCAATACGTTGCCTCGGGCGATTATTATTGGAACAGTGGCATGTTTGTGTTTTGCGCCAAAACACTGATAGCAGAATGTGAGAAGTTTCACCCAGAAATGGTGGCGCATTGTAAGGCGGCGTTAGATGGTGCAGAGAAAGATTTAGACTTCACTCGTTTGGATGAAGCCAGCTTTAGCCAGTGTGAGAGTGAATCCATAGATTATGCAGTGATGGAGAAAACTACTAACGCTAAAATGGTGCCGCTACAGGCCCAATGGAGTGACGTGGGCAGTTGGGCCTCCATATGGGAGGTGAGCGCAAAGGATGAAGGGCAAAACGTGTTTGATGGTGATGTGTTAAGTCATAACGCTGAGGGCTGCTTTGTTTCTGGTAGTGGACGGTTAGTATCGCTTGTGGGCGTAAAAGATTTAGTGGTAGTTGATACCGCAGACAGCGTCTTGGTGATGGACAAGCATGCCTCTCAAGATGTAAAGCATATTGTCAAAGCGCTTGAACAAAGCGACAGAAAAGAATGTCAAAGCCATCGCGAAATTTTCCGCCCCTGGGGCAGTTATGACCTGGTGGACGAGGGCGAGCGTTACAGCGTAAAAAAAATTACCGTTCAACCGGGCAAGAGTATATCGCTCCAGTTACATCACCACCGTGCAGAGCATTGGGTAGTGGTAAAGGGCACTGCCGGCGTAGAGAGAGAAAGTGGTACGGATATGTTGGCTGAAAACCAGTCAGCTTATATTCCATTGGGGCAAAAACATCGCTTGTTTAACCCGGGGTTAATACCTTTAGAGTTAATCGAAGTGGCCAGCGGCGGATATTTAGCAGAAGATGACGTAGTACGTTATTAAAGTAGGTTTGCACGTGAAATCACAGCAGTAACTATACAATTAATGCGATGTAAAAAAAATAGACATCAATTAATTGCCGCATTGGCACATAATTCAACTATTGTAACGTCATTGGCCATGTGCCAACTATGTGAACCCGGTATAATGTCGCGCCAGAAATTACTGAAATTGGTGATAGGAGTCAATAAATGGAGCTAGGGCTTGGGGCGTTAATGGTTGCCTTTTTAGTCACCATCGGAATGATCAAATTACTTCAACCTATGGCAATATGGTTGGATCTGGTAGACCGGCCTGGAGGGCGAAAAAAGCACAGCGGTGTTATCCCTTTGATTGGTGGCGTGGCTGTTTTCAGTGGTGTGTTTATATCCGCATACATCTTCTTAGAGCAACCTACGTTTATCCGCTTTTT
>CAYZQH010000441.1:0-1754 GCA_964480055.1 uncultured Cellvibrionaceae bacterium
GATATTGCTGGCGCTATTGGTTTAGCGGCTGCGCTTGAATATGTACAACAATTTGATAGGCAACAACTGCTAGATCATGAAAATGCATTGCTACAATACTGTATTACTGAGGGTGACAATATTGGTTTAACACGCGTTGGCGTGCCTACTCATTGCGCCGGGGTATACAGCTTTTTATTGCCAGGGGCTCATCCTTCCGATGTGGGGATGATTTTAGATCAGCAAGGCGTTGCCATTCGCACTGGGCACCATTGCGCACAGCCGTTAATGGCTCGGTTTGATATTCCAGGCACAGCGCGAGCGTCTTTTTCCATCTACAACACTTTGGAAGAAGTGGATGTACTTATGAATGCAATAATAAAGGCTAAGTCTTTTTTATTGTGAACCCCAAGAGTGATCCTTATGAGCGTACAAACTTTTAGTCAAACACCCAAGCAGCTCGCGCAAACCATTGTGGTTACGCCTGCCGCGCAAGTACACCTCTCATCGCAGCTTAAAAATTTAGACAAGGCCGGGGTGCGGTTAAGTTTGAAAGAAGCAGGGTGTACAGGGTTTAAGTATGTCATAGAAGAGGTAGATGTGGCCGTCGAAGGCGATATAACCGTTGTCCCCGCCGAGGGCGTTACCGTCTTTGTAGATGCTACCCATATCGCAGCATTTAAAGACCTACAAATAGATTTTGTAGAGCAGGGCTTAAATAAGCAACTTATTTTAAACAACCCCAACATCAAAGATGAATGTGGGTGTGGCGAGAGTTTTAGCGTTTAACGCTTAGGTAGAATTATGTCAGAACAAAAGATGGTGGTAACAACAAGAGATTGCCCCGGTCGACTCGTGCCAGTGGGGGACTCTGTAACCATCCCAGCCAATAATTTTGTAACCATTACTCAGTCTTTGGGTGGTAATTATACCGTGGTGTACCAAGGCAATATGGTGCGTGTAGATGGAACAGACGCGGATGCACTTGGGTTAGAGGCCTACGAGCTGACCTTTGAAAAACCCCAAGGCAATGAAATTATCGAGGCGCAAGTGTGGCAAGCCCTAGAAACCGTATTTGACCCAGAGATACCGGTGGATCTAAAAAGCTTAGGGTTAATCTATAAGGTGGACGTGGATCAATCAAATAAAACCATCAGTATTGATATGACGCTTACGGCCCCGGGCTGTGGCATGGGGCCTGTATTGGTTGGCGACGTAAAACATCGAGTGGCTTTGGTGCCCAATGTGGAAGCGGTCAATGTAGAGCTGGTATTTGACCCTCCGTGGCATAGAGATATGATGTCTGAAGAAGCACAACTTCAAACGGGCATGTTTTACTAAGCTTGCTCCATGTCTTTCGAAGCCATTTACCGCGAGTCAAATAGCCCCATGAGCAAAGCCAACCCCTTTGGTGTATCCATAACCACAGATGATATTTTAGATACCATATCCTTTTTTGAAAGCTGGGAAGACCGCTATAAATATATTATTGATTTAGGCAAAGAGCTACCGGCGTTGGATGATAGTAAAAAAAATGACTCGCACTTGGTGCGCGGGTGTCAAAGCCAGGTGTGGATAGAGTGCAGTAAGCAAAATGGCCATTATTATTTTGACGCTGACAGCGATGCCTTTATTGTTAAAGGCTTGTTGGGTGTGGTACTAGCGGCCTATAACGCAAAAACTGCAGAGCATATTCAATCCTTTGATATTGAGGCCTATTTTGAAAAACTGGGTTTGTTGCGCCACTTAAGCATGACCCGCGGCAATGGGTTACG
>CAYZQH010000442.1:0-1729 GCA_964480055.1 uncultured Cellvibrionaceae bacterium
TGCGCGCTCATATGCATTTGGTTATGCGCGAGATTGCTTACTTCTACGGCTTGCTTGATGGCATTGTTGATGAAGGCGGCTCTACTGTGTTGGATACTGCTATGACCACAATATCTACAGAATCTGCAGACGGTCGTCACCGTTCAGCAGCGTTCGAATTAGATGGTTGTTTGCATGTTATTGGTGGTAAAGGCATTCGCAAAGGCAATGGCGATTACATTACCGTGGATGACCACTCTGCAACTTTGTATAACACTCAATTAAGTGCGTATGGCGTATCTAATAACCACTTCTTAAGTGATAAGAAGTCTGGCATTAGTAAAGTTCTTAGATAAGTTTATTCAGAGCTAATCAAAAATCCCCCTGTGCCGATTGCACAGGGGGATTTTTTTTGCTCTAAATAAAATACAATGACGACTAATTTATAGTACGCAAAACTACTAAAACAAATCACATTCAGATTGCTGCGCTCAATGGCACAAAACCACCCATGTATTCGAATAGCGTAAGTAATAAAAAACTCATCAATAACAAGCTAAAGTTAATTAAGCTACAAAGCCTAAAAAATTGAGTGGGTTGATAACGCTTTCTGGCGGCTGGGAAATATTCCGCCTGACAAGACTTACCTCATTAACTGCTTGCCAAGCATTTAGCAGCTACTTCAGTACAGGGTAATGAACCCTAAGGTTTTTAGCAGATTTAATCCACGGCAGATCGTTTAAAGATACGGCGCGCTTGTCTTTAAATAAAGCCTGTAAAGAGTCGCCATCGCCCCAGAAGAAGTTATCTGGGTCGCGCCAGCTCATAAACCATGTCCATTCTTTTTGGGCTTTTAGTTTGCCGGGGGTAGGGAATTTGCCTACTTCGCCTAAGCCAATTGGGCGGCCGTCTGCCAGTTTTAGTAGGCTTTGGTAGTTTTTATCATCGTATCGCCCGGAATACACGTCGGTGGCTAATACGTCTACAACGTCGTGCCCAGGGTAGAATAACTTGTATTCAGGCACGGTGTTGTCTGGCCCCTCATTTTTTGTCTCGTTGCCGTTAAAAACCCAAATTAAATTATTCAATTTGTGAAAGTGCGTAAATCGGTCGTACATCATGCGCCAAAGTTTTGCGTAACCTTCGCTCCCTTGGCGGCCACACCACCAAAACCAAAAGCCATTCATTTCGTGGTAGGGGCGCCATAAAACGGGCACGCCTGCGTATTGCAGTTGTTTTAAATGCCACGCAATCACATCCACTTGCGACTTCCAGCGATCATGCAGGTGCGTGCCTGGAGTGGTTAGCGCTTTCCACTGGGCGTCTGTAAGTTTTACTTGAACGGAATCTTTAAAGGTGCCGGGCTCGTCTTGGGTAGGGATAACTGCGTGCCACATTAAGGTGTTAATAAAGCCCTCGTTGTGGCGACGGATGGCTTCGTCCACAATGTTCTGGCGGAAGTTAATACCATCCCAGGTACCTGCTTTACTAAACCCAAAATCTTGCCCAAATACCGCCGGGTATACGCCCACATGCTTGTGAATCCCGACCAAACGGTTAGAGCCGTTTAAAGGCGCATTGTGCTGACCGGTGAGGTAACGCTTGCCTTGAATTTTATAAAGGTATTTTAAAAGCGCCTTTGCTTCTGGCGAGGGGTTGGGTACCACAGGACGGTGGTCGGCCCATGACGCATTGGCGATAGTCAATACACTAATAAAGATTACTGTTTTGAGCGTAGTCAATAGGCCGG
>CAYZQH010000443.1:0-1713 GCA_964480055.1 uncultured Cellvibrionaceae bacterium
GGCCTGCTTTAGGCCCACATGATCCATCCATTTGCGCACAGCAGTGGCCATACCTTGCAGATGCATTTCGTCTTTGTGTGGGGAGCGCCCGTGATTGGGTAAATCCAATGAGTACAGGGTGTATTCGTCTTTTAAATGACGTACCACAGCGCCTAAGTTTTCCATGGAGCCAAACAGGCCATGAATAGCAACCAGCGGCTCGCCTTGACCAGAACAACGATGATAAAGCATGAGTAAAAACGCGGGCTAGCGGACTAAGAGTCCGCTTTTGGATTATTGAGGGAGCCCGGAGTAGGAAATGGCATAATTTTGTCTGAGCTTTTTACCTCGGTGACTTTCACAGAGCCTTCTTTATCCACCTCATCTATGCGAATAATAGAATGCATCGGGATATAAGAGCGTTTGACATTGGCAAACTCGGTTTTGAGCTTCTCTTCACTGGGGTCTACAACCACCTGACTACGCTCGCCAAAGACAAACTCCTCAACCTCCACAAAACCGTACATCTCACTTTGATAGATGGCAGTTGCGTACACTTCAAAAACTTGGTTTTGGTTATAAAAAATGACCTTGAACATAACTACCCTGAGAGTCTTTCACTAAAGTCGCACACTCTACCTGAATTTCAGGCCAGAAAATACTCAATGCTAGGCCCTTTGCACAGTAAATATTGCGCACTGGGGCATTAACACCGTATGTGCAAGCGCCAACCACATCAGTATAATGCCCGCTCGATTTTTAGCCTATCACTCAAGGTTTTGTCCATGTCCGACCCGCTCGCTCCCACAAAGGCCGTCAAAAAGCTGTTCATTCAGACTCATGGCTGCCAAATGAATGAGTACGACTCGTCCCGTATGCGTGACCTACTGGGTGAATCTCACGATATGGAGCCCACAGACAACCCAGAGGACGCCGACGTTCTGCTGGTTAATACCTGCTCCATACGCGAGAAAGCCCAAGAGAAGCTATTTCATCAGTTAGGCCGCTGGCGCAACCTAAAAGAGAAAAACCCCAACTTAGTCATTGGTGTAGGTGGCTGTGTGGCCAGCCAAGAAGGGGACGCCATTGCCAAGCGCGCGCCCTTTGTAGATTTAATTTTTGGCCCTCAAACGCTCCACCGCTTGCCGGAGATGATGGATACCCCGCGCGCCAAAGGGGCCGTGGTGGTGGATGTGACCTTTCCAGAAATTGAAAAGTTCGACAACCTACCGCAACCGGAAGCAGAAGGCGCAACCGCGTTTGTATCCATCATGGAAGGCTGCTCTAAATACTGCACCTTTTGCGTTGTGCCCTACACCCGCGGCGAAGAAGTCAGTCGCCCGGTGCAAGATGTATTAACCGAGGTGGCGCATTTGGCCGAGCAAGGCGTACGCGAAGTCAACTTACTTGGGCAAAATGTGAATGCCTATCGCGGGGATGGGCCAAGCGGCACCGTAGATTTGGCCGAGCTTATTACCTTGGTGGCTGGCATTGATGGCATTGACCGCATACGATTTACTACCTCGCACCCGGTGGAGTTTACGGACAGTTTGATAGACGTATACGCCGAGGTACCCGAGCTGGTCAGCCACTTACACCTACCTGTGCAAAGCGGCTCTGACCGAATACTCATGGCCATGAAGCGCGGGCACACGGCGCTAGAGTACAAATCCAAGCTGCGCCGTATTCGCAAGCTGCGCCCCAATATCAGTTTTTCTTCAGATTTTATTGTGG
>CAYZQH010000444.1:0-1703 GCA_964480055.1 uncultured Cellvibrionaceae bacterium
CTGAGGGCTTTAATACTTCGACAGTTTCCACTGAGCCATCACTGTTGATGAGTACGGAAAGTCGTAAACTGCCAAAGATACGTTGTTCAACGGCGGTTTTGGGGAAGTGTCGGTTACCCAAAACCTCAATTTTTTGTGTCCAACGGTTGAGATAGGCAGCTTCAGCAGAGGATTTCGTGGCGACAGAGGTCATGCGGCGAATTCTTGGTCTGCGTGCAAACTCTTGCTTTTGCTTGTCCAGTTTGGCGCGCAAGCTGGCGATTTCGGGGTTGAGTAAAGGGAGATCTTCTTCTTCGGCCTCAATAGCTTCAGGTGTTTCTTCATCCTCTGCGTCATCGGGGCGATTGATCTTAAAAGTGCTAGAGTCTGTGGTGATAAATTGTTGCTCGCTGGTGCTTTGCTTGGTGGTTTTTTGCGAGGGCACCGGGTTAACTTCATTGATGTTGGGTGCAGCAATCTCTGCAAACTCTCGTGTTGTAATCTCTTGTATTTCATCAACAGTACCGCTGGCCTCTTGGTTGAATTGGGCCAGGTAATCGGCCTTCTCAGGGGCGGTTTCGTCTTTGTGCGTGGCTAAAGTGATGTTAAGTGTGGGCGCGGCTTCTTTGGGGAGGCCTGCGCTAAAGGTTACGCCAAGAATGATGATGGCATGAACGGCGACGGCAAAAAAGAGTGTAAAACTTAATCGATCACTGCTGCTGGATTTATCAAGGCTCATACGGTCGATACTACAGGCATTCGGTTTTTATCAGTGTAATGTAGTGGCAAAGTTTAGCTGGATTTTACCGTCAAGTGTGCCTCAATGGCTGCCATAAGCTTTGCTCCAATTTGAGTATTGTACGCGTTATCAATCTCTCGTACACAGGTGGGGCTGGTGACATTGATTTCTGTGAGGTAGTCGCCAATCACATCCAAGCCCACAAACAGCAGCCCTTTGGCCTTGAGTGTGGGGGCTATTTGTTCTGCAATCCATAGGTCACGCTTAGATAACGGCTGTGCCACACCATGCCCACCGGCGGCTAAATTGCCTCGTGTTTCGCCGTCAGCGGGAATGCGCGCTAGGCAATACGGAATGGGCTCTCCGTCCACCACCAGTATGCGTTTGTCGCCCTGTTTAATCTCTGGCAGGTACTTTTGCGCCATGATGAATTCTGCTCCATGGCCGGTGAGGGTCTCAAGGATGACACTAACGTTGGGGTCGTCAGCTTGAGCTCTAAAAATACTGCTGCCGCCCATGCCGTCCAGCGGTTTAAATATCACGTCTTGATGTTGCAGGTGAAAGGCTTTGAGCTGCGTCATGTTTCTCGCGACCAGCACGGGTGGGCAGCATTCGGGGAATTGAGTGGCAAACACCTTCTCATTACAGTCACGTAGGCTCTGAGGCTTATTGACCACCAGGCAACCCTCGCGCTCGGCTTGTTCAAGGATGTAGGTGGCGTATACATACTGGTTGTCAAAGGGAGGGTCTTTGCGCATCAAGGCCGCATCGAACGTGCCCAGCGCCATGGGTTTGGCTGTGCCCAACTCAAACCAGCTGTCTTCGTTATTAAAAACCTGCAGTGGTTGTAAGTTGCCCATGGCTTTACCTTGATCCAAATAAAGCGCATCCATTTCTCCGTAATAGAGCTGCCAGCCAGCAGCCTTCGCAGACAGTAGCAAAGCCAGAGTGGTGTCTTTGTGAAATTTGATTTTTGTAATGGGGT
>CAYZQH010000445.1:0-1701 GCA_964480055.1 uncultured Cellvibrionaceae bacterium
ATGGCATTACCGGCGAATATTGCCAAGGCGTCTTCTGTTGTTAATTGATCTATATCGAGCCCTAAATCTTTTGCAAGCTCAGTATTGAGCGCCAGGAGTGACGGCGCAGTTACCGGTGTGGGCGACAGGGGCGTGTAGAGCGTACGCGGTAAATTGGCGTAGGTGTTTTGCAAAGAGGTACCGGCAAACGAGGCGGCAGTTGATTGTACTGTAGGCATAACTTAGGTACATCGTATTGTGAATTTTAAACGCAATATACCGGGTTATTACTGAGAAGCCCATGGGTTGGGTGTGGGGGTACGAATAAAGCACGTGGTGGGTTAATTATCTAGGTGCTTTTGTATTTGCGAGTATAACTGCTTGGCCATTAAGCCATGTTGTAGACCATTGGGGTGCGCGTCACAGTGGTCACCGGGATGATGTTGTGAGCGAATGTAATATACGTCGCGTTGATCAAAGTGCTTAGCGACCGTTTGCAAATAGTCTATTAATGTGGCTTTGGCGTTTCGTTCGTGATTGTTGATGATGGCACCTTCGGTGATAAAAACTTTGGCATTGGGATGCTGATTTTTTAGGGTATGAATAAACGCAATATATTGCGCAACAAAATAAGGTTTATCTACAAATGGGCCAATGCTGAGGTTAAAGTCGTTGGTGCCCAATGAAATAACTATTACGTCCGCAGGGAATAGACCATGCTGCCACTGGCTATTGGGTTGATCCGCCAAAGTGCGCTCATAAAAATCCGGTGCATTGCCCTCGTCGGTTTTGCCGTTCCAACTTCTTACCAACCCTCTGCCGCCAAAGCAAACCAAATGGGTTTGCGCCTCGAGTAACGCCCCCAGTTGAATGCCGTAGCTGTTATCTGCACGCCACCAGTTGGGTGTTTTGTTGCAGTCTTTTGGTGTGCTTAGTCGGGCAGCGCCTTCACCGCAAGTGACTGAGTCACCAATCACCATGAGTTTTTTCTGTGGGAGGGGTGAAGGCGGTAGAAGCGTGCCTTTGACAGCGATATGTTCAATAGTAGACGTGCCATGCCAGGTTTCACTGTCGTGAGATAGGGTGATGTTGACAGTCTCTAGTTGGTTGTTTTCGTATAGCGTGATGGGGTTGCTTTTATTTAAGGTGATTTGAAAGCTGGGGTTCTCATTGACTTTTACACTCCAGACGTTTTTGTGTTGAGTGGAGTGGCCTTTTAAGGCTATGTGCGTTGCCCGCGCGCGAAATTGAAGCTTAACGCCGGGGTACCCAATTTTGAGATGGCCAGCATCTGTGGTTAGTGTGCGGCCGGTGACTGCAATAAGGTTTGTATGAGACGGTAAAACAAACTGTTGGGCACCTCTAAAAATGCACTTTTTATTCGATTGCTGCGTCAGTTCCGTCCTCAAATCCTCATTTACTGCATGTAAACTGCGGTTCTGTGGGCGGTACTTTCTTTCACTCAAACAAAAATTACTATTTTTAGAGGCGCCCTGTTGAAGCGTTGCACTTGTGCGAGGGCTGGCGGCGGCGCAAGCCAGAAGGCAAGCGCACACTCCAACCAAGCAAAATCGTTTTATGCTTAAGCAGACCATTATTCGTTTTTATCGGCGCGTAACAGTTTGTCTACATGGGGTTTAAGTTTTGCCCCTAAAATAGCCATGCCCTTTGGCGTAGGGTGTAAAAAGTCATCCATAATGGCTTTTGAGATATTGCCCTTTT
>CAYZQH010000446.1:0-1699 GCA_964480055.1 uncultured Cellvibrionaceae bacterium
CATTTTAAAGACGCTCCTAGTGTTGCTGGCTTGCCCATTCTTATGTTGGGTTTATTTCACGGTTAGTCGCTTTCTACTAATATGCTTGGCTCCAATGGCCGTGAGGCGGCTATAATACGCGTTTACCCGTCAAACCGGAACCGTGATTGCGTGCTCCGGCCAAATTGTCTGCTTGGATTGTTGTTTTTATGTCAGAGCCCAGTAAGCCGAAAAATTTCTTAGAGCAAATTTTGGCAAAAGATTTAGCCAATGGCGTGTGTACCCAAGTGGTTACTCGCTTTCCGCCAGAGCCAAATGGCTATTTACACATTGGGCATGCAAAGTCCATTTGCCTCAACTTTGGTCTGGCACAGTCTTTTCAGGGGCAATGTAACCTTCGGTTTGACGATACTAACCCAGCCAAAGAAGATCAGGAATACGTGCAGGCCATTATGGATGACGTGCGATGGTTGGGGTTTGAGTGGGCCGGAGAGGTTCGGTACGCCTCTAATTACTTTGATCAATTATATCAATGGGCGTTGCACCTTATTGAAAGTGGCAATGCGTACGTGTGTCACTTAAGTGCGGAGCAGGCAAGAGAGTATCGTGGCACGCTAAAAGAGCCAGGTAAGAATTCACCCTATAGGGACCGTACGGTTGAAGAAAACTTGGCACTGTTTGAATCAATGCGCGCGGGCCAAGTAGAGGGGGGCGCGTGTGTACTGCGGGCTAAAATTGATATGTCCAATGGCAATATCAACATGCGTGACCCTATCTTGTATCGTGTGCTCAAGCAGTCTCATCATCAGACGGGTGACAAGTGGTGTATATACCCTACCTACGATTTTGCTCACGGCCAAGAGGATGCGATAGAAGGCGTCACGCACTCCATTTGTACATTGGAGTTTTCCGATCATAAGCCGTTATATAACTGGTTAATTCAGCACCTTCCTATTTCTAGTAAGCCTACGCAGTACGAATTTGGTCGCTTGAATCTTAATTACACCGTTACCTCTAAGCGCAAATTAAAAGCGCTTGTTGATGATGGGTTTGTAGACGGCTGGGATGACCCTCGTATGCCAACCATTGCGGGCTATAGGCGTAGAGGCTATACCGCGCAATCGATACGTAAGTTTTGCGAGATGATTGGTGTAACTCGTTCAGACGGTGTGGTTGATGTGGCAATGCTGGAACACGCCATTCGCGACGATTTAGATAAAAATGCGCCACGGGCGATGGTGGTGCTTCGCCCACTTAAAATAATGCTGAACAATTACCCTTCGGATAAAACAGAAACCATCACAGCGCCGGGGCACCCTAACCGTGATGACATGCCCACAAGGACGCTCAGCTTTGGTAAGACCTTATACATCGATGTAGAAGATTTTAGAGAAGAAGCCAATAAAAAGTACAAGCGTTTGGTGTTAGGTAAAAGGGTGCGTCTGCGCAACGCCTACGTTATTGAGGCAACCCATGTAGACAAAGATGACGAGGGGAATATCACAACTGTTTACGCGGATGTGATTGAAGGCACCTTAGGTAAAAACCCTGAAGATGGGGTAAAGCCTAAAGGTGTTATCCAGTGGGTGGCAGCCCACAATCATACGTTGTTGAAGGCTCGCCTTTATGATCGACTGTTTTTAGATGCGGCACCAGACGCTGGTGATAAAAACTACATAGATGTCATTAATCCAGACAGTTTACAAGAGCTAACTGAATG
>CAYZQH010000447.1:0-1698 GCA_964480055.1 uncultured Cellvibrionaceae bacterium
TAATGCAGTCGTTACTTGCTATTGAGGCCGAGCACCCAGACTGGAAAGATCCAAACTCCCCTTCTCAGCGTGTTGGTGGCCAAGCGCTTGACTCATTTGAAAGCGTAAAACATATAACGCCCATGCTATCTTTGGACAACGTGTTTGACGACGAAGGGTTTTTGTCTTTTGTAAAGCGTATTCAAGATCGTTTAAAAACAGACGCCCCCATTGAATTTGCGTGCGAGCCTAAATACGACGGTATAGCCGTAAGTTTACTGTATGACAATGGTTTGCTTATTCGAGCAGCCACGCGTGGCGATGGTTCAAGCGGCGAAGATATAACCGCAAATGTTAGAACCATAAAATCGGTACCGCTGCGCCTAACGTTATCGTCCGGTAAAAAAGAGTTGAGCACGGCGCCTGTAGTTGATTTAGCCAAAAAAATGGAGGTGCGTGGCGAAATTTATATGCCCAAAAAAGGGTTTGCGCAACTCAATGCCGCAGCCGCGGCGGCCGGTAACAAAGGCTTTGTTAACCCACGAAACGCAGCAGCAGGAAGCTTACGTCAATTAGACCCAAAAATTACTGCCGAGCGGCCATTGGTGATGTGCGCATATAGCTTACATCCGGTGGACGCCCCCGTACCCTATCAATCTCATTTTGAAAACTTACAACACTTAAAATCGTTGGGGTTTTATGTGAGCCCCGAGGTACAAGCCGTTACGGGTGCCGAAGCATGTTTAGCGTACTACAAAGAAGTAGAAGCTAAGCGTGCGAATTTATCTTACGACATAGACGGCGTGGTTTTTAAAGTAAATCCACTGAAACTACAGCAAGCATTGGGGTTTGTTGCAAAAGCACCACGCTGGGCCATTGCGCATAAGTTTCCTGCACAAGAGGAAATGACTCTACTGAAAGAGGTGGAGTTTCAAGTGGGGCGTACCGGCGCAATTACACCGGTGGCTCGGCTGGAGCCCGTTTTTGTAGGTGGGGTGACAGTTTCAAATGCCACGCTTCATAACCGCGATGAAATCCAGCGCCTTGACGTTAAATTGGGCGATACAGTGATTGTCCGGCGCGCAGGGGATGTCATTCCACAAATAGTATCGGTGGTGCAAGGTAAGCGCCCGGCCGGTGCTAAGGCCATTCAATTTCCGAATTCTTGCCCCGTCTGTGGGGCAAGCCTTATGACCATAGAGGGGGAGGCTGCCGTGCGTTGTAGTGGCGGGTTAAGCTGTGGTGCGCAATTGAAGGAGGCCATTAAACACTTTGCCAGCCGCAAAGCCATGGATATTGATGGTTTGGGCGATAAGCTAGTAGAAGCTTTGGTGGATGAAGGCCTGATAGACGGGTTTGAAACACTCTTTACGCTAGAGTTAGATGCGGTCGCCGCGCTTGCACGCATGGGTAAAAAGTCTGCCCAAAATTTGTTAGAGGCTATTGAATCCAGTAAAAATACAACGCTCCCTCGCTTTTTGTTCGCGCTGGGTATTCGGGAGGTGGGGCAAACCACGGCAGATACTCTGGCAAATAATTTTGCAACGCTTGACGCATTGGCCGGTGCAAACGAAGAGCAGCTTATGGCGGTACCGGACGTAGGGCCAATTGTGGCAAAAAATGTTCAAGCTTTTTTTCAAAACCAAAAAAACACGCTGATGATCGAGCGCTTAGTAAGCGCTGGTATTCATTGGCCGACGATAGACCAAGTTAGTTTAA
>CAYZQH010000448.1:0-1691 GCA_964480055.1 uncultured Cellvibrionaceae bacterium
CAATGAACATCTTGAAGTACGCCGTCGCAGTAATTGCCTTTGGTATCTAAACCCAAGTAATTGTGCATTTTTTCTGCCCATAAATCTGGCAGGTGTTTAACTTCAATATCACCATTAATCAGCGCAGATTCAATTTCATAGCGCAATATTATATGTAATGGGTAGGTAAGCTCGTCCGCGCTAACGCGAATGAAGCCAGGTTGCACGCGAGTAACATTACGGTAGAGGTCATTTGCGTCGAGTTTCGCGACCGGTTGCAGCGTAGTGTTAATCATTGGGGCTAAAAATTCACAGAAGGCCTTACTCGCACCTACTTGGTTTTCAAAAAATAAGCTTTGGCTTTCGTGTATGCACATATTGCCAGAACGTCCAACGGGTTGGCTGGCCCATGTGCTGGGTAAGCCGGCTTCATAGCTTGCGTGCCCCGTCTCATGAATGGTGCCATATAAAGCCTCTATGAAGTGGGTTTTATTGTATCGAGTGGTGATGCGTTGGTCACCAGGGAAGCCCGTACTAAACGGGTGTGAGCTTTCATCTAAACGCCCACGGTTAAAATCAAAGCCTATTTTCCCCATTACTGCTTGGCTCAATTTTTTTTGCTGTACCGTAGTGTAACTTCCAGATAAATCTGGCGCGTAGTCTGCCCCTTGTTGTGCTACAACGGTTTGAATAAGTTCTGGCAGCTCAGCTTTTAATGCATCGAACACGTTAGATATAAGGCCACTGCTATCGCCTTTGCAATAAAGGCTAAGCAGACCATCATAAGGTGTGGCAACGTGATTTTGTTTTTGGCGAATGGCTGCTTGTTCGCGGGCAAGGGCCACCACTTCAGAAAAATTTTGAGTAAACCCCGTCCAGTCGTTATCTTTGCGCTGATTGCGCCAGCCCTGCTCGCAACGGCTATTGGCAATAGTCATGGCCCTTACCAATTGCTCTGGTAGGCCATTGGCATCTTGCCAGGCGGTAGTCATTTCTTGCAGGTTGGCCTGTTGCTCAGGGTTCAAGTTTGAGCTTTCGCTGGCAGCGCTTAGTAAATCACTTAAACCTGGCTCGGTTAAAAAGTGATGATGCAAACCCGCTAATTCTGCCATTGCATCCGCACGCGCCGGTGCCCCACCTTCGGGCATCATTACATCCTTGTCCCAGTGCATTAGGGTGAGGGCATGGTCTAGGCTGCTAAGTCGGGCAAATTTCTTCTCCAATTGCTGATAGGCGGTCATGGTTTATCCTTTGTTCTTAATGCTGTAACGGAGCGACCCAATTTAGATTTTGGGTGCGGCCAAAATATAAATCAATGAGATCTGTGGGGGCTAATGTGAAGCGGTTCGTTGATGTTATTGTAAAGTATATAACACTAATGTTGCCTATTTTTTTGAGAATCTTATAGCGACGTTCTTGAGGTGAGCATAACGTCGCTTAAGGCGTTCGCGTAAATACCGATCCTCATCGTACAACACAACGCAATACTGCTTTTGAGTACTGCTTGCGAAATGTAAGTGATAGACTAACTCGATCTTTGTAGATGCAAAGGCTCCAACTGACATCATTTGGCGCAAGTAATAGCGTTGATTGGTTCCAAAACTTGCAATTAATTGTCAGAATTAGCCAGCAAGCAATACACGAATGAGAGTTTTTTTCTATGCAACAAAGTAAGCGTATTGAGGTGATCGATGCAATTCGTGGATTTGCGT
>CAYZQH010000449.1:0-1685 GCA_964480055.1 uncultured Cellvibrionaceae bacterium
ACCAACCAATATGGGTTTTGGAATAACCTAAAGCGGCAAGGTGTAAACTGTAAAACCCATAGAACACCCCATGGCTAATATGCAGTAATATGGATGCAGTAAAAAAACTAATGATGCCTTTTGTAAGGAGCTGCGCCTTAAAATGCGTTTTGGCTTTTTGGGTGGGCTCTGCCTGATGCTGAGTTTTTGGTATCGCTAAAGTCGATAACGTAATAAATACCAATATCCCCCACATTGCCCATGGCAAGCGGGCGATCCCATACTGCTCGAACCACCAGCCCAAAACCACAACAGCAACAATAAACCCTATCGACCCCCAAAGGCGAATACGACTATAAAAATGTGCGCGTTTGCCCAGTGCATCTAAGGTAATAACCTCAAATTGCGGCAGTATGGCGTTCCAAAAAAAAGTAAATAACGCAGAAAAAAATAAAACGCCTAAAAAATCTGTGCGGAATATAACACCAACAAAGGCACACACCGCAATCACAGCGCCTATTTGAATAACCAATAAGTGCTTACCGGTTTTATCTGCCAACCACCCCCAAGTATTGGGGGCTACTACTTTTGTGATCATCGGCACCGCCACAATGATGCCAATTTGCTGCGGTGTAAAATTAAGAAAGTCGAGGTATAAACCCCAAAACGGCAGGATAATTCCCACCGCGGTGAAGTAAAAAAAATACAGGTTGGAAAGGCGCCAATACGGCACCGGTTGCAAGGTCATTAATCCGCTTGCGCGGGAATATGCGGGCCAGGGTTTGAACAATGGTGATTTTGAGCGCGTTGCCTTAACGCGTGATCAAGTATGACTGCGGCCATCATGGCCTCTGCTATCGGCGTTGCACGAATCCCCACACAGGGATCATGACGACCCGTAGTGACCACTTCCACGGGGTTGCCGTCTACATCCACACTGCGCCCGGCAATACGCAAACTGGAGGTTGGTTTTAAAGCAATATTAACCACTAAATCTTGACCGCTAGATATCCCACCTAAAACACCTCCGGCGTGGTTGGACAAAAACCCCTCGGGCGTTATTTCATCACGGTGTTCGGAGCCTTTTTGCGCGATGCAATCAAAGCCGGCGCCTACTTCAACACCTTTTACCGCATTGATCCCCATCATGGCATGAGCCAAATCGGCATCTAAACGATCAAATACGGGTTCGCCTAACCCTACAACCATATTGGTGGCCACAGTGGTAATTTTTGCCCCTACAGAATTGCCCTCTCTATTAAGGGCCGTCATGTAGTCTTCCATGGCTTTAACCTTACTTGCATCAGGGCAAAAGAACGGGTTATTTGGAACTTCACTCCAATCTACCGTATCTATTTTAATCGGGCCTAGTTGTGACAGGTAGCCTTTAACCTCTATGCCCCACAAAGCTTTTAGTGCTTGCCGTGCAATGGCACCTGCGGCCACACGCATGGCCGTTTCTCGCGCTGACGAGCGTCCACCACCACGATAATCTCGTGAGCCATATTTTTGAATATACGTGTAATCTGCATGCGCTGGGCGAAATTGCTTTTTGATTTTGTCGTAGTCTTTTGAGCGCTGATCAGTATTTTCTATTAACAGCCCAATGGGGGTACCTGTGGTTTTGCCCTCAAACACGCCAGATAATATGCGTACTTGATCGGCCTCTCTACGCTGCGTTGTAAAGCGCGACTGGCCTGGTTTAC
>CAYZQH010000450.1:0-1655 GCA_964480055.1 uncultured Cellvibrionaceae bacterium
TGTTGGGTAAATTGTTTGAAAAATGGGTTGGTAAATATGATCGAGCAAACAGTCCAGTTGACTCGCAATCTGTTTTATTTGAGGTCGCCAGCCTTTTAGTTCTTTGAGTGACGCTAACCGTTTTAGGCTTAGTTTGAGTTGAGCATTGCTATTGTGAGATCGCTTAAAGGCTTTTAGTAGATCTTAGTTTATCACCCAGCACGGGTAGAGTGTTGTCAATGCTCTTAGTACTTTGCCACTCGGCTCATCAGGCCACAAAGCTTGTATGAGGCGACCTTTCTTAGTAAATTATTTTCTCTACCACCATATTCGGCCAGACAACGCAACGCAATGAAATGGGAGTGCCTGTTTTAAATAACTTTACATGATCTAGTAGCAAGGAATAGTTGTGCTCAGAGCTTTTCATTGTGTCGTTATTATTGTGCCTTTAAAGTAGGGCGGAAGACGATTGAGATTTCGTAATAGTTTTGGCATTTCTTAAGCGAATTATCTCGACTTACTTTGTCTAAGACGTTGTTAATTTTTGGTTTCTGACAGCTTAGTCGCAAAACGATATAGCCTGCAATACTGGCGAGTAGAGAAGCTAAAATAATGGCAAGTCGATCAATACGCGTATAACCAATATCGGCCTCCTGAAAGGCGAGTGAGCCGACAAAAATACTCATCGTAAAACCAATACCGCACAGCAAAGCCACACCAAATAAGCGTATCCAATTCATATTCGGTGGCAGTTTGGTGATGCCAAAGACAATAACCAACACAGAAAACAACATAACGCCAACGGGTTTACCGATAGCCAGCCCCATAAAAATACCGAGAGGTATTGGCTCCATTAAACGCTGAAAGTTCATGCCTTCAAATGCAATACCCGCATTCACAAAGGCAAACATAGGCAGAATCGCAAACGCGACCCAAGGGTGTAGTTTGTGAATGGTGTGCTCTAACAGGGAATGAGTGTCGCTCGCATTGGTTCGGCCAGGAATCATAAAACCGATAATGACACCGGCCAGAGTAGCATGTACGCCTGATTTTAATACACATATCCAAAGCCCAATACCAACCAAAATATAAGCGGTTAGATGCTGAACCTTAAATCGGTTGAGCAGAATTAACCCCACAATAAAAAATAATCCCGCTATCATCGAAAAGGTAGAAAGCTGGCTGGTATAAAAGAAAGCAATCACAATAATTGCACCCAAGTCGTCAATCACAGCAACGGTCATTAAAAAGACTTTAAGCGATACCGGAATACGGTCAGATAGAAGAGATAAAACCCCCAATGCAAAGGCGATGTCGGTTGCCGTAGGAATTGCCCAGCCATGAGCAGCAACCTCGTTATGGTGATTAAAATACAAATAAATTAAGGCTGGCATAATCATGCCGCCAAGAGCCGCAGACAATGGCAAAGTTAGCTGTGACTTATCGGATAAATAGCCGTAAAGTATTTCCCGCTTGAGTTCCATACCCACTAGGAAGAAAAAAATAGCCATCCACGCATCATTCACCCAGAGAAACAAGGGCTTCTCCAGTTTGAGTGCGCCTATCTGAGCAATACCGTTAACATTTAGAAACTGGATATATAGCTCAGATAACGGCGAATTTTTTACCAGCATCGCCAGCACAACGACGGCCATCAAGACGATGCCGCCGCTGCT
>CAYZQH010000451.1:0-1622 GCA_964480055.1 uncultured Cellvibrionaceae bacterium
AGTGACTGAGCAATTGATAACCGCTGCTGCATACCGCCAGACAGCTCATGAGGGTATTTGCCAAAGGCATGGTCCAAACCAACAGCAGCTAATAAATCTTTGGCTTTTTCTATTGCCGCTTTGCGTTTGCTACCCAAGGCTCTTGCCAAAAATGAATTTGCTGCAAAATCCTCGGCTAACAAAACATTTTGCAATACGGTTAAGTGAGGAAATACTGAATACCGCTGAAATACAATACCGCGCTCTTCACAAGGCTCGGCTTCTAAAGGTTTGCCGTCTAATAATAACTGGCCCTTCGAGGGGGACTCTGTCCCCAACAGCATATTTAAAAACGTGGTTTTACCGCAGCCAGATGCGCCAACAATGGTTATAAACTCACCGGCATCAACGGCGGTATTCACGCCTTCTAAAACCACATTTTGGCCGTAGGACTTCCACAGGTGTTTAACTTCTAACAGCGGCATTAGGCATCTCCCTTTTGATGAAACCAAGGAAACGCCCAAGCAGAAGTTTTGCGCAATGCATAATCAATTAAAAAGGCGAGAAACGTAATCCACAAAACGTACGGTAAGATCACATCCATGGCCAGGTACCGCCGCACTAAAAAAATGCGATAGCCCAAACCATCGGTAGAGGCAATGGCCTCTGCCGCAATTAAAAATAACCAGGCCGCGCCAAGTGATAGGCGTATGCCCGAAATTAAGCGCGGCACCACTTGCGGTAACACAATGCGTAAAATAATTTGCCAACTATTGCCACCCAAGGTTTGAGCTTTAATGAGTTGCTCTTTAGGGATATCCAAAACACGCTGCTGCGTATCGCGAATTAAGAACGGGGTAATACCTACCACAATAAGCACCACCTTCGCCAGCTCACCCAACCCAAACACAATAAACAATATGGGCAATACCGCCATAGGCGGCACTAACGAAATGGCCGTGATAAAAGGCGAGAGTTGCGCTCGTGCATAGGGTATCGCCCCGGTTGCCACGCCAAACAACAAGGCAATGGCGGCGCTGATTCCTACACCTATAGCCAAGCGCCCTAAACTGGCACCAGTATCGGACCATAAAATGTAGTTGCCCGTGCGCTTATCGGGCGTAAAGGCTACGCGATCAATCGCAGCACCAAAGCTGGAAAAAGACGGCAACAATTTGTCATTTTCATTTTCAGCTAAACGCGCATTGGAAGCGGCGCCATAGAAAAATAGCGCCAACAAGAACGGAAGCAACCCAAGCAACGCTTTTGCTGGCAAGGAAGGGCTGCGATTGATCCACTTTTTCATGGTTAACCTCTCTCGACATTTAACTCGTAACTCGATCGTCGTTTTTCACCACCAACCATGGTTCTTCAACTAAAGTTTACAGTTTTCCGTCTGCGGCCATTTTCATGTAGCTGGGGTCAAACCTTAGCTGAACGTTCTTTTTATCGCCAAAGACACCTGACGGAGTTTGTATGCCAATAAAGGTTGCGTCTGCCGCGCCCTCTCCCAACAAACCGTGATCAAAAGAAAACTCTGCCACATATTGCATGGTGGTTTTTAACTGCTCACTGTTTACAAATTCAACGGCGCTAGCGGGCGTGTAAAACATTTTAGTGGATGCCAACTGCGCTTCGTAACC
>CAYZQH010000452.1:0-1620 GCA_964480055.1 uncultured Cellvibrionaceae bacterium
ATCTTTGTATAAATACTGCGGATATCACCGCCAAGAACGTTTGTTGGGCCACCACTTGGCGCACTATATTCAATTTTATTATCTTCATAACGCCACTCCTGAGAGCCAACAACAATATCAAACCCTCCTGCACCTACCTTTAGGTTGCCAGTGGCCAACGCCGTAATGCCGCCGCGTACATCCTTTACTGCGCGCTGGTTTGTATCTAACACACCGCTTAAATCAACATCATGAGCAACCAAGTCAAACCCGATAACCCCTGGCGCGTATAAGCCGTTAACATCAATAGAGGAACCAACTCTAGCTACAAGCCGACCAATCGATGAGGTGTGCGTATCGCTAAGACTGACTGCTGGACGAGCAGCTGCCAATGTTCCTCTCAATACATTATTAAACACACAGTTATTACAGGTAATATTGGAATTTTGGCCAGGAGCTATGAACACTACGTCTGTGGCCGTACCCAACAAGGTTACAGAGCTATTTATCGTAATTTTGTCGGCTATAATCACTACAGTTTTGGGCGAAAGGTACGGTGTACTCGCGGATAAATTTTGAGGTGCCGTGGATATACTCAAAGGCCTATCAATACTGAATTGATCAAAGTAGTTAACTGAGTAGCCGTGCTCGTTTGGAGGGCGAATTAACAAAATATCGGAAGCACTTGCTTGTGTTACAACAATGGAACCAGAAGCGGGGCTAATATTAGATGCAAAAGCCTTTCCCGTGCATACACAACCAGTAAAGATACATATAAATAACAGTGATTGAATCAAATTTCTCGTCACAATGGGCATCCCCTTGAACAGGCCAAAAATTGGCAGTGTTGAAAAAGTAAAATGGTAATTCACACCTAAAACCCCACATCCAAATAAACTAAACGCTGCTCAGAAGATGAACAATCATCTCCTGCAAACTCCACGCGCACCTTTAATTTTGCGGCGCCCGCAGCCAAAGCGGTCGAATACATGACTTTGTCATATTCATCTTGAAGGTAAATGAGAGAGTAGCGCGCGCATTGGTCAAACTTTACATATGCCACATTTTGTCGCACACGAACGTTAGTAACCTCTGCATTAGATATGGTTTTGCCCGCGAAGGAGGGCATGGAGGAAAAAACAGCACAACCGATTAGAATCCATTTACACATACAACTCCCTTATCGGTACAACATGTACCTGTCACTCACCAGTTAACATCACTTAATTAAGACAAGGCACATTCCATCTACCTTAAGGAGAGAAACCACCTTCCAAAGTGCTCAATGCGCTGTAAGACTATATTGGACGGCACCAAATTACAACCCATAAAACCTCGGGTTATTACAATTTTTTACCTCACTCACACGCACGCCTATTGCTTTGCACGTTTGTGAAGCAATTTCTTGTTCCGAATCTGAATCAGCTTACGCCAAACATTGATATTTAGGTTTCAGGAAGCGTTTTTTGACCACCATTTTGGGCCGCTCCACAACGAATCACTCTTTGGGTATTCAAAACATTAGCAGAAGTATTATGGGCATCATAGGTTTTAATTGTCTTTATTTCAGACGGCTTATACTCCATCACGTGATACTCTCCGCCACACGCTTTAGTAGATTTCTCATGCAGCTTAGCCTGT
>CAYZQH010000453.1:0-1616 GCA_964480055.1 uncultured Cellvibrionaceae bacterium
TTCACCAAAGTATTTGCCATCATAAGCTTAGGATTTGACCAACCCTCTAGTCTTGGTTGATAACATTATTTTTACTGGGCGGATGATAAGCGTTATTAATAATGGCATCCCGTAGTTTGGGGAAGGGCCAAGTTTGGTTGTGCCTGTCATACAGCCCCATGGCCTCGCCTTTGCCGGGTGTAAACTGATTATTATCCCAAACAATCATAGGGATTTTATATTGGGTGGCGGCCTTCATAAAGTATTCGGCGTGTTTAATTCGCTCGGGCACATTTTTTTTATGGAGGGACGCCCACTCCCCCAACACAACCGCCCTGCCCTTACTTAAAAAATATTTCTCTAACCGTGGAAATAACTCATCAATGGAGGCGGTATTATCAAAGGTGGTATGGCGTTTAGCTACCATTGAAAAATGATACGGAAAGTACGCATGTACCGAGAGTGCCACCATTGGGTCTTTGGGTAACCGTATGGCTTTAGCTTGGTGCTCATGACCGCCGGCAACGTAACCGGGCATCATTACCATGCGTGATGCGTTGTTTCCGCCGCTGGCCCTAATAATTGGTAACACCTGTTCATTTAAGGTGTTCACCACTTCAAAATATTCTGGCTTTCCATCCCAGTCTTTTTTCACTCTGGGCTCGTTCATTGTTTCAAATATCAAACGGTAATCATAGGTTGAAAACTGATAGGCAATTTGGTGCCACAGTTTATTTAATATCAAAGACGCCTTAGCGCTGTTTTTTACCGTTGGGGTTTGCCAACCACGGTTATGATGCACATTTACTATAACGTACATATCTTTATTTAAACCGTAATTGACCACCTGCTCTACGCGGGCCATCCACACTGGGTTAATGTTGAATGCGTCATCTACATGGTCATCCCAAGATACAGGCACGCGTAATGTTTTAAAGCCAGCTGCGTAAATGGTGTCTATTAATTCTTGCGTAGCCTTTGGGTTGCCCCAAGCGGTTTCGCCGCCAAAGGCATCTAGCGTGTTGCCCAAGTTCCAACCCGCACCCATATGCTGTGTGATTTCAAATGCATTTTGAGGCGAGTGCAAGCCCTTAGTGGGGGGCGCTAACGACTGTGTGCGATCGGTAAGTACAATTGGGGGCGTTTTACCCTTCTCCGTAATACAGGATGCAAGCACCCACATGCAACAAAACACCAAAACCAATTTAAATACATAGAATGGTCGGTAGAAAGGTATATGGCGGCTAGGCGCTGTAGGCTTGATCATGTTTAAACTCGAGCGATTATGATGCCTAGTAGTATAGATGTTTTAGGGGAATGAAAGGAGCCATTAAAAGGAGCGCGCGCGGCGCAGCTAATAGCCGAGTTGATTGGCTCCTATTTATAGATTGGTACAACACGCAAATATCTGATCTTGCCAATTCTCGTCAACGTCGGTGGCGATGATTTCAAAGCAGGATTCTAAACAATCATCCAGCTCTATTTCTGTTAGTGTTTCGCGGTTGTAGTTATAGCCAAAAACGCCGTCTTGCGTAATAAATACGCCCTTTGCCCGCTCTGCTTTTAATGCACTGATGAATGCGAATATGCGTTGTCGGTCAAAATGAAAACGCGGGTGCAGCCGCCAGCCAACACTG
>CAYZQH010000454.1:0-1598 GCA_964480055.1 uncultured Cellvibrionaceae bacterium
GCCAGATTTAGCGTCAGCCCGCGGCAATACCATTTACATGAAAATCAATGAAGGCGATGACTTTCGCGGAGAAGAGTGGCCAACCCAAGATAAATGGGGTGCAAGTGGTTTTAATTGGGTTGCAGATTTTAATGCCGACGGGCTAATGGATATCGCTTCTGCTGGCGCAAATTTTATTTATGTTCACCATTCTACAGGCAGCGGGTTTATCACCACTACCTATGACCTAAAAAATAGCTTTTGGGGAGGCAGTTCCTGGACAAAAATTGGTGATTTCAATGGCGATGGCCTGCCAGATATTGCCTCTGCAGCCGGTGGTAGTGTGCACATGAAGATCAATACAGGTAATGGCTTTATTGCTGAGACCTGGCCTAATTCTGATGGTCGTTGGGGGGCTGACTTTACAGCCTGGGCTGCGGATTTTAATGGCGATGGCTTAACGGATTTAGCTTCCGCTTCAAACAATAACTTGTATATGAAGCTATCGCATGGCCGTGGTTTCGATGTGGATACATGGTTCATCGGTGGCCAGTGGTCATCTGCTGGTTGGAATATTCCTGGTGATTTTGACGGAGACGGCACCGTAGATATTGCAACGGCAGCGGGCCCAACGGTATTTACCCGTTATGGGAAGGCAGAACCCGCCTTTCTAGATAAGGTGGAATTTGGTGATGGCCGCGTAACAAAATTTAATTATGCGCCCTTAACGTCAAGTGCTGTGTACGAGCATGAGGCGAGCGGTCAATTTCCGGTGGCGGCGAGGTTATCACCTTTTCAAGTTGTTCGGTCTGTAGAGTTAGATAACGGTATCGGCGGCTTAAGTAGTATAGAGTACAAGTATAAGGGGTTAAAGCATCACCTAAATGGGTTTGGCAGTTTAGGTTTTTCAGAAATGACCACAACCAACCCCGCCACAGGCATAAACACCACGGTTTATTACAATCAGCAATGGCAGTCTAGGAAGCACACCCTAACAGATCGCATTGTCACAAAAACTGCAGACAATGTGGTGACTTCGGATACTCAAAATCAATGGAATATTGTTACTTTGGGGAGTGGCCCGTCATTTAGATATTACTCTCAAGTGGCGTCTACTACCGTACAAAAAAATGATTTAAACGGAGATTTTTTAAGCTTAGAAGAAGCCAGTTATGAATACACGCCTTACAACCAGCCGAAAACCTTAATCACCAAAATTAGAAGTGAATCTGGTACATTAATTCGTGAAAAGCAACAATACCACCAGTATTCAAGTGCAAATGAATCCACTTGGATGCTACCTCATGTAGAGCGTATAACCACCAATATTCACGTAACCGGAAGAGACTCTACCCACTCAATAGCAACCTTCGACTATGACACGGCTACGGGTCAAAAATTGTGGGAGGCTCGCCTTCACCCTGATACAGAGCAAGAACTCACAAAGACGAGCTACTTAGACTTTGATGATTTTGGTCAAGCGGAAAAAACCGTGGTTACAGGTTGGGGCGCTGAAACAAAAACCTCAACCTTAAAGCGCGTATTTAATTTCTCTACCGGCTTGGTAACCAAAGTTACCAATACCGATGCACTGGGTTTAACGTCTGAAGTGCAAATGA
>CAYZQH010000455.1:0-1588 GCA_964480055.1 uncultured Cellvibrionaceae bacterium
AAGGTGAGAATAGGAGCCCCGGTAAAACCGGGAGATATTATTACGATAGAGCAAAGTTTTTTCTAATTTGCGTTAAAGGAATGGTTCGTCAACGTTATCACCTTAGTTGTTGATTTTGGGGGAGATAATAAAGAGGGTCAATAAACTAGGTAGATGTGCTTAGTAAAAAAACAGGTAATGCATATGAGTAACTCAGTGGGGGCCAAAGTGCCGCAACAAAAGGAAGAAGTGATTGACCTAGGCCAGTACTGGGCGATTATCATGCAATATCGATGGCGAATTTTTGGCTTAGTGAGTGTTATCACTCTTTTGGCCTTAATGGTGTCGTTTTCACTAGAGAAAGTGTACAGGGCGACCACAATGGTACTGATTGAAAGTGAGCAGGCAAGGGTAGTATCCATTGAAGATGTCTATGGTGTGAATACGGGTGGAAAAGAGTATTTCACTACGCAGTTTGAAATTCTAAAATCGCGCGAATTATCTGAGCGAGTGGTTAAGCGCTTAAAACTCAATGAGCATGCTTTATTTGACCCACGGCAACAAAAGCAAGGGTTTAGCCTTCGGTCGTTGATTCCAACGGACAAAAAAACGGTTGCTCCCACAGAGGAAGAGATCCTACAAGATGTTGTGGACAGCTTTCGGCAGGGCTTGGTGATCTCTCCTGTACGTAATACACAATTGGTAAAAGTGAGCTATGAACTGAGTGATGCGAAACTGGCCGCTTTAATTGCCAACACGCTTGCGAAGGAATATATCGACAGTCACCGTGAAGCAAAATTAAGCGTTACAGTGGAGGCTGCCAGTTGGATTACAGGCAGGCTTGAAGGCTTGCGCTCAAAGCTTAGGGAGTCTGAGTCTCGGCTCCAGGAATATCGTGAGCAGGCCGATTTGGTGAATGTTGGCGGTGTTAATAGCTTGGGGCAAGATGAGTTGGAAGAGCTGACTCAACGGTATGTTGAAGCAAGTAAAACCCGCTCAGAAGCAGAAACCCTATATTTACAAGTGAAACGTATGGGGGTTGACCCGCCTGCAGACCAGTTGATGCGAATACCTATGGTGTTGCTGCACCCGCTTGTGCAAAATTTAAAAGAGCAGCAAAGCCTGGCAGACAGAAAAGTGGCTGAATTAAGCGAACGCTACGGACCTAAACACCCCAAAATGATTGCCGTAAAGTCGGATGCAGAGCAAGCTAAGTATGATTTGGCGTATCAGGTAAAAAGTGTTGCTGATGGCTTTTATAGTGAGTACCGAGGTGCAAGGCAAACCGAGCTGGCCTTGAAAGAGCAAATATCCTCATCGCGCGAGCGTTATCAAGGTGTAAACCGAAAAGAATTTAAGCTGTTGGAGCTAGAGCGAGATGTGAATACCAATCGCCAGCTCTACGATATGTTCTTGACCCGAGCCAAAGAAACCAGTGAGGCAGAAGGGTTGCAGGCAGCCCATGCCCGTGTTGTAGACCCGGCGGTAACACCGCGTATTCCCGTGAGGCCTCAAAAAAAGCTTATTGTGATGTTGGCAATGGTGGTTAGTAGTATGTTAGGTGTGATGCTGGCGTTTTTTCTAGAGTCGTTAAATAACACCATACGCA
>CAYZQH010000456.1:0-1583 GCA_964480055.1 uncultured Cellvibrionaceae bacterium
GCCAATTGATCAGACGCTACAAAATTTTCGCCAATACCCAAACCAATCACTAAGGGGCTGCCCGAACGCGCCACAATAATTTTGTCGGGGTTTTCGCTGTCCATGACCACTGTGCCGTAGGCACCCTTTAATTGCTGAACAGATTTTTGCACTGCCTGTAAGAGTGAAGCACCGGTTGTTAATGTCGCTTCAATTAAATGGGCGATTACCTCGGTATCGGTTTCTGATTTGAATTGATACCCCTGACCCGTTAATTGCGCACGTAAGGGCTGGTGGTTTTCAATAATGCCGTTATGAACCACTGCCACTCTCGAATGAGATGTATGAGGGTGTGCGTTGTTCTCTGTGGGTTGGCCGTGGGTTGCCCAGCGTGTATGAGCAATACCGGTGCCGCCTAAAAGCGGCAACTCGTTGAGCGCATCACTTAATGCGCTAACCTTGCCCACTCGACGTAACCGCTCTATGCCATTATGACCAAAAACCGCCACGCCCGCCGAGTCATAGCCCCTGTACTCTAATCGCCTTAGGCCCTCCACTAAAATCTCACACACGTCTCTTTGCGCTACTGCGCCAACAATTCCACACATAGTTAAATCCCAGAAAAGGTTATCAATTAATACTGTCCATCCACGCAAATAAGCTCTACGCCTTGCTGGATAATGTCTGTTTTATGTTGGTCTGAAATATTGGAGTCCGTAACCAAATACGAAATCATTGGCCATGTTAATTCCACATTGTGCATTCTGCGGCCTATTTTGGTGGACTCTGCCATTACCACTACATGCTTAGCGGCCTTTGCCATGGCCTGACTTAAACCCACAAGCTCGTTGAACGTAGTGGTCCCTTTATTAGCGCCACAATCAATGCCATCAGCACCAATAAAGAGCCAATCAAAATCGTATTCTTGTAGGAGTTTTTCGGCGAATTGCCCCTGAAAGGAGCCCGACTGTTTATCCCAGGTTCCTCCGGGCATTATCAACGTAGGCTCACTCTCCATGGCAGCCAGAGCTACCGCAGTATCTAAGGTATTGGTCATAACAACCAACCCATGCTTAGCACCTAAAAATGGCAAAAGCGCATTGGTTGTTCTGCCACTATCGATAATAATGCGCGCATTGTTATCAATAAGCTCTGCAGCAGCCTTGGCGATATGAGTTTTGGCCGGGTTTTGAACGACCCCGGTAGTAAGGCCGAACTCTGGCGGTACGCGTACGGCCCCACCAAACTTACGAATCAGTAGGCCTTGCGTCTCTAGATCTGCCAAGTCCTTACGAATCGTAACCTCTGATGCGTCAAACGAATCGGCTAAGAACCGTACTTTTGCTTGGCCGTGCTCTTCTAATATCTTCAGTATATTCGCTCGGCGGACGGAGTTAGAGGTGTTTTGATCCATCTATTGACGCTCATCGGGAAACGAAAGCTAAAGACTACGCCTTTCAAAATAAAAGTCAAATCTTCAATTCGAAACACAACGCCATATCACTCAATGTACCCTGTAACAGAGGCACAAGTACTCTTTGTTCAAAAAACCTATATAAAGGAAGGAAGATTGAACCCAATTACCCCTTTGGCTTTTTGGTGGG
>CAYZQH010000457.1:0-1581 GCA_964480055.1 uncultured Cellvibrionaceae bacterium
GTTCGTAATCCCCAGAGGTACTTACGGCGGTATCTTCTAAAGGCAAGGTCAAAACTGTGGTGCGCTCGCCGGGTTTGCCCGATAAACGGGGGTTTTTAATACCAATTAACCACGGCTTACCCCTTTTGTCTCCCAAAATTTTACTGTCGCCACCTGCGCTTACAGTGGCATGCTTTACGCCAAATTCTTTTAAAATATGAATGGATTGATCTACGGCGTGGCCTTTGGCAATACCGCCTAAATCCACTTTAACGTTGGGGTGTTTGTAAGAAGCGGTTAGTTTGTCCGTATTCAATGTGACCCACTGATAATTTATGGCCGGTTGCAAATTGCGAATTTGTGTTTGGGTAGGCTGTTTTTTATTGCGGTAGTTGTAATGAAACCCGAGGGAGGCAAAGGTGATATCAAATGCGCCTTGGGTTAACTTACTGTAGTAAAGAGATTTATCCAGCAGGTAACTAAATTCTTTACTGATTTTGGTGGGGCCTTTTGGCGCTTGTGCATTCAGCTGGCTTAATCGGCTGGTAGGTTTGTACGGCGAGTAGGCTTGATCGATACGGTGTAAGTTTTTTATTACGGCTTGTTTGGCATTACTGGCAGCTTGTTTGTCTTCTAACCAAAAAGACATTTGGATCTGTGTGCCCATAATGTCGGCCCGGTGGTGATACCAGTGGTTGCTATTTGGATTGGGGGGCGCAGTTTTGGGCAGTATTGATTCAGCGCTGGCGGTAGGTTCTGTAGCCACA
Source organism: uncultured Cellvibrionaceae bacterium (assembly GCA_964480055.1). GTDB lineage: Bacteria > Pseudomonadota > Gammaproteobacteria > Pseudomonadales > Cellvibrionaceae > CAYZQH01. The sequence continues at coordinate 747 of CAYZQH010000457.1, forward strand.
GCGTGTGCTGTACTTGAAAGCGCGCCATAAAAAAACAGCAAGCTTAAAAGGCTTGCTGTTTTTAGTGTAGAAAAAGGGCTTCGAAATTTCATTGGAGGGAGTGTAACAATTTATGGGAACTGAACTTTATACCCACCATTATCGAGCGGCTCACCAAAAAGGCTCAGCGCCTGTTTTATTTCAAAGGGCGCAGCTTCAGAAGGCTTAATGGTGCCACTCATTTTTGGCATTTCGCGCAGTTTAATATCGCCGCGCACATCCACTTCAAACTCACCCTTTACATCAGAGATATCTGCATACAAACCACCACTGCCGTTTTCTGACAGCTCAATGCCGTAGTCTCCTAGGCTGAACCAACCGGTACCCACATTGATGCTGGCCCCTTCCCAGATTAGATCACCTTCTAGTGCGTAAATAAACCCGTCGTCGGTGGCTTCAAAATTTTTTACGGCGATGTCTGCGGTGCCGCCGAGCTGCACGCCCATGGCGTTATTTAACAAGTTAGCGGGGAAGCGGTTCACCATGCCTTCTTTTAATTCAACCTTACCACCGGCATTACTACAGACATTGCCGGCCATCAAATCACTGATGATATTTGCGCACGCTTTCATTTGTAGAAGCGCCAAGGGCTTTAATTGCCATGACAGTTGGCCAAGGTCAATGGTTTGGCCGTCTATGGTGATTTTTGCATTGGCGGCTTCGCCGCGCCATACACTGCCGCTAACGCCTGCAAGTGATACGTTAGGGGCGTTTTTTACTAGCATGCCTGCAGCCCATGTGGCAGGCGCAGTGGATATTACGATGTAGAAAAAATAGGTAACTAAAAATAGCCCAA
>CAYZQH010000458.1:0-1569 GCA_964480055.1 uncultured Cellvibrionaceae bacterium
ACAGTGATTGAATTTGCATTGGCACCTACATCATGAGAAATAATATCCACCGCGCTTAAATCGTATAGAGCGCCCGCACTGGGTACGATGGGGTTTTCAGACATGCAGCCCTTAAACCCAACCTGGCGAATATTCTTACTTAACTCCCCTAAAGCGAAACGTGCATTTTCCTGCACGCGGGCGATACCTTCAGTGGAGTTAAAGGTTTGAATATTACTAACCACCACGTGCATAATGCCGCCAATCAAAACAAGGCCAAGTAACATTGCAACCATTAATTCAACAAGGCTAAAACCACGCTGTATAATTTTGGAGTATTTATTCATTGTTTATTCCTCTCTACAGCTTAGTTTCCAGAACAAAGTCTTGTATATCCGCATTTTGATTTCGGCTTTCATCCCATTGAATGGTGATTTTCACTGCACCGTTAACGCCGTCTTCTATAACCCCTGTGCCGCCTGGCAATGCATTATCCAGCCCGGCAAACGCACCGTCAGGAAGGGCGCTACAGGCCGCTTCTTGACCCAGTGAACAACGCCACTCGGCAACATCAAAATTGGCCAGCTGAGCGTCACTGCACTCTTGAGCCAAACAATTGGTAACAGCACCCAATGCGCCTGATGCACCTTTGTACGCATTGTAAGCTGGGGCGCTATTGTTTGAACGCATTTTATCTAAAATTTCATAGCTTAAATACGCTGCTTGGGTACGTAATACCGAACGCTGTGAATTTTGTAAGCTGGTAGCTTGCAACCCCGCCATACCTAAAAAGCCAATGGCCAATACCAATACAGATATCATGACCTCTACGATAGAGTAGCCTGTTTGTTTAGAGTTAATCCGTTTCATACCATTACCTAACTTGCTAAATTCATTATTAATAACTAAGAGCAAACTTTGTTTGCATTACAGGGGCATTTACTTACCAAAGTTTGCCCCAAAGGTAAAACCTCAATTTTTTTGCCTTCTTCACCTGCCACTGCACACAGCGACAAATGCTTAACGTCATTTCCATTCTCTAAATAGCCTTCAGCGTTAAAAGAAAGCAAATCTGTACTATCTTCACCGGTGAGCTTTAGCTTACCTAAACCATCAAACTGACGGATCAACGTGGTATTAATATCACCACACCCATCCTTATTGGTGGTAACACACCAACCCGTACTCCAATCCGCAGTGGCTGAATACACATGGACCACATCACCGCGTTTAACAGACTCTGCCCGCGCATAAGCTACCGCAGTAATAAAATCTGCAACCGCGCTGCGCATTTGATTACGTTGAATTTGCTTAGTAAATGAAGGTACAGCTACGGCTATTAGAATGCCCAGCACAACAATAGCAATCATTAGCTCTACAAGAGTAAAGCCCTTTTGGTGCTGTTTTAAGTTAACGCTATCCATTTTTAATCTTCCCAACCGTCAGTAAACGTACCATCATCATTTTTATCCCGGTCTTTAAATCCGGCAGAATCAATCCGAAACACTCCGTCATCGCAATCACTTGCGGCTAAACGAGTAGCTTTCAATAAAAACCTGTTTTTTTCGGTATTGCCCGGGCCATCTACAG
>CAYZQH010000459.1:0-1543 GCA_964480055.1 uncultured Cellvibrionaceae bacterium
AACGTTGGTTGGTTGGGCAAATGCAAACCCATGGCGCAATTGTTGTGGATGACGGCGCCGAACGAGTACTTAGTGAGCAAGGTAAAAGCTTGTTGCCTGTGGGCGTCAAGCGCGTTGAAGGGGTTTTTACTCGCGGTGACTTAGTGGCGATTAAAAATTCAAAAGGGGCGGAAATTGGACGCGGGCTGGTTAATTACAGCAGTGACGAATCGCAAAAGATTGCCGGTCAACCAACAGGTAAAATTAATAATTTATTGGGCTACAAAGATTACGACGAGCTGATACATCGTGATAATTTGGTCCTGCTTTAGAGCCCGTTTTCATCGCTGTATTTGAGTGACCCTTTATGTCCATCTTTAAACCTCACATTGATGCCATGGGCGCCTATGCCCCGCCGCTAGACGGAAGAGATGCCCAGTCACATTTACTGTTGGACTTTAACGAACGAACTGTGCCTGTGGTGAATGTAGTGCAAGAGGCGCTGATAGAATACATTAAAAGCGGCCGCCTACAAATGTATCCGTCGTATGGGGATATTACACAGGTGATTGCAAATTACTGCCAAGTGCCGGCAGAGCAAGTGATGATTACAAATGGCTCGGATCAAGGCATAGATTTAATTATTCGCTCGGCATGTAATGCGAATGATGAAGTGATTATCCCTGCTCCATCCTTCCCTATGTATAGCCAGTGCGCAAAAATAGAAAATGCCATCATTCGCGCGCCTGAATACAGCAAAGATGGAGGGTTCCCGACGCAAGCGGTGATAGATGCAGTACGGCCAGATACAAAAGTTATTTGCATTGCCAACCCCAATAATCCCAGTGGTACCGTAGTGCCGCGTGAAGATATCATTGCCATTGCAAAAACGGCGCCTAAGGCGGCGATATTGGTGGACGAATGCTATTTTGAGTATTTTGGCGAAACAGTTGCAGATTTAGTCGATGAGCTACCTAACCTTGTGGTAACCCGGACATTTTCCAAAACCTGGGGCATTCCCTCGTTACGCTTGGGCTATGTTATCTCTGCTAAGCAAAATATTGATGCGCTATTAAATGTACGCGGCCCCTATGATGTAAATCAGTTAGCCGTGGTGGCTGTGCGAGCTGCGCTTTCTAAGCCGGAACTCACCCAAGCCTATGTGCGTGAAGTGATGGATGAAGCGAAACCGGTCTTTGAAGCATTTTTGCAAAATCATAATGTTGAATACTGGCCCAGTGGCGCCAATTTTATTTGGGCGTTTCCTAAAAATGCCAAAGTCATTAATGAGCAACTAACCAAAGAAAATATATTGGTGCGACCAAAGCCAGGCACCGATGGTAAGCTTGGTTTAAGAATTACCATTGGCACAGTTGAACAAACACAACGCTTGATGGCGGTGATGGCGCCGTTATTGTAGTAGCGGCTACCGAACCAGACAAAATACCGCCAGTATCAAGTGAGCACTTATATTTGGCTCCGCAGCGCCCTAATCAATAGGGCTTATTACGCCTTTACCGCCGCGTTTAACCACATGGGTGTAAATCTCAGTGGTACGAATATC
>CAYZQH010000460.1:0-1502 GCA_964480055.1 uncultured Cellvibrionaceae bacterium
CGAAGTAAGTTGAGTAATGAAGCCCCACAAGGCAGTCAAAGCTCATCTGACCCCAATGTTAGTGCAACAGCATAAAGTTGGAATAAAGTAGTGAGTTAACTTATGAATCGATCCAAGCTGTTCATCCCGTTCGGCATATTTATATTGTTGGCGGTGTTGTTAGGGGTTGGTCTAAAATTAGACCCTCACACGTTGCCATCAGTACTTATTGATAAGCCCGTGCCTGAGTTTTCATTACCTTCTTTAGCTGATGAAAGCGTAATGTTAACGCCCAAAAACCTGAATCAAGGTAAGCCATATTTGTTGAACGTGTGGGCCACTTGGTGCCCATCGTGCAAGCATGAGCATCCGTTTTTGTTAAAGCTCGCGCAAATGGGTATACCAATATACGGCGTAAACTATCAAGACGATGTGAAAGCCGCCAATGACCTATTAGTTAGAAGCGGCAATCCTTATATTGCTAACGTAGCCGACGTGCATGGCTCTCTGATTTTATCGTTGGGTGTTACTGGGGCGCCAGAAACGTTTGTTGTTGATGCTAACGGCGTTATAAAAATGAAGCATATTGGTGTATTGGATCAAGATGTTTGGTCGGGCAAAATGGCCGAATATTTTATTGGGGAATAACAGAGCCGAATAGTGGGAGTGTGTATCGCATACCCTCCATACTGCACCGTCTTTCCTTCACTGAGATCATTGTCCAAAGGTTGAGAGTCATGCGCGTTAGCTTTTTTCTTAGTGTGTTTATGGCCTTTTGTATGATGGGCTCTACTGCTCTGGCCTCTCCAATGATTGGATTGGACCCAGGCTTGAATTTCATGAAAAAAATGCAGGGGCGATGGCAGCGTGACTGTCGCAAGGTGTTTAGCGCCGAACAAGTGGTGTATGAGCAAACACAACTGACAGTGACATTTACTCAGCTAACATTTAAAACGGTAGAGTATACAAACAGCGACTGCTTCGTGGTGCACCGTAAATATACTAATGACTATCAGTATCGGCTTGGCGAGATACACCCCAATCAAGGTGGGAGTAAGGTTTTTGCCTTAGACCTTATCAGTGTTACAGGCGGCAAAGGTGTTGCTGGGGTAAAGCCAAAAAATATTGTGCAAATTAAAGACGGGTACCTTTATTTTGGAATGCTTGACGTTAACTTAACTGAAGGTAAGCGCTTAAAAACTTTAGATAGGCAATTAAAGTTTTATCGGTATTAGTAGCAAAAACCATTTCAAGTACCAAATATTCTTATCCTAAATTATGACCGTAAACTCTAAGCTTCTTCCTGAGTGGGCGCCCGTACGGACGGTTTTGCTGGCCTGGCCTCACCCAAAGGGGGATTGGGCACCCATGCTGGATAGGGCACAAGATTGCTATTGGGGGCTGCTTGCAGCGTTGAGTGCGCACACAACAGTTGATGTTTTATTACACCCATCTATAAATAGCGATCAATGGCGAAATCACAACAGAGCCGGTCTGGTTAACTGGAGCAATATTAACGCTCA